>CAMAVB010000352.1 GCA_945861465.1 Candidatus Kuenenia stuttgartensis
TCAGCCCTCCGTGTAAGTCTGCGGCGGTACACGGAGGGCTGACGCCCAGCCGCTCGCAAATGATTGAAACTTTAAAAGCGTCTTCTGGATAGAGTTACAATGGGTTTTTCGAAATACAACATAAGTTTTCTTCCGAGATGTTTGCTGGGCATCGTCATTACTGTGCAGTGTTCTCGATCATTTTGCGATGACGAAGCTAAGCCAAAAGCCGATGAGCCTGTTCCAGTGGACGCGGCAGCGGCAGCAAAAGAAGCGGAGGCCGTCCAACGCAAAGCTCGCGTCGATTTTCTCGTTGAAGCGATCAAGCACTTTGAGGTTCGTGTCGGCGAGGATCGCGTAGAATCAAAGCTCAATCCAAAGCCATTACTGGTTTGGAACAATCCCGTCAGCGGGACGCGAATCGGCATCCTTGCAATGTTTTCTCGAAACGATCGACCCGATGTGATTGCGCAGTTTTCATTCAACAGCCCCACGACTGTGATCAATGAGTTTCACAATTTCTACGGCACTGATTTGGAAATGAAACGCGGCGAATCGACTCTGTGGACGCCATCGACAAGTTCCACCAAATGGAATGAACTGCCGAACGCTGACATAGGCGCGGAGACACCACAACAACGACTGATTCAAATGCGTCGTTTGGCGGAATCGTTTGTTGTCGAAGACAACTTTGGATGGGACAAAAAAGAACTCAATCAGCTACGTCTGTTGCCGACTCCGGTTTATCGGTACGGAAATCCAGCCGATGAAGTCGTGGACGGGGCGGTATTTGTGTACGCGCTTGGAACGGATCCAGAGGCGATCCTGATTCTTGAGTGCGTTAAGAAAGACGAGATGCGTGGCTGGCGATACTCCGTCGGTCCGATGTCGATCTATCCCATTACGGCGAAGCTGGGTGATGAAGTGGTTTATGAAATTGGTGAACGGAAACAATTCGGGGTAAAGAATTCAGTGCAATATGTGTGTCCGTATCAACTGGCAGACGGTGAAAAGATTCCGGAATAGACTTATTGGCGAGCGGCTGGGCGTCAGCCCTCCGTGTAAGTCTGCGGCGGTACACGGAGGGCTGACGCCCAACCGCTCGCTGGGGGTTTTCTTGAGGATGTGTGGTTCATGGACTTCGTGCAGATCGGATTTCTCTCGGCGCTTGGTGCGCTGTCGATTCCGGTTATTGTTCATTTGCTCTTCAAACGTCGCAGTCGCACGGTGCAGCTGGGGACGCTGCGGTTTCTGCGCGCGGTGATTGAGCAGAACTCACGACGAAAGAAGCTCAAACGATGGCTGCTGCTGCTGCTGCGACTGGGAGCTGTGGCTGCTCTTGTGATGCTGTTTGCTCGACCGTATTTTGCGGAGAAGAAAAAAGCAGGCGATGGACGTCATTTGGTTCTGCTGTTAGACAAGTCCGCCACGATGCAGTTGCAGAATGAAGGTCAGCGACTGGTCGATATCGCGATGGCTCAGGCGCAGGACGTGCTGAAGGCGGCGGACGACAATACGGGCGTCGAGGTCGCTTGGTTTGATCACGCTGTCGCTCCTGTGTCGGATGTCAAACAGGGAGCAAGCAGTGTGACGCTCAAGGCTCCGGAGCAATGCTACGGAGCAACGAACTACGGCGCTGCGCTGATGTGGGCTCGCGATCGGCTGCTGGCGTCCGATGCCGCGAAGAAGGAACTGTACGTTTTCACTGATCTTCAGCAATCGGGGCTGGGATGGAATACCGTCGAGCCTCTGCCGGAATCGATTGTCGTAACCGTGCGTGACGTCGGACGATCGGTCGTGAGTAATGTGTCAATCGCTTCGACATCCGCACCCAGAACACTGATTCGTCCGGGAGATCCGTTTCTGCTGAATGCAACAATCTCCAATGAAGGCGCGTTTCCGATTCAGGAGCAAGTCGTCAGCCTGATGATGAAGCAGGGCGAGCAGGTCATCACAGTCCCGAAGCGGATGAAGCTGGGGGCTGGCGAACTGGTCACTGCGGAATTTGTCGTCGATGGTCTGAATTCAGGGCTCTGGACAGGCACCATACAGCTCGAGGCGGTCTCAGATGACCTTGCGTTTGACAATCTGCGACATGTGGCGGTGATGGTCGATGAACAGATTCCTGTGCTGATCGTTGATGGGCGACCGAGCGGCACACCGATTCTGGCCGGCAGCTATTTTCTCGATGCTGCATTGCGACTGGCCCCGACCGGTGAAAAATTCGAAGGTTCGCCGTATCAGACCACCGTCGTAAGTTTTGAAGACGGTGCGTCACTGCCGGACCTGAGAGCTTTTCAGGTCGTTGCGTTGACCAACGTGGCCGACGTTTCAAAGTCCGATGCGGCAAAGCTGCAGTCCTTTGTGGCGGCCGGTGGCGGGCTGCTGTTGTTTTGTGGCGACAATGTGACCGAGTCGAGCTGTAAGAACCTTCAGGCCGCAGATCTGACGATTGGAAAAATCACTGGCGTGGAAATGGCGATCGATCTACCCTGGCGGTTTGCGTCCTGGGACGAACATCATCCAGTGCTCGAACCGTTCAATGATCCTCAGCATGGCGATTTGCGGAGGCTCGCGTTTCGCGGAATTACTCGCGTGACACTGGCAGAGCAGTCAAAGGCGATTGCCTCATTTCGCGATCAGGTTCCAGCCGTGGTGGAACGGACGGTCGAGCAGGGCCGGGTACTCTGGTTTCTCAGCGCGTGTGATCGGCAGTGGGGCGACTGGACTCGCAGTCGGCTGTTTCTTCCTTTTGTGCATCGCCTGGCCGGTCGCTTGTCGGGTCTCACGGACGGTGGACCGGTGCGAGAGCTGTTGATCGACAGTGATCATTCGACGACGCCGGAGACCGTTCCGGGAGTTATTGAACGTGGTCGATTCTGGGAAGTCGTGAACTGCAGTCCTCGTGAATCTGAGGGTGAGCATTGTAGCGTCGAAGGATTTGCAGAACGGTTTGGATTGACGTTAAGCCAAAGTGCATCGGCATCTGCAACGCCTCAGCCAATTGTAGCGGATGCGGGGATCGATCTGCGCCAGGATGAACTCTGGCCGTGGTGCCTGGTGATGCTGGTCGGAATTCTATTGAGTGAATCGTTTTTAGCGAACAGGACACTGGCGTAGTTGAGTTTTCAAAGTAGTCGTCACTCTCCGAGTGACGCATTGCCGCTTGGCGAAATCGCAATTCGTCACTCGGCGAGTGACGGCTACTATTTGCGATGATCAGGAACACCAACCATGAGCTCAATTCAATCACAATCTCCTTCGCGATTTCTGCGACGATTTGATGACGTGTGGACTCGGCTGTGTCGAGTCAGCGGGATGAAGGCTGTCAGCGGCGGTGTGCTGATGACGCTGCTCGGTTTCACGGCTCTGGTCGTGAGCGATTTTTCGCTTGAGCTGCCTCTGAATCTCAGACGGCTGTTGCTGGGGGCGGTGGTGCTCGGCGGCTTATTCGTGGCATTTGGCTGGGTGCTCAGAATCATCCGCTGGTGGAGTGCCGGCAACACGGCGGCTGAGATCGAACGCACGTTTCCTGAGCTCGGGCAATCTGTGCGGACGGCGATTGAATTCGGCCGGATGAGCGAGTCCGAGTTGCGCAGCGTTGGAATCGTACCTTCGATGGTGGAGAACCTTCAGACTCAGACGGATCGCCGGACACTGGCGCTTGATTTGCCCGCCATCGTGCGAACCGGGACATTGATTCTGACGGTTGGTCTCGCCTGCTTCCTGACCGGAAGTCTGCTGACCGGCAGCGCCGTGAATGGAGAATGGAAGACGGCCGTTCAACGCTCTATGCTGGGCAACGTGCCATATACAACGGCCGCTGCGACGTCAGGCGATTTGATTGTAGTCCAGGGCGAGGGCGCCGTGCTGGTGCTGGAACTGGAAGGGCGAGTTGATCGAAGTGCGAAGTTGTTCACACGGCCGAAGACGGACGCCGAGTGGAAAACAGTCGCACTGACCGAAGCTGAACTGAAGGATTCTGCAAAAGAGCAGCGGCGTTACGAAGTGCCGTTGACCGACATTCAGGAGCCGTTCGAATATCGATTTGAAGCTGGACCGGCGACGACGGACACCCATCAAGTAGTCGTTCGTTACCCTCTGGAAGTGGTCGGCGTCAGCGTCACAGTGACACCGCCGAGCTACACGCGTCTTCCGGAAGCTGTTTCGACGGAATCGGATTTCACGGCGATTGATGGATCTCGGGCCAGGATCGAAATCACGCTGGATCGTGCTCCAGCGCAAGCGTCATTGTTGCTTCGCCCGGCGGGGAGCTTTGCGGCGGCTGGTGCGGAAGCTCAGGTTGTTCCACTGCAAATCGAAGGGACCAAACTATCGACAGCGATGGTCGTGACTGATAACTGGCGTTACATCGTACACGCCGTCGATGCAGACGGCGTGGAAGTCAAAACCGACGAAGCGTCAATCCGGGTACGACGCGATCAGGCTCCGCGAGTCTGGTTTGAAAAGCCAACCGAAGAGCTGGAAGTTCATACGCTGGCCGAGATCATGATGCGAGTCCGCACGTCGGATGATTTTGGATTGTCGAACGCGGGCATTGTGTTTGAGATCAACAACGAGTCGTCCCACACCCTGCTGTACGAAGACTTCGCAAAGGCTGCGGACGAAGCGAGTTTCGCTGAGTCACCGCTGAAGACTAATACGATCCTCGAAAAGCTGCTGCCGCTGGAGTTCTTTGAATTGACTCAGCGTGACAGTGTGTCGTACTTCGCGTTCGCCGAAGACAATTATCCGGAGTCCGCACATCGCACGGAAACAGAGCTGCGATTTGTCGATATTCGCCCGTTCCGTCAGCGGTATCAGCTGGATGAAAGTGAAGATCCGATGGGCCCGCCCGGTGGCGAAGAGATCATGTTTCTGGGCGACCTGATTCGCCGCGAACGTGCGCTCCTGAATCGGACAATCCGAGTGGCTCAGCGAATCAAAGCCGGAGGCGCGCCGGAGACGGATACCAGTGACGCACTGATTGAAGAGCAGCAGATTATCGCCGACGGCACAAAACGTTTTGCAGACTTTCTTGTGTTAATGCAGTTCGGCGGTGAAGAGCTGATCTTTGAGGCGCACGAAGCCATGTTGAGTGTCATTGCGTCTCTGGGCGACGGTCGATTTGATGATGCCGTGGCTCAGGAACGTGATGCTATCAAACTGCTTGTGGAAGGCCGTGACGTGCTGCGAATTCTGATTCGAAAGAACCCGCCGAAGAATCGTGCGGCTCTGAAGGCATTCAGTCGCCAGGAAGCTCAGAAGCTGCGTCGGCCCAAATCGGATCAGCAGGAAGTCATGGAACTGATTGAACGCTTGACGCAGCTTGAGAATGAAGAACGCCGCGTATCGACCGAACTCGCATCTGTCATGAGCGGGGGTTCAAATCCCGGGCAATCTCAGATGAACGGCAACAGCGGACAAGGAGGTTCCGGATCACCGAAGGATGGGCCGCCATCGGAGACCGATCCAGCGAGCGACAACAAGCCAGCAGAAGCGACGGATGATGAAGCGATGAAGAAAGATGGCCAACCTGACACTCAAGTGGCAGACCTCGGAAAATCCTCTGGAGGAGATGCCGAAAAGGATTCGGCGGCGATGAATGACGAGGCCAGCGAAATGGAGGACGCTGGAAAATCCCCGGATGAGCTTCGAAAAGAGGTAGAAGAGCGACAGCACGCCGCCGCCATTGAGGCACGAGACATCGAAACAAAAATGCAGCAGATTCCCCTCATCACTGAGCTGGCTCGGGAACGCATGGCCGAAGCAGCTAAGACCGCAGAATCCGGAGCGGAAACCTTGACTCGTGGAGATACATCCGGTGCGATGGAACAGGTGAAGCAGGCGGAGCAGATGTTAGGCGAACTACGCAAGCAGGCCGAAGCTCTGTTGAAGGAAGAGATTTCTCAGCGAATTGCCGCAGCGCGGGATCTGGCCAGTCGGCTTGCTCAACAGCAGGCTCAGTTGCAGAGTCAGCTGAATCAACAGGCAAATGCAATGGCCGCTCAGAATGCTCAAGGTAGCTCGCCGATGCCGAATGGCCAGTCACAATCGCCGCAACCTGGTTCGGGCAGCAGTTCCGCAGTGCCGCAGACACCCGAAGAAACAAAGGCTGTTCAGGAAGCTCTTGCAGATGCCGCACGAAAACTGGCTGATACCGGGAGGACGCTCGAAGACGTCACAAAGGCGATCGCCAATTCGGAAGGTGAACAGGATCAGGATTCCGCTGCGCAGGTGGCTCGTGTTCGAGATGAGCAGCAACTGTCAAAACAGATTGAACAGATGCAGAAGATCGCCGATCAAATCGAAAAAAATGATCTCTCGGGAGCGCAGGCTGCGGCAGGAGAAGTGTCGCAGCGTTTGGAGGTGACGGCTCAGGAACTTGAGCAGGTACACCGTCGTCTCGTGGCACCGCGACTGGCAAAACTGATGGAACTCGAAGCCAAAGTCATGGCAATGATCGAGAGACTGAAGGAACTGGAGACCACCGAAGATGTGGCGGGTTGGCATCGTGAAGCTCAGGAGCTGCTCGACGAGATTGACAAAAACCAGCTCGGCGGCGCCGCTGTCGATCAGCTGCGTGAGCTGCTTGCTGCGAACGCCAACGGGGCGGACGCCGCGTTGATTGCACGAACGTGGAATGTCCACAACAACTACTTTGTCGCGCCGGAAGCGTATCGTGCTGCAGCTCAGGCTTTGGCGGCCAGTTTGCAGCAGCGGATTCAGGAGATCTTTCTTGGTGACATGGAGAGCGATTCCGGCGGTGCGGTGCCGCCGGAGTATGAACGACTCGTGGAACGTTATTATGAAGTTTTGTCGTCTGGTAAGGATGAATGACGCTGTGCTCATCAGCCGGAGCGCTAGCGGTCTGTTCGAAACCATTGGGCTAGCGCCCAATGGCTAACGACGGCTACAAACTCATAATTGACGCGAGTCAAGTTCTAGTTGGCGAGCGGTTGGGCGTCAGCCCTCCGTGTCTGTGTTGCTGTGAAACCCCACGGAGGGCTGACGCCCAACCGCTCGC
>CAMAVB010000353.1 GCA_945861465.1 Candidatus Kuenenia stuttgartensis
ATATCCACCAGTTTCAGGATCGCAGGGATGACTTTTTGCGGAGGAATGAACTCAGTGATGCGATTTAACCTTGCATCCGGCACACTGACGATTCCTTCGTTCGGCTCAATTGTGCAAAACGGGTAGTTCGCACTTTGGGCAGCGGTTGACGAGGTCAGGGCATTAAACAGCGTGCTCTTGCCGACATTCGGCAGGCCGACAATTCCGGCTTCCATCGACGATCTTTCAGATTCAGTGACTTCACGGCAGGCGACGGTTCAAGGTCGCCAGAATTCGAAGCGGCGGATTGTATCCACCCACGCCCCCGCGTTAAATGCTGGATTTAGAGTGACACGACAATGGGAATCGGCAATGACGTCACGAAAAACGTGACGAGACTCATCGTCCGGTGTAGTCGCGGATGATTGTTAAAGTAGGTCCTTTCTGCCGGAAAGGACTGTGTTTGGTAGGTCCTTTCTGCCGGAAAGGACTTTTGCCGTAAGGCGAACCGCCATGGGTCGCACATCCGCTCCACGTCGCCGCGTGGCCGTCCTTTTGACCTCGACTGGTCGCTGGTCGCGGCGTGGCCGCGAAGTCCTGCTCGGCAAGCAGGACCTACCGAAATCCGCGACCGCACCCCTCACGGTCCGGGATACGCCAATCACTTCACGAAGGCGTACTGAACAGTTACGCTCCAGTATGACGCTGGCGAAGATTCCGGCAGTCTTCTCATCAAAACGATTCCGTCAAGGTGAAATTCTCATGTCGAATCCGTTTGCTGCTCCTGAAGAATTTCCAGGTTTTGATCCCACTGGTCCCGAAGAATTTCGCAGAATATCAGCAAGACCCATTGAACGCCTGACAGATGCAAAAGCCATGCTGGGCCATCAGTACTGGCTTTTTGTGGTGATCTGCCTTGTCGGCGTTCTGATCGGGTCGATCGTCCCGATGGGCATTATGATGGGGCCTATGATGTGCGGCATGTACCTGTGTTTCAGGTATCGCATGAATGGGATTCAGGTGAGGTTTGAGACGTTGTTCAAAGGATTCGACGTCTTCGTGAATTCTCTGCTGGCCATGCTGATTCTCCTCGCATTTTCGATGGCAGTCATTTTTCCGTTGATCATCGTCATGCTGATCGGAATCGCCACCGCAGGTAACAACGAGGCGCAGGTCCTTGGAGTTCTCTTCACGACATACCCTTTAATCCTTGTGTTGTCATTATTGATTTACATTCCATTCCTGTTTGTGTTTCCGCTGATCGTCGATCGCGGAACCGGACCATGGGAATCAGTCAAGCTCAGCGCACGAGCGTCATGGCATAACATGGGTCCATTGTGCGGAATGTTGTTTGTGCATTATCTGGTCTCAATGCTCGGAGTCTGTGCCTGTTACGTGGGTGCCTTCCTGGTGATGCCATTGACGTTTGGTGCATTGTTCACGGTCTATCATGAGATCTTCAGCAGCCCCGTGAATGTGCCGCCCGCAACCTGCAATCCCACCATGCAGGTTCCGCCTCAGCAGATACAGCAACGTTGGTAGCGGACCGTTTGCGGCGTCAATGCTTGATTTTGGGGTAGGCCGGACCAAGCGCAGCGCCGTTCCGGCAGGTGCCACACGGCTGGCGCGTTTGTCAGTTTGCCGTAGCGTGTGTGCAGCGGAGCGAAACACACCACTGTGGATTTGCCTGCAGCCATGGTGCGTTGCTCTTCGCTTCACGCACCCTACAGGAGTTCACTTGTCTTTCAGTAGTTCCGACAGATCTTCCGCGATAAGTTTGCCTGCGGTTTCGTGCCCCAGTTCGTTCCAGTGACCCGCGCAGGGGGACGAGTTCGGGAAACCGTGAAAGCAGACTTTGTCCAGGCGGGCGATGTCCCTCATTCGTTCGAGAAGGCGGATCACGGGAAAACCATGGCGGTCGCCAATTGCGGTGAGCTGCCGCTGTGGTTCCTCGAGATCGCTGACGCCGAGTTTCACTGCCAGCGAAGCCGTGACTTCCGGATCTGGATGAACTTCGACCGAATTATTCAGGATCACAACGACGAGTCTCGCACCCATCGACTGACAGTCCTTCTGGATCAATTCCAGAACCCGATCCGTGATCTGCCATGCCTCAATCCAGGCAGCATTCGTGGGAGGCGCGAAAACCGCGTTATCAATTCCTCCTTCTTCCGCACCGACGGTCGCCACAATCGACTTCCGGGCACGCCAGTCTTCAAGCGTCCGATAGATCAGATGAACCACACGTGATCGGCGGATGGCCTGATCTTTGCATGCCGACCATGTCAGCTCGCGAAACCGTTTCTCCATCGGATCGTCTCGAAACAAAACGTCGAGCTGCAATTCCCCATCTTTCAGCAAGGCAAATGGGCGTCGATGGTCCGGTTCCAGTTGCCGCAAATTATTGCGGACGTCGTTACCAGGAAGAAAAGCCAGCAGGACCAGATCCGGAGAGTAGTCCCGAGCGTAGTGCTCAAGCATCTGCCATTCCTGAATCGTGCCGAATCCGGATACACCGAAGTTGATGACTTCGACTTTTTGATCACGGTACTCCGGCATCGCCTGAAGTTCCCGTTCCAGCACGGCCCAGAATGTCCTGTTCTGCGAGACCTGGAAGGCTTCGCTGAAGGAATCTCCCAGAATCGCGATCCGCAGCGTGCCTGCAGGTTTTTCAAGTGAGTGCTCACGGTCCCGCAGTCCACGAGAATTGATCACATTGGATGAATACCCTTCCGACCGAAAGACGAATTTATGTCCGGGTCGGAGTCGGGTCCCTGTGAATTCATCGTAGATATATGGCGAGCGCGTGTCGGCAACAAATAGACGCAGGGATATCTCTGCCAGAATGAACGCCGTCGTCGAGGCAGTGACGACGACCAGGAATCGAAACATCCAGTGCCGCCGCGACGCGGACCGACCGCCAGCAGTCCTCCGGGGATTCGGCAGATTGGACGTCATTTCGCCTATCTCCCCGGCGATTTCAAATCGCCGGCTGTCTGCACACCGGTAATCTCGCTGGCTCGTAGCTGGTTTCGATCACGGTAGTATTCAAACTGCTGCCCGCTCAGTGTCTCCGGTGCATCGCCAGGCGTTCGCCGATACGAGACCGTCGCCTGGCGACCTTTGTCGGCACGGAGGATGAATTGCTGTTTCGAGGAATCGTAAGTAATCCTGTCGGCATCGCCAGAGATTTCAATCGATTCCAGATGACACGGTGCATGAGTTCCATTGGCTCCGTCTGAAGTATTCGATTCAGCGACCATCGAGAATTGAGCTGCCCCTTCTCTGTCACCGGATTCAATCTGCGAAAACGACAGATTTTCACAGCGTAGCGAACCGGTATTCGGCGGCAATTCGTTGACATTCAATCCATCCAGCACGATCCGGTCTCCCATTTGACGCACCGGACCGAAAACTCCGCGAACATGCTGCTTCAGCTGCACGAACCGTTGCTTGTAGTTGCCTTCAATACTGCCGATAAATCGGGCCTGCACAAACACAAACGCATCGGTCGGTGTTGAAACCGGCGTGTTGGCGCGGGCAACTGCGCGGGGCTTTGTGCGCGGCGAGTCTTTCGAATTCGGATGCGTGGATTCGATGATTCCGGAACTGCCAGAACCCGTTGCGTCAAAGACACCGGTGATCATGTTGACTGTCAGATCAGAAAACTCCGCATAGTTTCGCGATTCGACGACGCCATCTTTCAGCTGTTTAATATCCACGACAACCTTGCTGTTGCATTCAATCAGTTCTATCGGACCATGCGCCTCGTCAGTCGGTGCACTGGCAGCCTGCAGTACATTTTTCTGCCGATTTCCGGGCTGAAACTGCATATCCTGAATGAAGCGGATATTCATGCTGGCACATGTCAGTTCCACTTTGTGATCAACATTATTCGTCATCACTGCACGGATGTTGCCGATGAATGACGCCGTGCGATCGGAATACGTCATCGAATCAGTCCAATAGATTTCAACCTCCGAAGGCTGCTGCGAGGGCTTTCCGTCCAGACCAATTTCGTTGGAAAACCAGAGACTGCCACTGCCGGCCACCGAAGCTTCACGTTCAACTCCGGTCTTCCCATCCAAACTTTCACGCAGGTCAATGCGCGGTCCTTCGACGCGCCGGGTAGCCAGTCTCGCCACAGCCGGATCACCGAACAGGCTGATTTCACCAATCTCTGAAAAGCCTGACTTCGCTGAAAGTGCATTGCCTTTTGCGGCAAAGTCACTGTCCTTTTTGACGCCGCTGTGTTGAATCTGCACCTCGCCGAACAGCCACACATCGCTCCAACTGCCATGCGCCTTGTGATCAGCGCCGCGCATAAAATTGATACTGGCTTTGGCGGTGTCGCAATCGAACTCCGTTGTCCCCTGCGCTTCAGACGGCTCTGTACGGTTCTGCGATTGACTGACCGTCCGGATTTTGTCCGCCGAGTCGCTGCCAGCCGCGTCTTCAGCAAAGTTGACTGTAAGTTTTTTGCGGATGTGGCCCGTCACGCCTTTGTGAGTCAGCACCACGTTACCGACGGCGGTCAGTTCTTTCGGGTTGATTTGACTCAGATCCAGTCCAGACTTTTTACCGGGTAGTCTGCTCGCCGGCATCGCCGTGTCTGTCGCCTGCGTTCCGGCCGCCTGTGTTCCGGTCATTTCAATCACATCACCGCTCAGACTCATGCCTTGTTCTGTTTCACTTGTGTTCGCCCGAGAGATCTTTGCCAGGCCTTTCAAAGTGACTCTTTGCTCAGGCGACTGACGGATGATCGACGAATCCGTCCACTCGGCCTCAAATGAGCCTGCGTCTTCAGCAGGTGTCGCCGCAGACGGCAGGTCGGATTGTTCAATCCGCCCCGGTCCTGAACATTCGATTGTGTGAATCTGGTTATGCACATCATGCGCCGCGACGACACGTGTTGCCGTCAACATGCTGCTTTTCTGATAGATCTGAACGGGCTCCGGGCGACCGGTTGAAAGCGTGTGACCGCCTGATAATTCCATCACTCGCTCTTCGATCTTGTACTTGAGCCAACTCATGGTAGCCGTCAATTCCTGCTCCGGCGAACTAAATATCACCCTGGAGCCTTCGGCATGAATACTTGCCAGTTGCAATTTCGTGGAACGCTTCTGTCCCGCACCCGCTTCCCGCACGGCGGGTTGAAACTGCAGGGTCAGCGTGGAACAAAACAGCTGATCCAGCCCGCCGGAGATCGTCGGTCTTTCAACCAGTACCTGGTTATCTCTGAGTACTTTTCGGTTGGTGACACCGCGAAATGTCGCTTGCCGCGTCGCGACCAGAAAATCAAAGCCACCGGCGGCATTGATCTTCAGTTTTACAGCTTCGCTGTGACCATCTTTGCCCGGAAAGAACAGATCACACTCAACCCTGCCCAGCAGTCGAATCTGTTTCACATCCGTGATCGACATCAAGCCCTGCTTTTTCGTGTTACCAGATTGCAACAAGTCAATCTCAGCACCACTCTGAGCGATTCCGCTGTGCTCGCCCCACCAGAATTTGACCGGCTGACTGGAAGTCACTTTCAACGCATTGTCAGACACGGAGAACGTGCGACCTTCGATCCGTAATCCACCGGGGCCGGTGATGCGGACATCGCCGAGTAGTTGTCCGCTGCTGATCGGACCGAACTCATTAGTACCCAGTTTGAATTTTGTCGAAGCGTCCAGCTGAGCCGATGTGGCGGTCAGCGTATATGGCACATCGGACTTATCTTCCTTCCATAACATGGCAATCGGATCAACTTTGATCGAACGATCGTCATTGAACAATTCATAATTCTGGAAATACATGAACCGCGAACCGCCGCCAAATCGAGCGTTCGCATTTTTGACCCACGGATCTTCCTTGAACCACATCTCGGCTCGTTCCAGGAAGTCCGGTGAGTGTTCCGGTGCGGGCGATGACGCCGTCATGTGCTGCGGCTTTTGTTCGATCTTCAGCCATGGTGCAGTCAATTGAGAATACCCGAGGTACAACGTCATCAGGGCGATTCCAACCAGAATCGTTCGAGGGCCGCGGGGTATTTTTGACAGCGACATGGAGGAAAATCCAGACTGAGTGTTGACCTTGCCGCGGTATTCGCCCGCAATCCAAATGAATAATCAAGTCAGACCCGGAGGGCAGGCACACAAACGAGCGAAGTTTTTTGGATGACTACCCGATCACGCGGTTCGTAGAATTCTTCGTGACTCGAACGCTGCCGCATGGCCGCTGCCGTGTTCCGCCACATCCACTTTCTGCAGCACGTCAGTGATATCCAGCATGCCGATCGGGTTACGGTCCTTGTCGATCACCGGCACTTCACTCAACTTACGTTCGGACATCAGATGGATTGCTTCAGGCAGTAACACGTCCGGACCCATTGTGATCGGATTGCAGGTCATCACTTGTCGAATCGGTTGATCCAATTGTTCGTCCCGACGGGTCTCAAACATTCTGGCAAGATCGCTGTCAGTGAAGAGTCCGGTCAGTCGGCCTGTTTCGTTCGTCAGAATCACGGCTCCCGTACGACGCCCCGGATTGCTGTGATGGATCATGACTTCCCGCACGGTTTCGTTTTCTGACGCAATGCGCAACTGATTGCCGAATCGCATGACGTCCTTCACAGGGCATAACTGGCGGCCCAGACTTCCAGCCGGATGATAAGCTGCAAAGTCCCGCGCAGTGAATCCTTTCGACTGACTGATCACCAGCGCCAGGGAATCACCCAACGCCAGCATCGCGGCTGTGGAACACGAGGGTGCCAGTCCAAGTTCTCCCGCTTCCTGATGCTTGCCGATCTGCAATACAATGTCGGCTTGCCGGGCTAATGAGTTCTGATCATCTCGCGTCATCGCGATGATGGGAACTCGCAGCGACTTTAACGCTGGAATCAATGTGACAAGTTCGTCCGTTTCTCCGCTGTTGGAAAGAATCAACGCGACGTCGTCGGGCCCGACGCATCCCAGATCTCCGTGGCGTGCTTCCGTAGGATGCAGGAAGTGCGCACGAGTTCCAGTACTTGCCAGCGT
>CAMAVB010000354.1 GCA_945861465.1 Candidatus Kuenenia stuttgartensis
GCGTAGGCGAGCCGCTCCGTCGGCTCGCATTCAACCCCAGAACCTGGTCTTGACCGAGCGATGTTTGATGCTGGGGTACGATGGGCATTCTTGCCCGTCAAAACTTGGTCGGACAAGAATGTCCAACCTACATTCCAGGAATTGAAGTGCATTCGCGAGCTGTCAAATGACTTGGCTCGCCGGATGCGGGAGAACCGCAAGTACGGGGGCTGAGGAAGGGGAGACGCAACTCAATTCGAATTCCCTTCCCCTCGCCTTACATTAAAGATCCGCTGAGAATGCTTTAACCGCATCATCGACTGTGTCAAATATTTCAAAACGAGTCTGAAGTCTTGAAACCGACACGGCTGCCAGACAAAAGGAGTTCAGTCCACACAAACCGAATCGGCCCGATTCGCGTGCGGTGATCGTTTTATACAAGATCATCATGAACCCGAGAAAGGCGGAGCCAATGTACCGCACGTGCTGCAGGTCAATGACCAGTCGCGGAGGAGTGACCGACTGCGCAAGTTGCGGGGCAAAAGACAGCTTTTCGAGCATGTTCTCGAAGAAGCTTGCGCAATCTTCCCCAAGGCGGATGATCGTCACCGATTGCAGAGTCAGAACTTCCGGAGGTGTGGCGTCGCTCATGTCGTTTCACTCTTTCTTAAATTGCAGGCCAGGGTCGTTCGGTTCTCCGCCGATCATTTTGAACACCATGTGAGAAGGATCAGCCAAGTCAATTTCGGCCAGCATGGTGCCCCCGCCGGAATCGGGTTCCATGGCCAGATTGTTCTGATCTACGGCAAACACGCCCTCCACGGATTCTTTCGTCTTGCCTCGAGCATAACTCCAGACAAACGTGCCTTCCGCCGCGAGCTGAAGTTCGAACTTTGCGTCCGCACTGGAGGCAGTCCACGTGCCGACCAGTTTTTCTACAGAAAGAATTTTTTCCGGCGGAAGATCTGCCGGGGCTGGCGGCGTTGGCGGCGTTTTTGTCGTCTGGTCCGCCGGAGGCGTCATGCCGGCAAGCTGTGTCAGGAGCTTGTCGCCCGGAAGCTGTTCCAGTGCCAGTCCGAAGTATTTAGAAGCCAATTCCTTATAGCCGGTCGTCAGGTAATGATACCCCAACAGGAAGTTGCCGTCGGCTGACGTTGGGTTCGACTTCGTAAAGCTCTCAAGTTCTCGCAGTTGCAGCGTGTAGACACCCACACTGGGATAAAGACCACTCATCGTGGTCCAGTCCCATCCGGGTCCCGCCGACAGCACTGCGTAGATCGCCGCTGCGGATTCTGGATACTTCTTCAGCGCGAACAGGACCAGACCCCGGAATTCATGAACGACCGTGTCATGGGGCATTGTCTTCAGCGTGATGTCAAGGGCGGTCAGCGCTTTTTCATCGTCGCCGCCCAGGAACGCAGTACGTGCCTCTTCAAATGCAGCCATTCCTTCGTCTGTCGGCTGAGGAGCTCCGGCGACAGCAGACTCGACAGGTGCCGCGCCCGGATCCGTCGGGGCGGCTGCCTCCGCAGCGGCATAATCGACCAATGGCTCCGAATAACTGTACCCGTAGCTTGAGGTGTCGTAGCTGCCTCCGGAATACGGATTTGAATAACCCCAGTAGCCAAAGCCATAGGCCAGCCGGTTCACTCCCCACCTTGTGACACCGAATGCCGATGCGACCGGGTAGTTGTCCCACATGTAGTCCCAGCCTTCACCCGGATCCCAGCTGCCATTGTACCAATCTCCATGATTATCCTGCGCGAAGTTTTGCCAGTCCTCACGATTGGTATCACGCCAGTCCTGGCGATCATTCTGCATATCTCCGCGATTCTGCTGCCTGTCTTCACGTCCGGTTGTCATGCGGTCGTTGAGGCTGCTCCGACGGTCTTCAACAGTCTGCGGGCGATTTGCCGCGCGATCCTGAATTCCAGCGCCTTGGTTGGGAAGTCGTGATCCCGCGTTGCCACCTCCGAGGCCGGGAAGCGTGTTTCCGGGCCGATTGGCTATCCCCGCTCCAGCTGCCAATCCTGCGCCAGGACGAATGGACGGCAAAGTCGATGGTCGAGATCCAATGCCCGCCCCGGATCCCGCGCCGGTTCCTGGACGAGTCGCAGGCAGAGTCGATGGTCGGGATCCGATGCCTGAACCACCTGCCAATCCCGAACCGGCACCTGTGCTCGGTCGGGTTCCGGGTTGAATTGGCGGTCGTGCCCCGCTCCCGGCACCCAGACTGGGGCGCGTGGCAGGACTTGACGGGCGCGAAGCTCCGCCGCTGGGACGATTGAATGAGGGCGAACTGCCGACCGATGGCCGCGAGCCGGTCGATGGACGCGACGCAGCACCTCCGGAAGGTCGCGAAACACTGCCACCTCCAGGTGGCCGTGACATCCCGCCGCCGCCAGATGGTCGCGACAAGCCACCGCCGCCTCCGCCTCCAATTCCGCCGCCACCTCCGCGACCGCCGCGGCCAAATGCTTCGCTCATCGAATAACCAAGCAGTAACGCGCACAGCACAGCCACGGAGATTCCCGAGTATCGTGTTTTCATGTGTAAGTTCCCGATTCAGAAACAAAAAACGCGCATCCGGATGATGAATCCTGAGGATGTTAGGACTGAGACAGAAATAAGTGGGGCACGATTCCATCGTGCCGGGCACGTTAGAAACGTGCCCCACGTCCAAAAGACGACAGTTATTTCTGCGCCGGTCCTTACGGTAAAAAACATGAGAAGGTCAGTTTGTATTCACGTCGCAAATCCATGGATCATCTTTCAGCTGGAATCGGCTCAGACACTTGCGGCTCCGGCGGTTGACGAACCACCGTCACCTGCACCGATGGTAACAGTTCATTTCCGGAGACACGATCAACGGACTGAAAAACGTAACGATCCAGCCCGGTCGGTTCAATGTGATTTGTCGCCGAAGCGACGGTTCCGTCATTATTGACGCTGGTCGCTTTGATCAGCCAGCCAGTTTCCGTCGGAGTCCAGTTACTTTCGCCGTAGCCGCCTTCGGAGTCAAACACCCACGCCTTGAATTGCTTTCTTAAAGGATCCCAGCCAATTCTCTGGCTGATCGTCATGATTACGTTGTCAGCTCGAAGGACTGTGATTTCCTGCAGCAGAAAGCTGTCGTTGTCGGCCCAGCGACAGGTAGTTCGAACCGTCCCAGCACGGCTCTCATCGATCCAGTCACCCACGAGCCAACCCAGCAATTCCAGGCGATCCCGATGAGTTGGCTCCGCTGGAATATCGCGAACCAGACCCATCGACCATTTTCCATCGTTCCGAATATGCAGAACGCTGTAGCGTCCCGCTTCCGGAGTTTGCCCGGCAGGAGGCACGGTTGTGGTTGAACCCAATTCCACAGCCAGATTTGTTCCAATGAAACGGATCGATTCAACATCAACCTTGATGCCGGTTTCTGGCTGCTGCTCAAAAACTTCGGCAAACAGATTCTGGATATTGTCTCTGCCCTGAATCGTATTGTCACCTTCATCCACGATTTGTGCCTGCGGCAAAAACAGGTCGGCGACCGCCTTCGCGTCATGCGCGTTGTAGGCCTTGGCAAATTGTTCCACCGTTTTGCGAATGGCTAACTCCTGAGCCGCCTTTTCAGCGTCTTCGCTTTTCACCTCAGACGTTTGTGCCGAGACTGTGACTTGTGCGGAGACTGTGATCGGTGACAGAATGATTGATGCCAGAATCGCTGATATTCCAATAGCCCGGCGATTGCGGATAGATGCCAATTTCTGCATGATGCGTTCCCTGGTTTTGTTTTCAGGATGAGTTGCGAACTAAGCGAGTAAAACTTCCGAACGGCAAATCAACTGTGCGAAATGAAATGTAGTGTGCGGAACCAGTGTGCGGAATCCGCGCACACCAACTCCCGGATTCTGAGATTTCTCAGCACTGTTGCTGCAATCGTTTAACGGCAAGCCGCAGGCGTCCATGCCAGGTTTCGCCTACGCCTGCGGCTCGCCGTTAAACGAAAAAGTCGATCCAGGAAATTAGAACGACAGTTCGCAAAGTAATTTGGATTTCAGGGCATTTTCAGTTCCGAAAACCGATCGCACGAAAGTTTTTTTCTCACTTCGATTGAGGATTATTCAAAAATGAACAACACGATGAATGGAATCCTGAAGCGGTTGGCAGGCTGTTTTCTCGCAGGATTGTTGGCGGTCTTGCCAGCTGTCCTGACAATCGGGATCGTCATCTGGGTCGCGGGATTTGTGCATCGTTTGATCGGACGCGGCACGATTGTCGGAAATGGCCTGCAATCGTTGGGGTTCAAGTTTGTCACGAATGATACCGCTGCCTATGTGATCGGATGGGCCGTGGTACTTGTCGCAATTTTTGGCCTCGGTCTGTTCGTCCAGATGGGCGCGAAGCGATTTCTACAGCGACTTTTCGACGCGGTGGCAAGCCGAGTTCCGCTGGTCGGAAGCATCTACGGAACATCAAAACAACTGGTCGCGATGTTCGATCGCAAGAATGAGTCCGAAATCAAAGCGATGAGTGTCGTCTGGTGTTTTTTTGGGAAGGAAGGCGGTGCCGGTGTGCTGGCCTTGATGCCCACACCGGAACGATTTCGAGTGAACGGCCGCGAATACAACGCTGTCATCATCCCCACAGCACCGGTCCCCTTCGGAGGCGCGCTGGTCTTTATGCCGTCTGAAAGCGTTCAGTCGGCTGAGATGTCGGTTGACGGGCTCATGAGCATTTATGTCTCGATGGGAATCACGGCACCGCAATTCCTGAGTGATCCTGGAAAGGCGACTCAAACTTCGTGAGTTGCGGCCTTGCCCGAGATTACCATCCGAACGGGGAAGGCTCATCAGGCCCGAATCCAGCAGCCATTTGCAGAATCCTGGAATGAACTGCTGGAAGTGGTTGCTTCCACGAGTGCGGCTAATGCAAAATCCGATCAAGAGGATCATAAGGCGCGCGGCAGAAATGAATTTACCGGTACGACGGACTTCCAGTCCGTCGCATGGTGCTACTCGACGGACTGGAAGTCCGTCGTACAAATTGCGGATGGTAAGTTCTATCCTGCCGCTCGCCTAACAAGCAAATAACCTGCCTCATCCGGCCGCTGGCCACGTTCTTCCCCCAGTGTCTGCGGGAGAAGGCCCCTATGGAGTACACTCATGAATAACACGAACCTGCCACTGACAGCGCGTCCGGCGTGGCACGACCTCAAGTCCCACCATCAGAAGATCCAGGCTGCACATCTTCGGCAGCTTTTCCTTGATGATCCGAAACGCGGCGAACGCCTGACGGTTGAAGCTGGCGGTCTTTTCCTCGATTACTCAAAGAATCGCATCACGGACGAAACCCTGAAGCTTCTCGTGCAACTCGCCGAGCAATGTGGCTTGCGCTCGCGAATCGATGCGATGTTTCGAGGTGACAGGATCAACATTACCGAGGACCGCGCTGTGCTGCATGTCGCCCTTCGCGCGCCTCGAACGGCTTCCATTATGGTCGAAGGTGAAGACGTTGTGCCCCAGGTGTACGCAGTGCTGGACAAGATGACGGACTTCGCGGACCGCGTCCGCAGCGGTGCATGGAAGGGCCACACCGGCCAACGCATTCGAAACATCGTGAACATCGGCATTGGTGGTTCAGACCTCGGGCCAGTGATGGCCTATGAGGCGCTCCGACACTACAGTGATCGGTCGCTGACGTTTCGGTTCGTGTCCAACATTGACGGCACTGACTTTGCAGAGGCGACCCATGACCTTGATCCAGCCGAGACGTTGTTCATCGTCGCTTCCAAGACCTTCACAACTCAGGAGACGATGACCAACGCCATCAGTGCTCGGGACTGGGCACTGAAGGGGCTCGGCGGTGATCCGAGGGCCGTGGCTCGCCATTTTGTCGCGGTCTCAACCAATGCGGCAAAGGTGTCGGCGTTCGGAATCGACACGGCCAATATGTTTGGTTTCTGGGATTGGGTTGGCGGACGGTATTCGATGGAATCGGCGATCGGCCTCTCCACGATGCTGGCCATCGGTGCGGAAAACTTTCGGGCCATGCTGCACGGTTTTCATCAGATGGACGAACACTTTCGCACAGCGCCCTTCGAAAAAAACCTGCCGGTGCTGATGGGCCTCCTGGCCTTGTGGAATAACAATTTTCTCGGTGCTCATACAATCGCTGTGTTACCATATGACCAGTATCTGAAGCGATTTCCAGCCTACCTGCAGCAACTGACAATGGAGAGCAACGGCAAACAGGTGGCGCTCGACGGAAGCAAAGTCACGTGCGACACCAGTCCGATCTACTGGGGCGAACCGGGAACCAACGGACAGCATTCCTTTTATCAGTTGATCCATCAGGGGACCCGGTTGATCCCGTGTGACTTCATTGCGTTCGCAGAGTCGCTGAACCCGCGTGGGCAGCACCATGACATTTTGATGGCAAACGTCTTTGCTCAGTCCGAAGCCCTGGCCTTCGGCAAGACCGCCGAACAGGTCACAGCCGAAGGGACACCCGATTGGCTCGTGCCTCATCGAGTCTTCGACGGGAACCGCCCGTCAAACACAATTCTGGCCCGGCGATTGACGCCGGAAGTCCTCGGCCAACTTGTCGCCCTCTATGAACACTCGGTCTTCTGCCAGGGCGCTCTCTGGAACATCAACTGCTTTGACCAATGGGGAGTAGAACTTGGCAAAGCGTTGGCTCAACGGATCGTGCCCGAACTGGATGCGAAAACGGAACCAGTACTCGCACACGACAGTTCAACGAACAATCTGATTCGTAGTTATCGGATGCTGAAGGGCGCATCCTAAGGCGAGCGGCAGGGCGTCAGCCCTCCGAGTTTGTCTGTAAAGTTCCCAATGTCATCGTTGCACAGAACACCAAACAAAAGTGAGACACCACCATCCATAATGCGGGGCCATCCAGTTTGAAATCTCTGTTTGCGTAAAGAAGGCGGCTTCGAGGAGCTGCCTTGAATGCTGGTCTATTTGAATGCCCTGCGGGCGGAGTTGATGCTGATCGCTCGGTTGTG
>CAMAVB010000355.1 GCA_945861465.1 Candidatus Kuenenia stuttgartensis
TTCGACAGGAACGGCGATGGCGAAATCGGAAAGGACGAACTGCCGCCCGGCAATCCGATTCTTGAACGATTCTTCCGCATTGATCTCAGCCAGAATCAGGGACTCGATCAGCAGGAATGGGAAAAGCATGCTCTTGTCTTTGAGCGTGCGCAGAACATCGCGGCCGCGATCCGTCCGGGGACTGACGGACCGCTGCCTGCGGAAAACGTCAGCTGGAATTATCGACGCAGTCTTCCGACTGTCCCCAGTTCAGTGGTTTATGACGGCGTGCTCTACATGGTGAAAGACGGCGGCATCATCACAACCCTTGATGCATCCAACGGCGAAGCGTTGAAACAGGCTCGCGCGATCGGCGGAGGCAGCTATTATGCTTCCATCGTGGCCGGTGACGGGAAGGTGTACCTGATCAGCGAAGGTGGCGTGGTCACCATTCTGAAAGCCGGTCGAGACTGGAGTATCCTCGGTAGCCACGACTTCAAAGAACGCATATTGGCCACGCCCGTCATTGCCGATGGGATGATGCTGATCCGTACGGACAATGCGTTGTATGCATTTCGCAGGATGTGAATCGTGGAGATCAGGCGAACAAGGCATTGGAACTGCAGAAGGATTCACGTGCTGTTCGCCGCCATTGATGACGATGAAAAAGAGAACGTCTGTGCCCCTGCAACGTCGAGCATAAAATTGGAAACTAGTTCCGTTTGTACGGTTGCGGGCATCAACGGCTGGAATTTGCTCAGGCGATAGTTCGGCAAGTTCGCTGCGATGCGAATCCACCGGTCCTGATCCGTCCAGAATTCGGGCTGGCGGAGTTGGTGGACGGTGGCGTTGAATTCGTTGATGGAGATATTGTCGGCGCGGACTCGAATGCGGAAGTTGTCGGGGAGGATTTGCCAGGTGGGGGCGATGTCGGCGAGGGCATGTTTGAGGGTGGCGTTGATGCGGCCTCCGGCGAAAGTGTGCCAGTGGACTTCGTTGTTGATGAAATCGACGCCGCCGACCTTGGGTCTGACAATGCCGCGAACCTGTTGGCGTTGCTGGTCCAGTTCGCTGGTTGCGGCTGGGTCGAGGTACGGATAGGTTTCCTCAGAGCACAAAATGTCGAGGATCTTCTGGCAAAGGTCGAAGCTGAGGAACTGTGGCAGGAATCCGCCCCATGTCGGCTGGCGGCCGCGTGGGGCTGAGGCGACTTGAACGGCGCGTTCGCTGTGGTTGGTGAAGTTGACCAGCCAGGCTCGACCGCCCAGCAGGAAGCAGCTCACGCCATCGACGAGGCCATCGACAAAATCCTGGCTCAGTGTTCCCAGCGGACGGCCATCGGTGGACTGTACTGTGTAGCTTTGAGGGCTTGAGAAGACCGCATAAAGTTCCATGAAGTTTCGTCGTCCGAAGCGGCGTTCGGCTTGCGGGCCGAGGATCAGCAGTCCGCTGGTCAGAATCAGTGAATTGTCCTGAATCATCCAGTCGATCAGATCATTGAACTCGGACCTGCTGATGCCCTGGAAGTCAGGAACGCGAGACAAATGATCCCATGCATCTTCGGGAGCCACACCATTTCCCGCCAGAGACATCGCGAGCAACTGATGGATCATGACGGGCCAGCATCGGTCATTCACGACGATGTTCTCGACCCAATGGGATTTCGCCAATTCGATCAAGGCTATCGCCTGCAGCACCGATTCAGACGTTGTGCAGAAAAATGTCGTGTTAGCAGTTTGCCCATCCCGGCGTCCGGTACGACCCATTCGCTGGAGAAATGAACCAACGCTACCGGGGGCTTCGGCCTGCAGGACTCTGTCCAAGTCGCCGACGTCAATTCCCAGTTCCAGCGTTGATGTGCAGACGATGCAGGCATTTGAACCGTGATGGAATTCCTGCTCGGCCAGTTGTCGTTCTTCTTTTGACACTGCACTGTGATGCACGAAGACCTTCGTTCCCGCACGCCGCATGTGTTCGGCGACGGCTTCGGAAACTGATCGTGACTGACAGAAAAACAGGCTCTTTTGTCCCTGGCTCATTCGTGCTGCGTCGAACGCCAGCGTCGCCAGATCCTGACGGTGAGTCACGAGCAATTGTCGGCGGGCAGGTTTCTTTGGGGGATCAACGACACATCCGGATCGTTGCGATGAGCCCTGCAACCATCGAAGGATTTCGTCCGGATTGCCGACCGTGGCGCTCAGGCCGACGCGCTGGATGTCGTGTTTGGAAAGGCGGACCAGACGTTCGATGACGCTCATCAAATGGGCACCTCGGTCCGTGCCAGCGATCGCATGAATCTCGTCAATCACGACAATTCGAAGGTCACCGAACAGAGCTTTGGAATCAACGGTTTGCGAAACGAGCATCACCTCCAGCGATTCCGGTGTGGTCATCAGCAACTCACACGGCTCCCTGAGAAACACTTTGCGTTCGTGGCTGGTGGTGTCGCCGTGCCAGACGAATCGTCGCAGGCCCACCATCTCGGTATACGTGCCCAGCCGGTCTGCCTGATTGTTCAGCAGAGCTTTGATTGGTGCGATATAAAGTGCCCCGACTCCGTCCGGCTGGTCGCTGACCAGGTTCGACAATGTCGGAAACATGGACGCCTCGGTCTTGCCACCGGCGGTCGGTGCCAGCACAACGGCGTTTTTCCCGGCAAGTAGCGCTTCGCCGGCCAACTCCTGCACGGGACGCAGGCTGGTCCAGCCGAGTCGTGCGACGATGGCTTCCTGCAGTCGCGGAGCAAACCGGGCGAAGACGCTCACCACGCATCCTCCGCCGGAACCAGTTCATCATCTTCGACGATTGCAGCACGTTCGCCGCTCAGTAACAATTTTTCCTGATCATTCAAAGGCTGTGGCTTGAAACCGTACTCTTCCATTGGCACATATTCCGGGTTTTCATCCACCAAGTCCATCTGAGTCACAAACTCACGCAGAAACTGACGCGGCACAACGCCAACGTCGCCCTTGAACCCGGTTGTCACCTCCTGAACAAGTCTGTTGATGAATTCGTCGGTAATCCGCTGGCGGAGCCGATCGACATCCTCAGCTGGAAAGATGTCACGCAGTCTGAATGCGACGTTTCTGAGTCGTTCCGGATTGAACGGAGCCAGTTCCAGCTGAGCCTGTCGGACGCTGGCATACTCCCCTTGTTTCATGAACTTAATTCGATCGTTCAATGGCGGCAGGCCAGCCACGCCCTGTTTCGTATCGAAGAAATCCGGTGTACCGGTGAAGATCCACAACAATCCCGGATAAGCCCCTGCAGCGTCAGCAATCTGGCGAATCCCGTTCAGCGATTTGTGACGCGAGTCCTTTCGCATGCGAAGGATCGTTTCGGCTTCATCGATCACAATCAGCAGGCCCTTGTATCCGGCCGCTTTCACAATCTCCAGAACACCACGGAGATAATCCATGGCATCTCGACTGGTGATTTCGCCTCTGATCGCCGCCTTTCTCTTTGCACTGGCAGCCACATTCCCACTGCCACACAACCATGAAATCAGAGCACCTGCCTCAGAGACTTCCCCTTCCTGCTTCAGGTCAAAGATTGTCTGAATCACCCGCACGAAATCTTCCGGAGCGTCGCCTCGCGTCTTGGATATCAGCTCAGACTGCAGTTCGGTTCGAACCTTTTCGTCGAAGTCATCAGCATTCTCGTCTCCGCCGCCCTGAATCAGCCGTTCTTCGATATTGCCGATCCAGCGATCAAGAATATCTCCCAAGGCACCACGCGGGCAAACGGACGTTCCCAGTTCCATCATCACTTTGCGATAAACATCATCGAACTGATGAAATCGGAGGTCGTTGTCGGACACGACCACAAAACTGGTGGCGAACCCACGTTCCTGAGCATCCAGCAAGGCCAGACGAGCCATGAAGGTCTTGCCGCATCCATAACCACCTCGAAGAAACTTGATCGTTCCTTCCTGGCTGGCGGCAAGTTCCAGCTGCCGGTGTAACTCTCCGCGTTGCTTGCGAAACAGGTCGTCATCGGCGGCAAAGTTGCTGATCCCTCGCTCTGGCACCAGTCCTTTGCGAAGAGCTTCAAAGATATGCTTCGTATCGCGAGCTGTGAGTGTGCTCATGATGCTCCTCCCTCTTTTATGTAGCGTTTGACGCCATTCACGGATTCAATTCGGATGGCGAAGGGGGCCTGTTTGGCCAGTGTATCGAACTGGCTGGAAAACCGCCTCACAGCCCGAGGCCCGCCCAGCTTTGTCGCCACTTCACTCTCTGTGATGACCCCGTGCATTTCGAGGTGTGCGAAGACTGCTCGGATTTCATCTGACGGAAGTTCCATCAGCCACTCTGACTTCTCGCCAGTGGATTCATTGCGATTGCCCGGAGCATCCGGCTTCACGGTCGTGGCAGCCGGTTTCACAGCATGCACATTCTGAACAATACTCACCTGATAGCGTTCACTGACAACACCGGGCGTGACGTCAGCGATTCCGGTGGTGTGAGCCAGTTGAACGCGAACCCGCTGATCGACTGAGCCTGTCAGCTTGAAGAAGACTTCAAACTCCTGACCGACAGTCGCCACAATCGTATTGGCTTCCAGGCGTCCGCCGCCGCTGACTTCCTGAATTTCCACGCGAACATTTTCGCCATCCAGGACCTGCAACCCAAGCTCAACAGGCTCGCCGAATTCCAGACCCAGCACGGCCTTGTCCAGCAGCAGCGTAGCCTTGAGTCGATGCATGCCGAGGACCGGTTCGTCAGCCACTGCACGCACATGGTATTTCTCTGGCTTGCTTCCGCGAGGAGCCGCATGCAGGATCGTCATTACGGGAATCACACGTTCCTGAAAACTGTTTCCGCCGTGGACAAAATGCTGAACCTTGCTGCCACAATCGAAGGGCACTGTCGATGCTGGAAAGATCACATGCAGATCTTCACAGTCATAGTCCAGAGACCGTAGCGGGACGCTGACTTCATTCGGGTGGCCCGACGGCCCCAATGAAATCACATGGCGACCATTCGGATCGATCACGCGACCGTATGTCTGAGTCGTCTGTTCGACCTGAGGGAAGAAAAGAAATCCATGGTCCGACGTGACGACAAAGCTCTGGACACCAGCGTCTCTCAGAAGACGCCACGCGGCTTTGATCTCCTGCAGAGTCTGACTGAACTGGCTTAACCCGGATCCTGCATGTCCCGAACGATCAATCTCTTTGCTTTCGACAACCAGCAGACGAGCACCCCTGATTGCATTCTGCAAGCTGCCTTTGGGTCGTTCCAGGACTTCCTGCAGAGTGAACCACGGACACTTCGAACCGCCCACTCGATCTTTCATCGCTCTCTGGCGGCTCTTCGGATCATTGACTCGAAAGCTACCGGTCGAAAAGCCCTGAATACGATCGCCATTCAGTGCCAGTTGCAGTCGATTGCCGCTGGACACGGCGGCCAGCACATTCATTCCAACCTCGGTCACTGTTGGCAGTTCAGCAAAACGAGCATCCAGCTTCAGTGTTGTCGGGGTTCCGGCCAGCTCTTCGTAAAGTTCCAGGGCCATCTCGTACCGCATCCCGTCGATCAAAAACAGAGCGGTGACTGCCGACTGCACGGACGACCGGACAACATCGTCGAACAATCGTCGTTGTTGCAGCTCACGTCGTGGCAGGAAGCCGTGCTGCTGACAGACTGCGTTGAAGTCACAAGCCCATCGATCGGCCCAGGCTCGCCATTGGTGGCGGAGTGCCCCGATCATTTCTTTCAGTAACTCAAACTCCTGCACTCCCGGCAGAAGTCGTTTCGTTTTGATCTGCTCCATGCGTCGGTGAGCCAGATCGACACGACTACCGACTTGGGTATACCGGTCCAGAGCCGCGTCCAGGCTGGACACTGCTCCAAGCGTTGGGCCTGCTCGATGAATTGCCAGTCCCAATTCTGCGGCGGCAGAAACCAACTTCCAGGCATCGCCTCGACTGGCGTCGCCTCGCTGCCAGAACGACTGATCCTCTGTGCGATGCTCCGCCCACTGAATGGCTCGATCCCACTTCTGTTCTGCGATGGCGTCAATCGCAGCCCGCAGGATCTTCTCTTCTTCGAAGGGAAAGGTGTCGATTCTGCCAAGATCGTCGGCCACTGATTCCCGGCGTTCGATATCCAGACGATCCTGAGTGTCCAGGGCGGTGCTGCGATAGAAATCCGGTCGATTCTGGCGAAGATCGCGAGCCAGCCGACAGCACTCGTTGCGAACGGCGTCTGGCAATGTCTGGACAGCCTTGAGTTCTTCCTGAACAGGTGGACGAGTCAGGTCGTCCACATATTCCACGCACAGAGCCCAGCTGACTGCATTCGATGCGATGTCGGCGGGCCGAATCTGCGAAAGATCGACGTGTGCGCTTAACCAGTTGGACGGAGCACCCGTCAGACTGGCCAGACGCTGAGTCACCTCGCTGGCGATCTGTTGCCGTTCAGCAGCACTGGCTGCTGCTTTCAGCTGACTCGGAACAAAACCCTCGGGAGTCAGAAGATCGTGAATCAAAATTGTCAGATTCAGGCTTCTGAGATGTCCAGTCAATCCGGAACCATCATCGGCCAGTGACGACAGCAACCAGTCATCCGCGTCCTTCAGGGAAAGCTCGTCTTTGCTCAGGAAGCTTACGATCTGGTCGGCGGGCAGTTTGGTGGCAGCCGCGTCAGTGATGAGAGTCAGCATTTTTTTTTCGAACTCAGTTCCAGCCAGATACAACTCCAGCATGGGAGTTGTTGTGACGTTGGTTGTGTTGAAGCCTGGGAGATGAATGACCAACGGCTTCTTGCTGACGCCACCCGTCAGATCCTGCAATTCCAGCAACAGCTCAAGATAGCTGCCGCGAAACGCTTTCACGTCATAGTTCAGACGTCCATCGACACGCTGCTGCATCAATTGGTCGGCGAAGGCGGAATAGTGGTTGGCGGCATCCAGCCAGATGATCAGCTTGTGTTGCTGAACCTGTTCTTGCAGCTGTTGAGCCAGTTC
>CAMAVB010000356.1 GCA_945861465.1 Candidatus Kuenenia stuttgartensis
ACCGTCAATACGACGTTGCAGGAGCGAGGACGTTCGGGGCAGAAAAATGTATGGGCAGAAAAATAGCAGCCATTTTTTTGCCCAACATCTTTTTGCCCATGATGTTGAGGCCCGACGATAAATCTTAGCCCGGCGGCGGATCGTTGAAAAAAGAGGCACTCCGACAGAGTTGAGTGCTCTGCCGGAGTGCCTTCGCCCGACCCGATGCGGTTTGACTGCAGAGCAGTCTGAGTGATTTCAATGTGTTTCGTAGATCATGCCGTCAGGGCGATAATGCAATCCTGGTTTGATCATGTGCGGAGGCACGGAAAGGAGTTCCAGCCGAACATCATTCCCAATCGCGGCCACACCATGAATCGTAATGAGGGAGCGGACGGAGTGTGGCTGGCTGAGTTCACAGGACTCTGCCACGGAATACCATTCAAGCCGGCTGATGGACGAAAACAGCAGGCTGATCTGAGTCAGATCAACGCGAAAACTCACATGGTCGATTCTGCCGTCCTTTGCGCCTCCGACAATCTCAGTTGTTCCCAGATACATGCAGACAGTCCAGCCACGCTCGTCACACTGGCAATCGTATCCGACTCGACCGACGTGAGTGAGCGGCTCAAACAAGCCTGAAGCCTGTTGTACGAAGTCTTTCAACCAGTCTGGTCGATAGTCTCGCTGTTCCCTGCGTAATCGATACTGCTCCATTTGTTCAAGCAGTTCTTCAATGGACATGGGTAACCTGGGTGTGTGGTTGAGATTCCATGCAGCAGAAGCCCATTCCGCCGGGAGCGAAACGAATCTGCATCGGTCTGGAAATCATCGTCAGAGTGATGGTCACATCCATGAGTGTGATTGACGGCAGAGCACCGGCTCTGGCAGTCAGAATGCCTGACTGTGGACACACGAAGTATCGGGAGTGTGAGTGTTTTCGATCAGTCATTTTCGGCAACTCCCGGCTGCGAATGCCTCGTCGCGTTCCTATCCTGCCTTTCAGGACGGCGGGCGCGCATTGAGTCACGCATGCCGGATGCTCCGACTGTGCAAATTGAGCACAGTTGTGCATCGGTAAGACCAAACCCGGCCATCGTGGATCGGGATCGATTCAGGATTCATCACGCAATCATCGCACAAACGGGTGTCTGGAGCCGGGTCTTTGGATCGCCGTGCGCTGTCAATCCACGGCTGTTTGTCGTGCGCGGATTGTGACGGGAGCGGACTCCTGAATTTGCGGGTGAGCGGCGTGCACTTCGCGGTAGACCTGAATGACTTCGTCCAGCATCCGGTTTTCATTGAATCGATCTCGTACCATCTGCTGACCGGCAGCAGCGATCCGGCGGGCTTTGTCACGATCCAGAAGCAGCTCAATAATGCGATCAGCCAGGCTGCGACTATCCGAAGGTGGCACAATCAGACCATGGACATTGTCTTGAATCACACTCATCACACCGCCCACACCGGACGCAATCACCGGGCGGCCCAGCGCCATTGCTTCCAGCATCACGACGCCCAGTCCCTGCTGCAGTGACGGCAGGCAGTAAATATCTATCGCCTCCAGATAACCGGCCATCGCGACGCCCCCATCGACAAAAGTCAGCCTGCGTGATAACTGCAGCGACGCCGCGAGTTTTCGGAGACTGCGTTCTTCCGGCCCGCTGCCGGCGATCACAATGCGAATTTCGTGTCCCGCCTCCACAACGCGATGGCAGGCACGGAGAAAGAATGCAGCCCCTTTCACAATTTCCAGCGGGCCAGCCATTCCGATCACCGGAGGACGATCATCGTCCAGTGGCAAATCGATCTTCGCCGCATCGGGAACCTCCACACCCGGTAGAATGACCCGTTTTTCAATGGATGCCATGAATGGCGTTTCAGGAATCTGTTGTTGTACGCTTTCACTGACAGAAATCACAACCTTGAGCTCGGGCGTTGCTTTTCGAATCACCAGCGCGCTGGATTCGGCCTGATCCGAAATGTTGACAATCAGTGGACGACGAAGTTTTCTCGCCAGTCGAACGCCCTGGGACAGGAGGTGCGGATCCTGCACATGGATGATGTCGGGACGTTGATCTTTAATGTCACGGCACAGCGTGCGAAGGACAATCTGCCCCCAGATCGGCACGTTGAATCCCGGAACCTCATGGAGTCGGACACCGTGCAGCAGCGAATGGTCCAGCTCGGTAACGCGGGTACAAACGAGAGCAGTGTCCAGTTCTCGACGCTCGAGTCCACGTGCAAGTCGCAACGTGAGCAGCGAAGAGCCACGAAAAGACAGCTCGCCGTCAAGCAGCAGGATTCGCTGTACGGTCTCAGCCATGATCACTCACAGAACGAAATTGGTATCGAACGTCAGGACCTTCGCAGTGCTTTCGGTTTCGACAGCACTTCACTGATCAGAATCGCCTGCCTCACGCCCTGCGGACTGCGAAGTGCTGAAAGTAAATCACCGGCTGCGGCAGAACCGTGCGTTGTCGCAGCTGTGGGAGCGGACGGTCGATTCTTATCTTCGCCAAGACGACTCCGGACCTGATCGCTGATGTCAGCTTTTACGGAGTCAGCAAGTTGATTCCCGATGTGCGATTTGACATGCTGACCAATAAAAGTATCCACATGGGCACCTACTCCCGATCCTGGCGATCGATCGGTCCCGACAGGTTTTGCTGAGGGCCTTGCAGTTGGTCCGCTTTGTTTCTTTCCGGGCCGTGACTGCTGGCCATGAGCCGGTTGCGGCTTTTTCGCGGGCCGCGATCCGGAAGTTGTCACGGCGGCGGCGGCGGCGCGTGGCACGCCCTGCTGAGTCATTTCAGGAAGAAACGAAGAAGGATTGTTAGTCGCCCGCTGGTTTGGGGACTTCGGCTGTTGACGCTGCACGGCTGGTTGTTCGGCCCGCACATTTCTGATGTCAGCATTCGGGGAGATATATGTTATGCGAATCCAGTTCACCACCCGGGCCACGATGGCACAAAAAATGAGGAATGGAACAAGCCCATCAATAAGCTTCTGCAACATGACTCTTCCTCTGCGTTCTGTCTACGCGATACCGTTGCCGATCCGGTTGCTCCGAAATCGCTGGCTGACGACACGCAAACGACCGATCCGAAACATCGGATCAGATGACCTTGCAAAAATGCCCTTCCCCATTGTAATCCATTGCATGCCAGTTCGAAAAGGCTCGTAGCTGTGAGTTCTGCGATCAGGGGGGTAAATACAGCAGTCGTTGAAGGATCTGCGTGAATATGCTCCCAGTCGGCTTCCGAAGTCGCTCGTTCCGCCGTTGCCCGCTGGTCCTCCGAAACTTGCGGTGGTGATGGCGGACGGTGGTCGCACGATGACTCGTTAGCCCGGCCACGTCGGGAATATCATACCCGAACTGCTGGCGTGGCTGCAGCATCGTTGACTTGATCCGGCGGCGACTCTGGATGACAAAAATCCCGCCAAAGCCATTCACGACGCATGTCGTTACCTGACGAACAACTTGTCCGAAAACACGCCAGTTTTGCCTTCGCAAATCGCAAGAGCGTTTTTGCACCCAAATTCGCACTGTGGACCGCCTTGTGCAACTCGCAATTCATTCACAATGCAGAGTCGGGATCAGGCGCTTCGTGACTTTCAGGTTTCATCTTGAATATATCCAGCAACGACTTTGATTCTTCGGCGAATTCCTTCAGCTCGTTCATCCAATTTTTGGCATTTGCTTGCGATGTTGATTGACGAGTACCTCGGCATTATTGAAGAAGTCGCGGGCGGCATTTTGATCCCCCAGTCGGGCGTGGCACATCGACAGGAAAAACAGGTCGAAAGGCTGACTTTCCGGCGACTGGATTACGAGACTCCTGTTCAGTGTCTCAACGGATTCTTCAATCTGTCCGGCTCGATACAGAGCGACACCCAGGGTGTTCAGGTACAAAGAACTCTCAGCACTCGACAGGGATTCGTCCTGATTCGCTCGCCGAGCCAGTGTGACCGCGGTTGAGGCATCTCGCAGCGGGAGCGGACCGGTGGCCAGCAACCATGCAAGGTTGTTGCAGGCAAGTGCGTCCTTCGGTTGAGGTGCCGAATCACGGTGCGAGGTGCCGAATCACGGTGCCATCCAACTTAAAAGCCATCTTTGCGCAAAAGAGGCAACTTTGGGGAGCTGCCTCGAACACGGGTCTATTTGAATGCTCGCCGGGCGGAGTTGATGCTGATGGCGCGGTTGTGGCCGCGGGTTTCAGCTGCGGTCGCCATGGACTTTGGACGGCCGACGCTCGAACGGAACCACTTCCGGAAATTCAGCACGCAGTCAACCCACAGTTCCGTCGAGATTCCAAGACGCTCGAACAGCGGTTCCAGATTCGCAGGCATCGCGCCACGTTTGTCGCTCCGGATCTGACGACCTGTCCAGTCCAGCAGTTGCATTAATCACCAAGCCCCAGCGACAGACAGCCCTTGTTCGATGCTCGATGCTCGGTCTTCTTCGCACCCACAGCCTGCCGTTTTGGTTCCAGCGGAATCGGAGCCAGCCAACCAGCACGCTGGCCGTCCTCAATGCGGTTGTCCTGAGCCTCAGGCGTCGATACTTCCTCTGCCGACTTCAAATCGATGATGCGGTCCTGAGCACTCGTGAAATCACTCGACTCAGGACTCGTGGCAATATTCACGCGAACGGGATTCAAATCCACATGATTCCCGCCAGAAATTCCAGCCGCTGACGGATGAGTTCCCGCCGATGTTCATAATCCGTCCCGGTCAACGGATCGTGTCCACAGAGATTCGCCCGCCGCACGCATCGATTGATGCAATGCACGACCTGAATCTCGCCCGCCGCCAACACATCCCGCCGATTTGTCCGTGCCATGTTTCGACCCCCACAAAAAACGCAAATCAAAACATGCCACAGATAACCTCTCACATCCCGCAAACTATGCACAGCTCTCATTTATACTGCAATCGATGGATGGCACCGGGTTCTTTCCACCGGGTTCTTTCCCGGGTTCTTTCCCGGGTTCTTTCGCACCGGGTTCTTTCCGCACCGGGTTCTTTCCGGGTTCTTTTTGAAAAAATGTGTGTTTCCGGCGCTCGAACGACACCGACAGATCGCGCAGCTTCTAGGTGTCTTTGGCATCGGACTCCCCAGCATCCGACTGGAAGTACGGATTATTTCAAAAATAATGACATTGCCGACTTGACTGGCAAATTTTGTAAGTTAAAACCAAGCGCAATTCTGAAATGTAGAACTCCATGCACTGAGTTTTGAGAGCTTTAATGCTAGTGTGCTGGTGGTTTCTTGATTGCAAGTCAAAGGGTTGTTGCTATGTGCTCACGCAGAGATTGGATGTTTTCGACCCTGTTTGTCTCGTTGTTCTTTCCATACCACGCGGCGTTTGCGGCGGGTCCGTTTTCGTACAACGCGAATAACGGCGTTAGTTACGCAAACCGATTCGCTACAAGTACCCCGTCTTCCCGTTTCTTCTATACTGCTCCAAAAGATTGTACAAACTTCGTTTCACAGTGTGTGTGGGCTGCGTATGGTGGCTATGTGCCGAACAACGATGTAACCACAAAAAAACAATATGTCGAGTAAGTTTCGGATGGTGCCGAACGTGTGGCAAGGTGGCACCGGAGGCGGCGTCGGAAATTGGGAGACCGTCAATCTTTTTTGGGCTTATGCAATAGCCCGGAAAACTGAGGGGCCAGTAGCAACTGGATATAATAACAATTTGAAGTACACATCCATTGCAAATCCGCGTGTTACGGTGCGTGTGGGGGACGTCCTTCAGCTTCGAAACGGCGGCAGTGGTAATTATACCCATTCCGTTTATGTCACCTCCATTTTGTCGGGACCGGTCCAAACAGGGCGCGACTGGGATATGATTAGGGTGGCCGCACACTCCAACGACAGGATGAATCGTCCTGCAAGCGATCTAATTTCGGCACATGGAGGTAGTAATTGCTACTTGCGGGGATTGTCGTTTTCAGCGGCATCTTTCCAGAAATAGGCGACAGTGTGGAAATATGACGGGTAGCGCCAAGCGTCGTAGAGGCTGGGCTCCGCAAGCGCAATAAGCCCGGATTGATCGATGGTTGTAGGGTTGAAGTCGTTCATTCGATTGGAGGCCAAGTACAGCGTTTTTGTGCTTGGCACACAGCTTGAAGCAAGATGTGGCACCATTGCGATCGAGCGCCGCCTTTGGCGTCCGCTGGGCGAATTCCAGAGCGAACATCTCCGCGCGGGCCACCGCTGCCTCCGACAACGGTGCGCACGCTCGGCGAGGGCGTGTTCTTTTTTGGCCTTCTCCTTCTGCACCTCGGCGAGGACCGCGAGCGGCAATAGCACCTTGTCAAGAGGAGCGTCGGCCTTTGGCAATTCCCCCCTTGGCGAACGCTCGCAGGTGACAGTCCACCTCCGCTCGGAACTCCGCCTCATTCGCGAACTCGTGATACAGCACCTGCCGCGACTCTTCGGAGAAAACAAAGGTGTCAGGACCGAATGGCACTGTCGTGATTGTAAGTTACTTCACGTGCAGTGTTTACGCAATTCAGCTCGGAGCACGTCGCGGGGCTTCTGCATCAGCGGGTAACCGTGACGGCGGCGCTTGATCACACGAGGCTCCAGTCTTCCCGGTCGATCTCCGACTCGACATTCGGCGATCCGTTTCAGAAGTTCATCGCACTCCTTTCGCAGTGCCTCCGCCGACATCAGCCCGATTGCATGCACGGCCCAGCCGGCGAGAACGAATTGACAGGTACTCGTGAAACTGATCGTTCGCGGTTTCTGTTTGCTGCGAATGGCGGCAGAGGCTGCCGTCAGCCGGATGAGATTATAAGCCAGAATCGTGGTGCGAAATTCGATGCGAACCATCTCCGGAGACTTGCA
>CAMAVB010000357.1 GCA_945861465.1 Candidatus Kuenenia stuttgartensis
CGTGTGGCGAGAACTTTATAGCCTGTCGGCTTGTGCCTTTACGGCTTGCTGCTTTTCTCCTTTACCTGCGTGGCGAGGAACGAGCCGCGCCGAAATTTTTTTTGTATTGATTTAATATGGCATTTCCGAATGGTTTTGCCGCAACGCGGCATCATGTGAAAGCCTGGGGCAACGTTTCAGGAAACTGCGTTTTAGCCACGAATGTGGCGGCAGGTTGTAGCCACGGGCGTGAGCCCGTGGTTGGAAAAACACAGGTGATTTCAGTCCTGAAAGGACGACATGAGACGACCGAGTCGCAATTCCTGTCGTCCCTTCGGGGCTTGTGACGCTCCAACATCGCGTACCACGGGCTCTCGCCCGTGGCTACATCTTGTCGTCCCTCCGGGACTGAATCACGTTCCCGAATTCACGTGGATTATGCCATAATTTCAGAGCCCGCGTCTGATGAAGAGTCACTCGAAATGAACCCACACTGGATCATTGCCGCTATTCGCGTGTATTCGCGTCCATTCGCGGTTTAAACACCAGCTGTCCTGCGCGCACTTCATTTATCGTTGAACCCAGAAAAGACCTGCACAACAGCGAAAATATGGTTCTTGAGCCTTCTTCAGAAAAATCTTTCAATTTCTTCTAAGCAACGCAGCTGGCCGTCGAATCACGTTCCCATGCTGCGGGAATTGAGCCCGCAAAATTAACATGTGGCACCCCGGTCAGGAGAATTGAGATGTTGAAGAAAATCGTAGTGTTTGGTCTTTCGTCGGCTTTGGTCGGCGGTCTGTTGTTGGGTTCAGATGCCTTCAGTTACCTGCGAACATTTGGAGGTCAGGTACGGGAAGTCGTGAAGTCGGAAATTTCGGTCGAATTTGAACTCGATCGCATCCGCGATGAAGTGGACAATCTGGTTCCTGAGATTCGTCGGCACATGACGATCGTGGCGGAACAATCTGTCGATGTCAAAGATCTGGAACGCGATCTGACCGACAAGGAAGGGACACTTGGCAAGCAGAAGGATGCGATCCTTGCTCTGCGAAGCGACCTGGAAAGCGGAAACTCTTCGTTCACTTATCGCGCTGTCTCATACAGCCGCGGTGAGGTCGAGGCAGATCTGGCTCATCGTTTTGAGTCATTCTGTTCCGTTGAAGAAGCAGTGAAACGCGATCGTCAGATTTTGACAGCTCAGCGGGATACGCTGCGAGCCAACCAGAAAAAGCTGGACACGCTGTTGTCCCGCAAGCAGGATCTGGTGGTGAAGGTCGCTCAGCTTGAAGCACGTCTGAAACAGGTTCAGGCAGCGGAAGCGATCAATTCGATCGAAATCGATGATTCCCAACTGGCTCATGTGGAAAAGATGATCAAAGACATGAATCACGCCCTGGATGTGCGTCAGTCAGTCCTGGAAACTGAAGGCACAGTGTTCGGCGGCATTCCGGTAAATGAAGAAGATGCCCCGACGACAGGCGACATTGTTGGAGAAATCGATTCGCACTTTGGTCTGAAGAGCGATGATTCGGTTGCGGAAGTCGGTACTCAGCCATCAATCTGAAGAATCAGGCGGAAAGGAAGTCCGCAACATGACCGGGACACACATCGCTCCGGGCTCGCAGTTCGCTCGGGCTCGGAGTTTTTTGTGTGTTGAACATTTTCATGTTGATCTGCGTTTATCTTTTGATTTCTATGAATCGGACAGTCCACCACTGAGATGTTTGGAAAATGGTGGGCCGGCGCTCGCGTTGCTCGCTGGTCCCACCCTACGAAGGCTATACAATGATCCCGCCTGCTGTTGACAAATTTTTCCCCAAACAACGCGCGACAGCAGACGTCTCGGAATGCAGAGAATTGAAGTGGCCTATGTCGACGGATCGTTACATGTTGTGGATCGACGGTGTGGGAGCCTGGCAGTTGTGCGTGGGTTCTCAGTTTCTGATCGGTGGCCCGACGCTGGAAGACAAGTCTGCCGACATCTGTCTGATGGCCAACCTGTCGAGGCGTCATGCTTCACTTTTACGAAAAGGCGAAGATTGGTTCATCCATCCGCACAGTTCGACCGTTGTCTCGGGGCGAGCAGTCACTGGACCGACGTTGCTGAGGACGGGTGATGAAATTTGTCTGGCGGAGCGGGTTCGACTGGGTTTTCGCATTCCCAGCGTACTTGCGGGATCGGCTTTGATCGATTTTGAAAGTCCCCATCGTCCCGCCCACTCCGTCAATGGTATTATTCTGATGACGGACAGTATTCTGCTGGGGTCTCGCAAGGATCATCACGTATGCTGTCCGGACTGGCCGGATCTGGTTGTGATTTACAGTCAGGACGGTGTATTGCGGTGTCGTTCCAAAGCCAGCCTGACCATCAACGGAATGCGGGTGCGGGATTCTGCCGTCCTGAGCGACGGTGCGATTGTTTCAAGTGATGACTTGCGGTTTCGGATTGAAAGACTGAAAGACAGACAGTGAGATCCCGGACCGTCCTTAGAAAAGTTTTAGTCGGAAGAGCGTTATGAAGTTTGCACTCGCACCAGAATCCAGACCACTGGAAGGTTACACCATCAAACGCGCGATTCATCGTGGCGGATTTGGTGAAGTGTACTACGCGCTGACCGACGCCGGCAAAGAAGTGGCGCTGAAGCTCCTGCACAACAATATGGAAGTCGAGCTGCGTGGCGTGTCGCAGTGTCTGAATCTGAAGCACCCGAATCTGGTCACGATCTTTGATATGCGCCAGGACGCCGATAAAGATCACTGGATCATTATGGAGTATGTCGGCGGCAAGGGTCTGTACGAAGTGCTTCAGGAGAATCCAGCGGGGCTGCCGTTGACTGAAGTGTTTCGCTGGCTGCACGGAATGACAGCAGGGCTGAGTTTCCTGCATGATCGTGGGCTCGTACATCGCGACCTCAAACCTGCCAATGTCTTCAGTGATGCAGATCAGGTGAAAATCGGTGACGTCGGGCTGTCGAAATACATTTCCGAAAGTCGCCGCAGCGCGCAGACGCACAGTGTCGGGACGGTTTATTACATGGCACCGGAAGTGGCTCGGGGACGTTACGGTCGCGAAGTCGATGTGTATTCCCTGGGAATCATCCTGTACGAAATGATTACGGGTCGCGTGCCGTTTGAAGGCGAAACGACCGCCGAGATTCTGATGAAGCATCTGACGGCGGAACCGGATTTGACTGTGCTGCCTGAAAAACTGCGTCCAGTGCTGGCGGCGGCGCTGGAAAAGGATCCGGATCGACGGATCAGTGAGGTGGAAGAACTGGAACGTCGCTTTCGTAAGGCGATTGAAGAATCAGGTTTTGCAATCGAGAAGCCGACGCCCGTCTATACGGCAAAAACATCGTCAAAAAAATCGGCGAAAGCACTGGCCACAACTTTCCTGGGCAACCCGCATAGCGCGACTGCGTTTAAGGGGAGTGGGCTGGCTGGCAAGTGGAATTCGGCATCGGAATTCTGGAATACGCGCGTCCCGACGCCGGTGAAGTGGGTGCTGTGCGGTTCCGTATTGTGGCTGATTCTGCGATCAGGGGCGTTGCAGCCGCTCACTGCGGGCGGCGTGATTGGCGGACTTGCGTATCTGGTGTATCGCACATTTTTTATGAAATCGCCGTCCCGTCATGCGACTCAGGGCACGGCCTATCCGCCTCGGCCACCGCAGCCGGGGAGGCCAGAGTTCCCGGGGGCACCGATGCCGGCACCTCTGACGGCTGGAACGTCGCAGGCCGTGCCTGTCATGGCGGGAGTTCAGCAGCGATCCATGCCGCCGGCTCCGCAACCGTTGCCGGTTTCAGCGATTGTCTATACTCCGGCCACTGTTCGACAAATCCCAGCCAGTCAGCGGGCTGCTGATATCACAAGCTCATTGACCGTCGCACTAGCCGCAGCGGCCCTCGTGACGACGGCCGTGCATCTGGCAACAGATTTGCTTCCGGATCCTGGTGATGTGGCGTTCTTTGGATCTGTGACACTGCTCGCAGCATGGGCTTTGATTGTGCCTGCGAAGTTGTGGGAAGGTCGCTTGGGCGATACATTCGTGCGGCGTCTGATTCAAGGGAGTCTGGGTTTGGGTGTAGGAGCTGTGGCGGCCGTCCTCCAACAGTTTCTGATGCTCGATGAAACACAGTTGCTGCAGGCGGACGGCGACGGTATTTTTAATGGAGGGAACTTCGGGCGGATCCATGTGCTGGAAAGTGGTCTGCCGACGATGGCGGGATTTATGATGTTCTTTGGATTGTTGTTCCTCGTTCGCCGCTGGTGGTGGCAGGCGGACAGTTTTCGAAAGTCACGATTTCGAATTTCGTCTTCGCTGGTCACGCTGTTTCTGGGTGTTCTGCTGTCAGCCGTGATGCCGTTCCCGGAACAGTTAGGCGCAATCTGGGCGCTCGCAATTTCTGCGGTTGTCCAGTTGTCATCGGGTTGGACCCCGCAGGAAGATCGACTGCTGGTACCTCCTCCCGGTTCTGCTCAGGTCGTCCCGATGATGGCACAGGCGCGGCACCCGGTTGCATCAGTCCCGGCTGCTGCCGGACAAAGGATGTAGTGGATCATGGTCGCCCGACTTTCCTCGGCTTTAGAAGTTCGTGACAAGTGCAACGGTATTTAATGTTTGAGAGCTGTACTCCAACGTTGATTGGAATGTGACATTATGGAAGAAACAACGATCAGGATTTCATTTATGGGTGTGATCTTCATTGGGCTCATCGTGATCACAATCGGCCTCGGCGCGCTGAAATTGTTGTCGCTTCTGGTGAATGCGATTCTGGGACGCAGGAAGCCTCAGCCCTCGACGAAGGTGGGAGCATGGTCGGGCGTCGTGACGGCTTTGGCTGTCACCGCAACGGTGTTTGTCGGACTGGCGATCGTGGCGGTTGTTGCGATGGTATTTTACGTGAAAACCGAATCAACCGGGCATGCAGTCACATTGAACCATGGGGAACAGTCGGATCACATCTACGTACACTCCGGAAGTTTTTTATCGAGCGCTACAGCCAGCGTGGACCTTTCCGAACAGCCAGGACCAATTGATGTACGCGCCGAAAGTACTTTATCAGGCGCCGCAGTTACCTTGAGCCATCCGGAACAGCCCATTCGGGTGGAATCTATCGACATGACACGCATCCGGGGGCTGGCAAACCAAGCTGAATTGCAGCAGACGCATCAGGCTGCAGAATTACTGGCGGAGGCTGCTGAAGCTGCTGCAGATGAAGCGGACATGGTGAATGTTCTTGTGACGACGACCGACACACAGCCCGATTCCAAGGCAGAGCAAGCGGCATTCATCGAAGCGAACAAGGCGGAACTTGATCAGTTGGTGTCGAAGATCGGGCAGTATGTGAGTTCCAATCTGGAGAATATCGACGATCAGGTCGGTGCAGCAGTTCTCGGACAGGCGGCGAAATCTGACAACGGCGATGTCGTCGTAATTCAGCCGTCCGATGAAATGGTCCGACAGATCCTCGGAGTTGCCGGTCAGGACCTGCTCAAGTCCTTCAATTCCAGACTGCCAGGTCGTATTAACCAGACCTACGCTCTGATTCCGCTCACGCCGCCGGTTGGATCGAGCGTTGCAGTCAATCCATTACTGGCTGCTGGCGGGCTGAAAATGATTGCCAATTCGATCGTCGCGTTCGTGGACAGTGTTGAATCCGCTGCGGCCCTCGCTGGTCCTGTTGTTCCCACTGCCGAGTCGCCTGCGGAAGCGGCCAGTGAACTCACGGTCCAGCCGGAGAATCCTGCGAGGCCGAAGTGGATGGACGAAAAGGACGGTCGCAGGATTGTCGTGGAGACAAAACCGATCCTGTCAGGCGATGATGGAGAAGTGCTGCTGACCGTCGCGATCAACGAAGCACTGGGAGCGCATGTCCAGAACGTCACCGCCACCATGAACTCGACTTTGCACGAACAGGCGAACTTTGTTTGTCTGCAATTGCCGCAGGCGACAGCAAGGAAATTTGTGGTCGATACTTACGATCGTAAAGAATCACTGGAAACTGAAACCGAAGGGCCACAAGAGTTTAAGATTCGCTATGCCCTGCTTGAATTCCCTGAAGCAGTCGATCAGCTGGCTGTGCGACAGATTCGGCAGTCGATCCAGCAGGATCGGATTTTTGGACTGGGCATCGTCGTAGGATTTGCATGGTTGAGCGTGTGTTCGGCTGGAATCGGAATTCGGCAGTGGCGCAAGGGGACGAGGATGCGACGTTTCGCCGCCGCTCCCCTATTCGCAGTGATCGCGCTTCCCACGCTGCTGGCCGCCGTCGGAATGGTGATCGCCCTTTCAAGAGGAGCAGTGCTGCATCGCCCGTGGGATTCACAGCCCGTTTCGATTGATTTTCAAAACATGTGAACTCCCGATCGCACAAAAATGGGTTCCACGACACATGATGCGGGCAGCGTAGAATTAAGGAAACTACTCGGTGAAGACGAACTGAGGACAGATTGGGACGTCAACAACTTTGGAAGCGTCGATGGAAAACAGATCTGAACCGCGAATGGACGCGAATGAACGCGAATAAATTCAAAAAACCGGTAAAATGTGTTATTTTCGTGCCATAACTTCAGAGGTAACCGTTCACGCATCAGAACGAAACCTGCGCAAACAACCACAGATAAACACAAATTCACACAGATAGACATCAACAATCAATCTGTGTTCATCCGCGTCCATCTGTGGTTTAAACTGCCATTCTCGAAATGTCGTGAACGGTTACCTTCAGAGCCCGCGCCTGTTGAAGAGTCATTCGAAATCAACCCACGCTGGGTCCCTGCCGCTATTCGCGTGTATTCGCG
>CAMAVB010000358.1 GCA_945861465.1 Candidatus Kuenenia stuttgartensis
GATGAAACTCCTGATCAAGCACGTCGAGATCTGTCAGACCGAAGTCAGAATAGTGTACAGAATCCCTTCCACCCCAACTCTCGCCAACTCCGCTGCCAACGACTTTTTACAACATCGATTGCAGAGTCACGGCGGAGCGTGACGGCTACGTTGCAGGAAAGACCCGCGCTGGGTCTTTTCGGGTCTCAGGGCATCAATGCAGGAGCCAGTTACCTGAGTTCGACTTCCGTCAGTTTTTGGGAACGAACGCGAATTTGGCGTGGCGTTTGGCAAACGCAGCATCGAAAGTCGCAAATTCGCGACACTCCTGGTTGCGGTTCGTCGCAATCATCAACTCGTCCGAGAGATCCGCGCCGCGGCGTACGGCGGCGAGTGATTGGCGGATGCGATCTTCATCTTCGAACTGAAGATTGGTATCAAGCCCGATCACGATTCGGACTTTCGGAATCGACGAGAAGCCCCGGAGCGAGTGGCCGCCTGAATCTGATCATCCGAAACGGGCTTTCGGGGGCGTTTCGCCGGAAATGTGTCGGCAAGTTCTTCAAATGTGGCCGACTTGCCGCTGAGAACAACGCGACCGTCAGCTTTGATTTCATAAAGCAACAATGATGAGGGCTTGATTTGCAGGGCATCAACTACGGCTTTTGGAATTGTCGTCTGGTTTTTCGCAGTAAGTTTGGATGTGATGCTCATGCAAGGATTTTACTTCCAACCAAGGAATGCGGCAATGGGTAAGGAAACAGAAATGGCTGCGAAACCCAGAGTGATCTTGGAATCTCCAGCTGACTGTTGCACAATAGCAAAGGATTCGCCCTCCAGTCCTCCTGCAAGAGATATCGCCAATGAATTGGTCACTGCCGTTGAACATCTGTTTGTGCCTGCTGTTCTGCCTGCCATCGGTGACAGTTGCGAATGAGTCGGCAGAGAAGACTGTGGCACGTTCGGTACTGGAAGTCACATCAGACATCACGCTCGATCCCAATATGACCTATGGTTCAATTGTCGTTCGGGCGTCCGGTATCACGATTGATGGCAACGGTGCATGGCTGTTGGGCACATCTGAACCAAACTCCGACGCCGCGAGAACCTTCCGTGGAACGGCGGTCACTGCGGACGGTTTTTCAAATGTGACGCTCAGGAACATCAACGCCAAAGGCTGGGAAACCGGCCTCGCCGTGCGCAACGCCGAAGGCTGGAAGATCGAGAACTGCAACTTTTCGGACAACTTTCACGACCCGGAATTTGGCTGGGGAGAGAACGGGCGACGCGGAGGTATCGTGCTGGAACAGGTTCGAAAGTCCACACTGACAGGCAACAGGGCCAATCGAGTCTGGGATGGGTGTGTGCTGGTTGATTCCGATGACAACCTGCTCGAACGAAACGACTTTTCCCACACATCGAACACGTGCCTGAAACTCTGGACGGCCAGTCGCAATACGATCCGACGGAATGTGCTCAGTCACGGTATTCGCATCTCCCCCGGTGAAGTTCATGCTCGGGACTCCACAAGTGTGCTGATCGAAAGCGGGTCGAATGACAATCGCTTCCTTGAAAATGACTGTACGCACGGCGGTGACGGGATCTTTGTCCGCGTCCTCAACGGCTGGTGCAGCACCGGGAACCTGTTCGAGGGCAATGACTGCTCCTGGGCCAACAACAATGGCATCGAGTGCTGGGCACCTCGGAATGTCTTTGTGAAAAACAAGGCCAACCATTGCAGCTATGGTTTCTGGCTGGGCGGCTCGGACCAGACGCGACTCATCGAGAATGAGGCTTCGTTCAACGGGCTGGAGAGCGGCCATCACAACTCACCGCACCTGCCGGAAAACGGTCATGCCGGAATTGTGTTCATGTTCGGTCCGTCAAGTCACACGCTCGCTCGTGGAAATGTCTGCCAAGGAAACAATGGTGCGGGGATCGCACTCATCGGCGATCTCGACAGCAAAGGAAAGAAATGGAAAGCGTATCACTGGATTATCGAACGCAATACGCTGGCCGAGAATCGCTGGGGGTTGTATGCGAAACATGCCGACTGGATTCTGGTTGCCGACAACCAGTACCGCGACAACACGGCGAAGGATGAGTTGCTGGAGGGAAACGTCGATCGATTCATCACATATTCTGTGAAGATTCCGGAGTCTACGCAGCCTCCCATTGTCAAATTGACCGGGCCCGCGTCCGTCAAGGCCGGAACTCCGGCGACATGGGATGCATCGGCCAGCTCCGATCCGGGCGGCCTGGCATTGCAGTGCGCGTGGGATGTTGGTGACGGGCAGTTTCGATTGGGCATGAAGCTGGAACATACCTTCGATCAGGTCGGCTTTCATCGAATCGGCCTGAACGTGTCAAATGGCTACCTGACGGAACCGGCCTGGCGAGACGTGTATGTCACTCGTGATGTTCAGGAATTTGGCACCGAGGGCGAATCGCAAAACTGGCTCATTGAGGATTTTCACGACAGGACTGGGAGCAACGAACAAACGTCGCGAGCTTCGTTTACCGACGACACCGAGACAACCCTGATTGGCAAGTCGGCACTGCAGATCGTCATCAAGCCCTATGCCGGTTTCCGTGCGGCAGTGACCTATCCAAAATCTCGTAATGGATCGTGGTCGCTGGAAGGCAAGACACAACTGAGCTTCTGGCTGAAGGCGATCAACGCAGACGTCACGGGCTGGCAGGGTGGTCCATTCATTGTACTGCATGGCGATGCTAACGAACGCTGTTTCATCGAGCCAAAGGCTGGTCGCGATCTGATGCGTGAAGCGGACAATAACGAAGCGCGGGACGGCTGGCGTCTGTTCGAGATCCCGTTGCAGGGCAACGATCGATGGCAACGAGACGGTGAACTTCCTGCCAGGCTTCGTGCCGTGTCCTTAGCTTTCGATTCGTGGGGTGCCCCGCCGCTGAAAATCTGGATCGACGGCCTGGCGGTCGAATAGCGAGCGACAAAGGTGATTGCTGTAGCCTGGACATTCATGTCCGAGATCCTGGCCAACCACCCTGGCATTGTCGAACGGCTCTGAAGGCACAATAGCGTTCGCTGCGACAGTGTTTTATGGCGATGCGACGGACAAGAATGTCCATCCTACATACGACAAAGGCCGACGATTGCTCGTCGGCCTTTTCGAATCTTGCATACAGCAAAGCCAGCGATCAGCGTGACATGAACACGACGACCTGACCGACTTCCACTTTCAGCATCACGTCGTCGATGGTCGGCAGCGTGGTGACGATGGCTTTCATGGAAGCCTTGTCAAAGTTGATCCACTCGGCAGATGTGCCTGATGAGGATTCACCGACGGCATTGTACATCGCACGAATATTCGGGCGGTTACGCAACGTGATGACATCGCCAGGTTTCACCATGATGCCGGGCTTGTTGACGGTCCTGCCGTTCAACTGGAAGTGACGATGCACGATGCCCTGACGTGCCTGGGGGCGGGTGAGCGTGAATCCGGCGCGGCGGACTACATTGTCCAGGCGGCGTTCACACAGGATCAGCAAAGTCGAACCGGTGTTGCCTGAGGTTCGCTTGGCGATATCAAAGTACCGGAACAACTGCCGATCGCGCAGTCCGTAGTAAAACTTGATCTTCTGCTTTTCTGCCAGAGCAGCACCATAGGTGGTCGGCTTCTTCCGGCGCTTGTGCATCCCTGGAGGAAACTCTTTCTTTTCCGAAGCTTTGATAGCTCCGGAGCTCTCGTAAACGTTCATACCCAGACGGCGATTGATGCGGCCCTTCGGCCCTGTGTAACGACCCATTGTCCCTGAAAACTCCAAAAGTAAATTTAGTGCTCCACACCATCACTTCGACACGCCCGAAGTGACCGTCACCTTTTTCCAGACAAACAACGCCTTTTCAGACGCCAAACGCCGGATCTGACAGGCAAGACCCGCTGCGAAGCGGCTGCGTGCAGAGAAAACTCCCGCGAGGCATAACGCCGTTTTGCGGGGAACGGGACAGGGTATCGACAACGGATTCGCCGATCAATGTCGGGAATCACTTCATACCGCGAAAAGCCGGAATTCAGCCGGTTTTCTCAGCCCCAGCATCCGATGATTCATGGCAATCCGCCGCGAATTTCGTCGGAACGGTACATTCCCCAAGAGTCACCAATTGCAAAGGAAGCTTGTCTTTTGCTGAATCCCCGCATCCGGCACAAGACCCACAACCGCCAGAATTGCCAAAATGTAAGAAGCCCCCGATGCGTCTGAGCAGGATGCCCGCAGCGATTGCAAAAATCGCCAAAGTTGTAGAAGTCTGAAAATCCATACGTTGATCCTCCTCAGAAAACCGGCTTTCGGCAAGGCTTTTCTAATGATCTTGAAACGTTTCACCGCAGATTGGATACAAGTGGCCTCGAAAACTCCTTCTTCCCTGCATTTAGCAACTTCGTGCTTTTTTGCGTACTGGTCATCGTTCACCATCGGCACTGTGCCCACCTGACTTACCTTGTCGCTGAGCCCGCGTCGGAGACACGGGGAACCCTTGCCAGCATTCTCTCAATTGATTTCGAACTCATTTCTTCACTGCCCCGAAAACTCTGGAATCGTAAATCCATGTCCGCTGCGACAACTGAAATGTTGGCCTCTCAACTCGCCGGGAAGATCGCCAACAAGACGGCGAAAATCGGAATTATCGGGCTGGGCTACGTCGGCCTGCCGCTCATCAGTGCGTTTACGAATGCCGGATTCAATTGCCTGGGATTCGATGTCGATGCCGAAAAAGTCCGTATGCTCAGGCAGGGACGCAGCTACATCAAGCATCTGGCGTCGGAGAAAGTCGCCGACTGGATTCAACGCGGCATGCTGGATCCAACAGATGACATGCGCCGCCTTGCCGAAGCCGATGCGCTGATGATCTGTGTGCCGACGCCACTCAGCGCCAGTCGTGATCCAGACCTGCAGTACATCGAATCGACAGCGAAGGCCATCGCAGACGTAATGCGCCCCGGTCAGCTGGTGATCCTGGAAAGCACCACCTATCCGACCACCACGCGCGACGTGATGGTTCCGATTCTGAATCGCAATCCCGCTGGCCTTGTATGCAGTCAGGATGTGTTCGTCGCCTTCAGTCCTGAACGCGAAGATCCGGGCAATCCAGACTATACAGCCGCAGGCATTCCGAAAGTCGTTGGCGGGATTGATGATCAGAGCAGCGAACTCGCCTGTGCACTCTACGGCCATGCGATCGTGAAAGTTATCCGCGTGGCCAATGCCGAAATCGCGGAAGCCTGTAAGATCCTCGAAAACACCTACCGCGCTGTCAATATCGCGCTCGTCAATGAGCTGAAGACGCTGTTTGATCGTATGGGAATCGATATCTGGCAGGTTGTCGATGCAGCCAAAACGAAGCCGTTTGGATTTCAGGCATTCTATCCCGGGCCTGGGCTGGGTGGACATTGCATCCCGATTGACCCTTTTTATCTCAGCTGGCTGGCTCGGATGCAGGGCATGAACACGCGATTCATTGAACTGGCTGGCGAAGTGAATGCCGGCATGCCGCGTTACGTGATCAGCCGCCTGTCGGAATTTCTGAATGATCAGGGCAAGCCGATCAAGAACAGCAAAATCTGTCTGTTGGGAATGGCTTACAAGAAAGACGTGGATGATCCTCGGGAGAGCCCATCATTTGAACTCATGGAATTGCTGCTGGAACGCGGTGCAATTCTGACGTACAGCGATCCACATGTTCCAAAACTGCCCAGGATGCGGCATTATCAGCTGCCTGCAATGGCCAGCACAGAGCTGACAGCTGAATTCCTTTCGTCGCAGGACTGTGCTCTGATCTCCACCGATCACACTGCGTTCGATTACGAACAGATTGTGAAACATTCTCGGATGGTGCTCGACACACGCAATGCGACGAAAAACGTCACGGCAGGGCGCGAGAAAATTTTCAAAGCGTAACGCTCTGTCACACATTCATTGATGGGTTGTGTGCCACTGGCTTCGCCAGTGCTCCGAATTGGCAGGAAGCACTGGCAGAGCCAGTGGCACACATCAATACCTGACTGACAATGCACCAGCGCACGGAACGAATTCAGCTGCGGTCGATTCCTTTCTGCAGCTCGCCTATGGGCGCGTGATGTGCGCGGGTTTCCAGCCCGTGTCCATCCGAAAATTGTCGTCCAGTGAATCTCGGGGTGAATTTGTGCGTGCGGTCGCAGGTTTCGCGGCGGGCTTTTGCGATGTACTCGCGTTGGCCGTCCAGCCGTTAGTGTGAAATTCTTCAAACGAGTCGGCGAACGGGGTTTCGTCGGTCGTCACGTCGTTTGCGGTTGGCGCTTTGGCAGGTGACAAGGCCGGGGCGGCGGACGCGGTGCCCCGAGGTTTGATTAAGGCCACGGCCCCTTCGCCGTCTGCGTCATCGAATTCCGGTGACAGCATTGAATCGGCAATTTCCCGACTTGCCTGACGTGCCTGCTGCAAAGCAGAAACCGTTTTTTCCTTCGCGCGTGTGGGGGCACTGGACACTGCTGATTTTGCTGCGTTTGCCGCTTTCAGATTGGCTGCATTCTCCTGTTCCGCCCAGGACACAAACTCGTTTGTGTCAGTGATCGTCTCCTGAACCTGCCGATTTGCCATTTGAGTTGTGTCTGCAACCTCTTCGGATTTGTCTGTGAGGAAGTTACTGAAACTCTCAGCTTCCGGGTTGATCGTCGAAAGTGCTGCGCGAGTCGCCGCAGGGTTCAACGAATTCTGCGAGGCAGGGTTGGCAGAGGACACCGTTCGTGTCGGAAGTTGATCCACTTCGGTAGCGACTGGAGTCGCTGC
>CAMAVB010000359.1 GCA_945861465.1 Candidatus Kuenenia stuttgartensis
CACCATATCAGAGAAATGGTGGGCCGGCGCTGTCGCTTGTCCCACCCTACAGTTTCATGCATGGTCGAAAAGCAGGCAATCCGTTGCCATGTGAGCCCAGCCGCTTGCTGCGCGATACTTCGTTTCGTATTCTGAACCTGTGACGGAACGATCAAAATTCCTGTTTCTGAATGGATCTTTCGCCGACTGGAGCATCATTCATGTCCGAAGAAGCATCACATCCCGGTCCTCCGGTTCCACAGCTCGAACATGCTCGCCTGAAGCCCTTTGAAGGTACTTTTCGGTCCACGGTAAAACTGTGGATGGGACCAGGTGATCCGATGGTTCAGCATGGCACCATGGTCAATGTGTTTCAGCTCGGTGGGCTGTATCTGTTTCAGGATTACACGGGCGATCCTTCCCCGGGACCGTTTCCGGCGTTTCTCGGCAAGGGATATTGGGGTTACAACACCACTTCGAGACTGTACGAGGGATTTTGGATCGACAATGCCAGTACAACGATGCAACTGGAGAAAGGTGACGTTGATGCGTCCGGAAAAATCTGGACGATGGTATCGTCCTTCCAGCATCCGGGTTCCGGTCAGACAATGTCGAAGCGGTCAGTCATTCGTCTGATTGATCAGGATCACAATGACATGACGACGTACATGTCAGGTCCGGATGGCAACGAATTCCGCAGCATGGAAATCGACTTTGTACGTGTATGAGGGCTGGTGGCATTCTCATTAGGGGCGCAGTCACGTGGGATTGAGACAATGGGTTCTCTCTGCCCGAAAGGACTGTATTTTGTAGGTCCTTTCTGCCGGAAAGGGCTGTATTTTGTAGGTCCTTTCTGCCGGAAAGGACTTTCGCCGCAAGGCGAACCGCCGGGGGTCGCACGTCCGCTCCACGTCGCCGCGTGGCCTTTCTTTCCACCTCGTCTGGTCGCTGGTCGCGGCGAGCCGCGAAGCCCTCCTCGGCAAGGAGGACCTACCGAAATCCGTGACTGCACTCAGACGACATGGAGTTGTTACTCCACACTCGCAATTCTTGTCGGTGATGGGCAAGATACACAGTGTTGAATCAACTCTGCCTGCACAAAAATCCCTCCTCCCGGTTGTTCCATGCCTCGATGTCTTTGCCAACTTTCCGGACATTCGCTTTCGGTGACGATGCTCGGACTGCTGATTGTCGGCATGTTGAGTGCGCCGATCGCGTGCGGTCAAGATAATGACCATGTGGCGGAATCGATTGTTCCGTTTCTGAAATCGTATTGCCTGGACTGCCACAATTCAGAGCAAGCGGAAGCCAAGCTGGATTTGAGTGGCTTCAAAACGGCTTCAGATATCGCGGCGGGACATCAGACGTGGAACGAAGTGATCCATCGACTGGCAGCGGGTGAAATGCCGCCAGCTGATCATTCACCGCGCCCGTCCGCGGACCGGAGTTCTGCATTCGTGGATCAGGTCCGGGCCATTTTGAGGGCTGAGGCGACGCGGAATTCCGGCGATCCCGGCGTAGTGCCGATACGACGACTGAGCAATGCGGAGTACAACTATTCGATGCGCGATCTGACCGGTATCGATATTCGACCAACGCGCGAGTTTCCTGTCGATCCGGCCAACGAAGCGGGGTTTGATAATTCGGCGGAGTCATTGACACTGTCCCCCGCGCTGATGAACAAGTATCTGGAGGCGGCGCGCGAAGTGGTCCAGCATCTGGTGTTGAAACCGCACGGTTTTGATTTTGCACCACATCCCGTGATGACGGATACGGATCGCGACAAGTACTGCGTGAATCGCATCGTCGATTTTTATCGCCGACAACCAACGAACTACGCGGACTACTTTTTAGCAGCGTGGGAAATACGGGTCACTGCGGGTGATTCAGCAATCAACGTGCCGCAAGTGGCGGCAACGCAGCATGTCAGTTCCAAATACCTTGCAACCGTCTGGGATGTACTCACGGACACACAAGACGAAGCTGGCCCGCTGCAGATCCTGCGGACTCTGTGGCGAGACTTACCGGCTGACAGGAATCGTCAACAGGAAGCCCGCGCAGGCTGTGAACGCATCGCTGAATTCGTCACTGTGCTGAGAGCGAAACTGGAGCCCAGAGTTGAGGGACTCAGCATTGATGGCATTCACAGCGGCGCGCAGTCGTTTGTGCTGTGGAAGAATGATCAATACGCCGCCAATCGACGTCGATACAGTTCAGATGCCACGCTGGATGTTCCCGAGTTTCCGCCCGAGACGCTGCAAGAAGAGGCGTTGCTGCTGCCTTCGGATGGCGAACATCGGAAGGCGTACTGGAAGGCATTAAAACGCTTCGCCAGCGTCTTCCCGGATGCGTTTTACATTTCCGAACGCGGTCGTGACTATGTCGGTGTGCCTCGGGAAAAACAGGAAAAGGGTCGACTGCTGAGTGCGGGATTTCACAGCATGATGGGCTATTACCGCGATGACGCGCCGCTGTGCGAACTCGTCCTGGACGACACACAGATGCGTGAGCTGGACGGACTGTGGCAGGAACTGGATTTCATCACCTCGGCACCCATGCGACAGTATCAGAGTTTCGTCTGGTTCGAGCGTACCGACTCGACATTCATGCGGGATGCCGAATTTGATTTCGCTCGCGCGGAAGATCACAACGTCACGTCAGCAGAAATGATCCATCGGCTGGCTGATGTGTATCTGGCGAAGGCCCGCAGCAATGACGGTGAAGGCACGCCATTGACGGCCGTTGAGAACTACTTCGCTGCGATGAACCGCCAGATTCGCTGGGTCGAACAGGCGCGACTGGAGTCCGAAGCCAGCCACCTGACGGCGCTGGAAGAATTCGCCGCTCGGTGCTACCGCCATCCGCTGTCAGGTGCTGAAATGGAAGAACTGCGATCCTTTTATCGCACGCTGCGCGACGACGATCAACTCCCTCATGAAGAAGCCGTTCAGGATACGATCGTGTCGATGCTGATCTCGCCGTTGTTCTTTTATCGCACCGATCTTGCGGGCTCAGCGTCGGAAACTGTCGAATCGAATTCTGTCGGATCACCGCAACGCACGCCGCTGACTGATCTGGATCTCGCCAGTCGTCTTAGTTACTTCCTGTGGTCGAGCCTGCCCGATGCGCAATTGTTAAAACAGGCGACCGATGGACATCTTCACGAACCCGACGTGCTTCTCGCTGAAACTCGCCGCATGCTGCAGGACCCCCGAGCGCGTGCGCTGGCTGTGGAGTTTGCCGGCAACTGGCTGGGATTTCGCCGATTCGAGGAGCACAACAGCGTAGACCGCGCCCGCTTTCCGCAGTTTACGGATGAACTTCGTGCGGCGATGTTTGAAGAACCAGTGAGGTTTCTGGTTGATATGATTCGTCATGACGGGTCAGTCCTGGATTGCCTGTACGCAGATCATACGTTTGTGAACGCGCCGCTGGCAAAACATTATGGAATGGAGTTTCCATCTGCCGATGATCAGTGGATTCGCGTAGAACAAGCCGGCACGTTTCAGCGGGGCGGGTTGATTCCGATGTCGGTCTTCCTGACGCAGAATTCGCCCGGCTTGCGGACAAGTCCCGTCAAGCGAGGCTACTGGGTCGTCCGACAGCTGCTGGGAGAACATATCCCGGCACCACCGCCCAATGTGCCCGAGCTCCCGGAGGATGAATCCAGTCTGGGTGAATTGACTCTCGCCGACGCGCTGGCCAGACATCGCGAACACGCCAGTTGTGCGGTGTGCCACAATCGGTTTGATGCGATCGGGTTGATCTTCGAAAACTTCGGACCAGTGGGTGACCTGCGTTCCGTCGATCTCGGAAATCGACCAGTCCAGACCCTCGCAACTTTTCCCGACGGTACCACTGGCAGTGATTTCGTTGATCTGCGGCGATATCTGAAAGAACGCCGTGAACAGGACTTTCTCGATAACCTGTGCCGTAAGTTGCTGGCATACGGACTTGGCCGTACATTGCTGCTATCTGATGATCTTCTCGTTGACGCGATGGCTCAGAAACTGCAAGATGATCAATACAAGTTCGGCAGCCTGATAGAATCCATCGTGACAAGTTCCCAGTTCCAGACACGACGGAAGTGATCGTGTCAGCCTGGAGTCGTGAACGGTTACAACAAAACTACCGACTTAGGACCGCTCGAGAAATAACTGTCTCTTTTTATACCCCTCACCCTGCCCTCTGCCCTTCCAGGGGAGAGGAGGATGCGGTCAATTATTATTCGATCGGTCCTTAGCGGAAACAATCAACAACTCGCTGGTGCCGCTGAACCCTTCTCCGGAGAGTCACATGTCCCACAGAACTGAACATCGCACGCAGCCTGTCCGGCGCGGGGTTCCGCGACGCATCGTGTTACAGGGTGCTGGCGTTGCCATGTCATTGCCGTGGATGGAATCAGTGCCTGTGTGGGGACAAATACCTGAGGCAGAATCAACTGGTGCCATTGCTGCCAGCAGCGCAACTCCTCAGCGCTTTGCTGCGCTGTTTATGGCCTGTGGAATCAATTCTGAACACTGGTGGGCCAAAGGTGCCGGCAACGAGATGGAACTCAGCCGTTCGCTGGCTCCGATGGAATCGCTCAAGTCAAAGATGAACGTCATTCACGGACTGTTCAACAGAAATGCGACGGAAGTCGGAATTCATCCGGGGCAAACCGGCAATATTCTTTCCGGCGCATCCCTTCAAAAGGGATCGGAACTTAAGGGCGGGATCAGCATCGATCAATTGCTGGCCAACCATCTGGGACAGCAAACGGCTCAGCCAAGTCTCGTCCTTGGTTGCGAGCAGCCTGTCACGGGGTATCACGAAACCAACTTCTCAATGGCCTATAGTTCGCACATCTCATGGCAGAATGAGACGTCACCAGTGCCGATGGAGGTGTATCCGTCGCTGGCATTTGACAGTCTGTTTGACAACCGTGGCAACCGCCGCAACAAGAGTGTGCTCGATCGTGTTCAGGAACATGCTTCCAGCTTAAGTCGTCAGGTGAGCGCGACCGACCGCGAACGCCTTGATCAGTATCTCACGAGCGTCCGCGAAGTCGAAAAACGGATTGAGCGGGCTCGAAGTGCACAACACAAGGCAACCGACAACGCAGCGGAGAAGGGCCAGCCCATCATGACCATGAAACGTCCGGATAATGGACTTCCCGAAGACATTCGTGAACACATGAAACTGATGTGCGACGTCGTGGCATTGGCCTTCCAGACTGACAAGACACGTTTCGCGACACTCCTGTTGTGCCGCGACATTTCCGGGCTGTTCTATCCGTTCCTCGACGTCCGCAAGGCACATCATTCGGCATCACACGACGATCGATCTGACGATTTCGAACGAATCTCTCGTTACTACGTCAGCCAGATGGCCTATCTTGCCGGTCGTCTGGAAGAGATGAAAGAAGGCGACGGCTCAGTGCTTGATCATTCGTGCCTCGTGTTTGTCAATAACATGTGGTCAGGGAGCAAACATGACTCCCACCGTCTGCCACTGTTTACGGTGGGTGGCTTGGGTGGCACTCTCGAAACGGGCCGCGTCATGGACTATTCCGAACGCGGTGACGACGGTCGTAAACTCTGCAGCCTTTATCTGTCTCTTATGCACCGCATGGGCCTGCCCGCCGATCAATTCGGTGACGCAACAACAAAGTTGGCGGATCTCTAGTGCTTCGTCAGTCGTGAATTGAAGTGTGCCACTGGCTCTGCCAGTGGCACACAACCCATCAATGAATGCGTGACAAAGCACAAGGGCTTTCTTAAATCGAGAAATGGGGGTGGCAATCGTAGGCCGGACCGCAACGAAGCGGAGTTCCGGCAATCGGTTGACTTGCCGGAACGGCGCTCCGCCTGGTCCGGCCTACCCCACTATCAAACCTTGACAGAGAGCTTGGAAAAGGGGTCAGGAACCAATAGTGCGCAGCACCCTTCGGGCCATTTGGCTATTGGTTCCTGACCCCTTTTCTGAGCCTCGTGAGCCTCGGGTTAAATGACATTGGGCAGGTCAAAGGGCTGACGATATTTTTTGCTCAGCAGTTGATTGGCTTCCTCACAATCGATGAATTGCTCGGTACTCGGATCAAAGTCGAGTCGACCGCGAGTCCGAAGTGCGATCTCGGCCAGATGAACCAATGCGCAACTGCGATGAGCAACCTCGGCGGCCGCACGAGTCGGAGTGCGGTGGCGCACGGCATTCAGGAACTCGGCCATGTGCTCCTCGTAGCCCTTCAGACCGCGCAGTTCCTTCCCTTCAGTCGGCCCTGGAGTTCCCTTCGGACCCTGGAATACGCTGAAGGCTCCGCGACGCGAGAAGACCATGTAGCCCTCAGTGCCGTAGAACACGTTGCCGTTGTCGAAACCATGCAGGCCGTAGGCTGTGAAGGGATAATTCTCGTAGATCAGCAGTCGGCCGTCCGGATACTCGTAAGTCACATTCATGTTGTCGGGGTACTCGCTGGCGTGCCCTTCGAGCATCATGCGCCCACCGCGAGCCGTGATCTGCTTTGGCAGCGTGTCGATGCCCAGTCCCCATGCGGCCATGTCAAGATCATGAATTCCGTCGTCTCCGATCTCCCCGTTCCCGTAGTCCTGGAACATTCGCCAAGTCTGGTGAAAGCGATGGGGATTGAAGGGTCGCTTCGGCGCAGGGCCGAGCCAGCGGTCGTAATCGACTCCCGCCGGAGGCACCCCGTCCGGCAGCGGCTTCGCTACTGTTCGAGTTTCCGCTGTCCAGGCACGAGCGACCTTCACTTCGCCGATGACCCCTTCCTTCAGCAGTTT
>CAMAVB010000360.1 GCA_945861465.1 Candidatus Kuenenia stuttgartensis
CCGAAAGGCGTCAGTTTGTCAAAAGTCGGCGACCTGTACTTCGCCGACACGGAAAGCCACACTGTTCGCGTCCTGCGAAAGTCATCAGGGATTGTGGAAACCGTCATGGGCGACGGCAAACCCGGTGACGGACCGGATGGCGATCCGAATCACTGCCGCCTCAATCGCCCGCATGGTGTCTTTGTATCAGCCGACGACTGGCTCTACATCGGCGACAGCAACAACCACCGCGTCCGCCGACTCAGCCTCATCCAGCGATGAGCGAAACACAAAATTCGAGAGTATGATGCTGCATTGCGGACGGCACGGTAGGCCGGACCGAGCACGTTAAAAACGTGCTCCACATCCGGAAGACGACAGTTATTTCTTCGCCAGTCCTGATGCAGAACCAGCCTTGACCGAATTGCGAAACTCTCGCACCAGTGCTGTCTCGCCGAATTCGAACCGCTTCTCCAGGATCGCATCGATCATCGCGGCAGTGAGTCCGCGTACTCCATTGCTGGAATCGATTGAGACATACTGGCCGTCGCTCAGGACATACATCTGCAACCGTTCGCCATCGTGCCGCCAGACTTCCGGTGCACCCATCGCAGCAAATAGCTTTAACTTGCGAATAGCGGAGGATGTGATTTCAACCTCAATCACCAGATCCGGCGGTGGATCAATCGTCAAATCCACTTCTTTTTTTCGGCGAATCTGTTCGGCGTGCTCGACATAGTAGGACTCATCGGCCTCAAATGCCTTTTGCAGATCCTTGCGCTTGAACGTTGTCGATGCCACGCTGCAAATCTCGATATCCAGCACTTCCGTGTACGTTTCGACAAGTCTGCCGATTAAACTCCCGATGTTTTCGTGTTGTCGTCGTGGACTCATCAGTTCCAGCACTCCTTCATCGAAAGTCATCCGAGGCACGCTTCCGCGTCGCTGTTCCGCGAGTTCAACAAAAGTCTCCCAGCGCACGTTCTCCAGCACCGTGCGCGTCTCAGAAATCTCAGACAATTGAATTGTTTTCATGCACCACCGAACCTTTCAGGTCGAACGAACCTGAGGAATATCATCAGTACTCCGCCACATTGCATCAATCAGGCACGGGATTGTGACAACGTGTTCCTGACAGAAGCAATTCAGGATTGAAGAAAAATGCCGCGGCTGATTCTGCGCCGTCAAGCAGGCTGAATTTCGGAAACTGCTGGCCAGTTTGTAAAACAGGGTGATTCGTAGGGTGGGACCAGCGACAGCGCAGGCCCACCAATTGATTGATGGGCCGGCGCGGCTGCCAGCCGCTGGTCCCACCCTACATTCTCTATAGTCCAACAAACTGGCCAGCCGTGGAAATTCCGCCCGGAACGGTGGTAATTGAGCGATCAGCCAGACATAGTCCGCGTTGGCATCTGACCATCCCACCGCTCCTGCTCCCCTGAGGCTCGCTTTATGAAAACATTGATTGCCGGATTTGCGTTGCTTGCCTGTGCAGCGAATGCTCTGAACGTCGCGGCTCAGGACCGGGTGCCCGATCCGAACGTCGTTGCCGCAGCGAAGGCGATCGCGTTGCAGGAGACTGCTGAGTGGTCTGATCTGTTTAACGGAAAAGACCTGACCGGTTGGACTGGTGACACCGCTGGCTACGCGGTACAGGATGGAATCCTCATCTGCAATAAGGGTGGCAAGTCATTGGCGACAGCGAAAGAATACAGCGACTTCGCGTTGCGATTCGAATTCAAACTTGAAGAAAGCGGCAACAACGGGATTGGCATCCGAGTCCCCAAGGACGGACATCCGTCACGCGACGGCATGGAGATTCAGATTCTGGATCACGACGGCAAAGCGTACAACGGCGAAGCAATGATGGCGGACGGCAAGACGCAAAAGCTGAGCTGGCTCAAACCCTGGCAGTATCATGGCTCAGTTTATGGCATTTATCCGGCAAAAACCGGCTATCTGAAACCCGTCGGCGAATGGAACTCCGAAACGATCGTCGTGATTGAAGATCATATCATGGTGGTTGTGAACGGAGCCGTTGTCGTGGATGCGTTCCTCGACAACATCACACCTGTTGACGGAAGTCCGCACGCCGGAATGAAGAACAAGCACGGCCACATCGTGCTGGCCGGGCATGACGATCGAGTCGAATTCAGGAACCTGCAGCTGGCGGATTACGCGCCATCGCCCACAAAGCCAACGACGACTGCAGACAACGCACCACCTGCGGGATTCACGGCCTTCTTCAACGGAAAAGATCTGACAGGCTGGAAAGGTCTGGCTCACGGCAATGCCAACGATCGGCGATCCCTGAGCGGCGAGGCGTTGACCGACGCGCAGGCCAAAGCGGACGCCGTGATGAAGGAACACTGGACTGTCGCAAACGGCATTCTGATCTACGACGGAAAGGGCGACAGCCTTTGTACGTCAAAAGACTACGGCGATTTTGAATTCTATGTTGACTGGAAAATTCCGCCCGGTGCAGACTCCGGCATCTATCTGCGTGGCACACCACAGATTCAGATCTGGGATCCCTGGGACGCGCGAATGCCGGCAGGCCAACCCAATCCGACTTTGCCAGAGGAATGGGTTACTCAGTACGCCAATGGACGCAATCTCGGTTCCGGCGGGCTGTGGAATAATCGCCGCTGGCGAAATGCTCCCACATCGCTGGCGGATAAAAAACCGGGCGAATGGAATACCTTCCTGATCCGCATGGTGGGTGACAAAGTGACCATCTGGCTCAATGACAAACTGGTTGTGGATCGCGTCGCTCTGGAAAACTACTGGGATCAAACCGGCGTGACACCACTCGTGCGGGCTGATCAGATCGAACTGCAGCATCACGGCAGCGAGTTGTTTTTCAAGAACATGTACATCCGCGAATTGCCGTATTAGTTGGACAGCGCCACTTTGAGAGTCTGATTCGCCATAAGAAATTGTTCAGATTAACGTTTCGTCATTACACCGTCCCTTCTCCCCCGAAATCGGGGGAGAAGGTGGCCGACAGGCCGGATGAGGGGGTCGGCGGGCCTGACAATGTGCGAACAAAGCCCCCTCGCCCCAGCCCTCTCCCCCAATTTGTTTGCGACCATACTCAAAAGAAAAACCATGCAATCTCCGCAAACAAATCGGGGGAGAGGGGGCAAAGTGGCGCTGTTCTACTAGACTATCACCATGAATTCGCAGCAGGGAATGTTTGAATTTGCCGAGACGCCGGAATGGCAGAATGCGGCAAATGAAGACGTCATGGTCGCGGAAGTCGTCTTCAATCTTCCGCTGGAACGACCTTATACATACGCCATTCCGGATGCCATTCGAGATCGAATCCAAGCCGGGCAACGTGTCAAAGCACCTTTGGGTCGGGGAAACCGCAGCGTCGTCGGTTACTGCGTTGCCGTACGACCGGCGGATCAATCGCAGCGTGTGTTGAAGCCGATTACCGAATTGCTCGACAGCGAACCGCTGCTCGACGAACGCATGCTGGAACTTACGCGATGGATTGGTGAACGCTATCTCTGCGGCTGGGGACAGGTGCTCGACAGTGTGATCCCGGCAGGCGTACGTCGTAAGAGCGGCACGCGGGAAGTGCAAAGCTTCATCCTGACGCCCGGCAACGACGAAAAGCTGGCCACGACACGGTTCAGTCGACAGCAAAAAGCGGTGATTGACATCCTGCAGAAATCGGGCAGTCCGGTTGCGGCTGCAGATTTGTGCGAGCGCGCGGGTTGCGGACCAGCACCGCTCACCAGTCTCCGCAAGAAGGGCCTGATCACCGCGCTGCGAATCCGTTCGGACATCACCGGCGATGAAATCGGAACCTTCGAACAGCAGCAGGATTTGAAACTTGCCGACCAGCAGCAATTGGCGCTGGACCGAATTCTGCGTCCGCTTCGCGCGAGTGAATACGAGACGCTGTTGCTGCATGGTGTCACGGGCAGTGGCAAGACGGAAGTTTACATCCGCGCGATTCGGGAAGTGGTGAGTTATGGACGGCAGGCCATCGTGCTCGTGCCGGAGATCAGCCTGACGCCGCAAACGATTCGGCGGTTTCGCAGTCGCTTCAATTCCGTCGCCGTGCTTCACAGTCACATGACCGATGCGGAACGACACTGGCAGTGGCAGCAGATTGCCAGCGGAGATATCGAAGTCATCGTCGGGGCGCGGAGTGCCGTGTTCGCTCCGACGCCGCATCTGGGTCTGATCGTGATCGACGAAGAACACGAACCGTCGTTCAAACAGGACAGCACTCCCAGATATCACGCCCGCGAAGTTGCAAGAAAGCGTTGTCTGGATGAGAAAGTCCCCCTCATCCTGGGATCAGCCACGCCGACACTGGAATCGTGGCTGCGGGCACAGCGAAAAACAGACACGCTGATTTCGATGCCGTCACGCGTGGCCGAACGCCCTCTGCCGCCGGTTTTGATTGTCGATACGCGGGATGATCCTCGAATCAAACGAGGTTCTTCCATCGGTCGGGCGCTGTTTCAGGCAATCACTCGCGCGCTGAATGAAAAAGGTCAGGTCATTCTCTTTCTGAATCTGCGCGGTTATTCGCCGACGGTCTGGTGCCGAAGTTGCGGGACAGGAATCAAGTGTCCGAATTGCGACGTGACACTCACGTGGCATCGGGATCGTCAGGCGGCCGTGTGTCATAGTTGCGACTATGAAACGCCGCCTCCGAAAGTCTGCCCGACATGCGAAAGTCCCGCGGTCCGCTATCTTGGCACGGGAACTCAGAAGCTTGACGAGGAAGTTCAGAACACCTTTCCAAATGCGCGTGTTCTGCGAATGGACAGCGATTCCATGAAGAAGCCCGGCAGCCACGACGAAGCGTTGGACAAATTTCGGCACGGTGAAGTCGAGATTTTGCTGGGGACTCAGATGATTGCCAAAGGACTGGACTTCCCAAACGTGACTCTGGTGGGCGTCGTCGATGCCGACACGATGCTGCGTCAGCCCGACATGCGCGCGGCCGAACGGACATTTCAGTTGATCGCTCAGGTGGCCGGACGCACGGGACGCGGCGAACGCGGCGGGCGAGTCCTCGTGCAGACAACCAGTCCGGAAGACCCGGCAGTGAAATTTGCTTCAAAGCACGATTTTATCGGATTCGCGCAACACGAACTGGCCGAACGCCACGACGGCGGAGCACCACCGTTTTCGCATGTCGCCCGCGTCATCTTTCGCGGCCCTGATGAAGACCGTGTCCGCCGCACGGCCCGCGACGTCGCCGATAAACTCCGCGCCGCTCGAAAAGGAAATACTAAAGACGTCCGCATTCTGGGAGCCGCACCAGCCCCTGTCATCCGTCTCCGTACACTGTGGCGTTTTCATCTGCAGATTGCCGGCAAGACGCCTGAACTGGTTCGTGAACTCTGGCAGTCCGTCGAAAGCACACTCACTCTGCCGGAAGGCGTCGAACTCGCGATCGATGTCGACCCCATCAACGCACGGTAATGACCCGCGCAGAAGTAAATGTCGTTTTTCGGACGTGGGGCACGTTTTTAACGTGCCCGGCACGATGGAATCGTGCCCCACTTATTTCTGTCTCATTCCTGAGCGGTAGTTTCATTCCTGGGCAACAACAAGGCCAACGCAGAAAAAACATCAAACATTCGAATCATTGGGTTATTTGCAACTGGCGAAGGATCGCCGGTTTTCATTGGCAGATGGTGTGGTAAAATCCCGCAGACGTCACGGATTGTACTGCGGCGGTTTTTAGTTTCATGGAGGTTTTTGGATGATTCGGTTTGGGATGTTGGCGATTCTGTTGATTGGCATGAGCAGTGGAGTGACGGAAGCACGTGGCAGGCAACGTGTCTCGAATTATCAGCGAGGCTCCTGGCAGTCTTCGTCGCCCATGCGTTACAACACAGGGACAACTCAGGCTGTTTATTCACCGGCTGTTTCTACACAGAACAATCAAAGTGGTTCTCAACAGCAGATTCACACCGTGAGCTATGTCAGCACCAATGGTTCGTCCGTGGTGCAGGGGAACTCGATGCAGGCCTGGGCAGAAGAAGAGGCCCGGCTAATGGCCAGTCGCGGAACTTGCGGCCACGTCCGCCCGGCACCGATGGGGTGCTTCGTCGGTGTTGGATGTGGAACGACATGCATGGGCTCAGGACGACTGGTCGCTGAGGCGTCATACCAAGGCAAGACAGTCCGCGTGTGGCAACGCTGAACGCCGGGGTTTCCCGATCTGCAATTTTTACAGAAGCCACGCACAGAACCGGGACACAGTCCCGGTTTTGTTGTTTGCATACTGAGTATTTTTATGCCGTCTGATCTGGATTCACGCGGCGATCCATGTTACCAATCAGATACGTAGACTATGAAATGAGCTGGGTAGGCCGGACCAAGCGCAGCGCCTTTTCGGCAATTGCCAGACACTTGCCGGAACGGCCCTGCGCTTGGTCCGGCCTGCTCTATGCTCAATCCAGGTTCAAGTTTCTCAGTGAGTAAAAACGTATGTTGAAGCTCAGCGGAAAGACAGATCGGAATGGCCGGTTCTGTGACGGTTTTTCCCGACGCAGTTTGCTGAACATCGGCACGCTTGCGGCATTAGGAACGGCGGGAGGCTGGACGTTGCCTTCGATCCTCAAGGCCGAAGAAGCGTCCGGCAAAAAGACTTCACCAAAATCTGTCATCATGATTTATCTGGTGGGCGGACCGCCTCATCAGGACATGTTTGACCTGAAGCCTGAAGCTCCCAGGGAAATTGCCGGTCCGTGGCGACCGATCGCCACGACGGTTCCCGGCATGGAAATCTG
>CAMAVB010000361.1 GCA_945861465.1 Candidatus Kuenenia stuttgartensis
GGACGCAATCTCTCGGAAATGCGGACGCCGTTCGGCAAACGCCGGTTTGAGAATATCGGACGGAAGATCATTCAGCACTCCATGGTGGAAGCAGATCTCAGCTGGGAATTGACTCAAGTGGCTGACACCATTAATCCGACTCACAGGAAATACAATCCGGTTGCCGCGCTGGCAAAAACCGTTCGTCTGGGCGAAGACGACACCTTTGCCTGGGGAAATACTGCCGCGGACGGACGACCATGCGCGCACAACAACAATGCGATGTCCTGTATCGCCTGCCACTCGTCGTGGAACCCCAGTTGCTACGGTTGCCATCTACCGCAGAAGGCGAACGAAAAAATGCCGAGTCTGCACAACGAAGGTGATATTTCCAGAAATCATGTGGCCTACAATTTTCAAACGCTCCGCGATGAAGTTTATATGCTGGCACGGGACGGCAATGTCACCGGCAATCGGATCGGTCCCGCACGTTCTTCATGTGCGATTCACGTCGGTTCATACAATGCGAATCGCGAGGCCGTCTATCTGCAGCAGCAAACGATCTCGGCAGAGGGTCTGAGCGGAATTGCATTCAGTACAAACGTCCCGCACACAGTCCGCGGCAAAGGCGAAACGAAATCATGCACCGACTGCCACCTGTCCGCAGAGAACGACAACAATGCGCTGCTGGCGCAACTGCTGATGCACGGTACCAATTATCTGAATTTTATCGGTCGTAACTGCTGGGTCGGTGCCGGTGACCATGGACTGTTCGCCGTTCCGGTGACTGAACGCGACGAGCCTCAGACTGTGATCGGAAGCTCCATGCATCGCGTCGTCTATCCGGAACGTTTCCACGAGCACGAAACGCATGACCGCGAACTGGAGCATGCTCACGAGCATCCAGGGAACGACATTGGGGACAACATCTTCAGCCCGCACAAGGAAAACAAAGTCCTGAATATTCAGGTTCGCGGCGAGTACTGTTACGCCGCCTGCGGCGAGGGTGGCGTCCGGATTTATGACGTCGCCTTTATTGATCACAAGGGTTTTTCGGAGCGAATTCTGACCGCTCCCGTGTCCCCATTGGGTCAGAAATTCTACGTCAAGACGAAATTCGCCACGGATATTGCTGCGCCGACGACCATTGCACCGGACCCTACGCGGACTCATCAACCAGAAAATTATGAACAGCCCGTGCATGCGATGTACGGTTATCTCTACGCCACGGACTTTCACGAAGGCCTGATTCTGATCGGAGTCGGAACTCTGCTTGACGGCAACCCGCTGAACAACTTTGTGAAGAAGGATGTGGTCTTTAACCCGGGCGGTCTGCTGCAAGGGGCCAAGTCGGTCACGATCTTTGGAACATACGCTTATGTCTGCTGCCACGCAGGTCTGGTGGTTGTTTCGATTGCTGACCCAACGCATCCAGTTGTAACATCGGTGATTGGCCCTGACCAACTCCGCAATCCCAAAGCGATTGAGATGCAGTTTCGCTACGGATTTCTGCTGGACGACGATGGTCTGAAGGTCCTCGACGTCACAGTACCGTCCGAGCCCAGATTAACAGCGTCCCTGCCTTTGGAGCATTCGCACAACCTTTATGTCGCTCGGACTTACGCATATATCGCAGGGGGAACTTCTGGTCTGATCATTGTGGATGTGAAGGATCCGACAAACCCCCGCATCGACCAGATTTACAATGCTCACGGCGAGATCAACGATCTCCAGGACGTCAAACTCGGGATTACCTATACGAGCGAATTCGCGTACCTCGCGGATGGAAAGAATGGGTTGCGTGTCGTCCAGTTAACGTCACCGGAGACGCCTGGCAGTTCCGGTTTCAGTCCGAGGCCCACGCCGGAGTTGGTCGCGACGTTCAGGATTCCCAAAGGGGGCGAAGCTCTGTGCGTCTCGGAAGGCGTCGATCGAGACCGAGCGATCGATGAATCCGGCAACCAGATTGCAGTCTTTGGAAGAGTCGGAGCAGGACCGCTGAGCCTCGCTGACCAGCAACGGATGTACCTTCGCCCGAACGGCAGAACATGGACCGTCTATGATGCCCCCAGAGACTGGAACATGAACGACGCACGCTCGCGCGAAATTGATCTTCATTCGAGAATTACCGATTTCTACGGTCCCAGCCTGCATCCGGCCGTGCGGAATTTCCGACGGCAGCAATTGGAATACTCATCACCAGTGGACGGTCGGCCCCAGCGTGAATGATCATGTGCAGCGCGCCCTGTCAAGACTTGATTTTGGGATAGGCCAGACCAGGCGCAGCGCCGTTCCGGTACTCGGCCAACCTGCGGAAGAGCTTTACGCCTGGTTCGGCCTGAAGATTCGCCCCCCCCAAAGCCATGGGAGCGGCGGACTCTTTACCGACCGCATGGAGGAACAAGATGCCAATCGGCCCGAGCATCGCTCCACCGTTGACAATCGCCGATCATCTATTGCTTGAGAAACTCAGACAGTTTCGGAATCAGCACAGCGTCGATTTTCTTCGTCCAGCACTCCCAAACCACCAGCACTTGCCAGCCATCGGCGCGGAGGCGTCGTATGTTGCGGCGATCACGAATCGTGTTGGCCGTGCGTTTGGTTTTCCAGAATTCTGAATTTGTCGCCGGCGTCGCGCGTCCGTACCGGCAGCGATGCGAATGCCAGAAACAGCCATGGACGAAGATAATTCTGCGGCGGGACGGCAGCACGATGTCGGGCTTGCCGGGCAGGTCGCTGCGGTGCAGGCGAAAGCGGTATCCCATCCGATGCACAATTGACCGCACGATCAATTCCGGCCTGGTGTCGCGCGATCCGATCCGTGACATGTTGAACGATCGCTGCGCGGAAGAATGCACGTCGGTCATCGCGGACTGCTCACTTCTACTGCAGCACGAGTTGCACGGAAATCACGTCGCCGTCGCGCAGGACTTCAATCGAGATCTTGTCTCCCGGTCGGTGACTTTCGACTTCGGAAAGGAATTCATCCGGCTTTAGTGTCTTCTTGCCATTCACACCCACAATGACATCTGCGCGCGTGATGTCGCGTGTTTCAAACGTGACAAAGCCACGCCGCGTCCGTCGAATTTCAGGTCCTCGCAGTCCTGCCTTGGCTGCCGGTCCATCGACTGCCAGTGTCTCAATCCTCAATCCTGCTTCTGTACGAGCCACTTCATCGACGCCAAACTCAGGACGAATAAATCTTCCATGCTCAATGAGTTCCGGCACGACGCGGGCCAGTAGGTTGGAGGGAATTGCAAAGCCAATCCCTGAATTCTGGCCGGTCTTACTCGCAATCGCCGTGTTGATCCCGATCACTTCGCCATGAGAATTCAACAACGGCCCTCCTGAGTTGCCGGGGTTAATGGCGGCATCGATCTGAATGACGGACTTGATTGACCGCGCCTGCGTCACCGGCAGCGTGCGATCAAGGCTGGAAATGATGCCGGTGGTCATCGTGCGCTCCAGACCAAACGGATTGCCGATGGCAAAGACCTTCATCCCGACTTTAAGGTTTGAGGAATCAGCAAACCGGACTGGTACGAGTGCTTCCGGAGCGGCTTCAATTTTCACAACGGCCATGTCATTGATCGGATCCGCTCCGACAAGCTTGCCCTCATATTCCTGGCCATCGGACAGTGTGACCAGAATTCGCTGAGCACTCTCAATGACGTGGTTGTTGGTCAGGATGTGGCCTGCACGGTCAAGGATAAACCCCGACCCGGAATCTGAGGTCGGGTTGTCACCGAATAGTCCGCGAGCGGCACCGAATCTCGTCGCAATATTAGCGACGCTGCGATCGTTGGCTTCGTACACATATGCCGCGACCGCTTCATCCGGTGCCAGCCCGTTGGCGTCGTAGACGCGCGGCGGAATCATGTCACTTAACGCATCGCCCAGCAGTGTTTCGTTTGCCTGCGTTTGGAAAGAAACTCCCTGCGTTGCCGCGCGCCGCTCCAAGGCAGCCGTGGAACGTGATGTCGGCGGCTGAGCGGCTGCAGCAGATGTCGGTGACGGGCCGCGATGCAGCCACATCACCAGACAGGCACCGATCAGGAATGAGCAAAAACACAAGGCAGCGTTCTTCATCGCTGCTTCCTCCGTGAAAGTATAATCAACCCGCCTTGACAAAAGTCATTCAGGATACCGTTCATTGCGATTCCTGACAAGAGGGCGCGTTCTATCGGGGATCGTCGCTGTCTTCTTCGGATTCGTTGTCGTCCGGCTCGTCGTCGTCAATGTCATCATCGTCGAATTCATCAAAATCGGCGTCTGGATGCAAAGGATCATCCGGGGAAAAGAAAAAATCTCCCAGACCCATCGGCACAATGTTGCCGCCCAGCGACTGACGTTTGCGACTTGCCAGCGACTTCAGATCAACCGCATCTTCACCCAGACATTTTTCCAGTGATTCTCGCCAGGCATCGTCACGCGCAACCGGGTGAGTCGGATCCTGAGCGATTCGCTTGAGTGCAAAACGCAGAATATTGATCCCGTCGCGGGTGGAAAAGTCGAGATTGAGCGAATGCGATTCCTGCAGGAAATCGACGGTTAGATTGAGCATCTGATCGTCCGCGAACGGCAGATGATACTTCAGAATTGCCAGCTCATCCTCCCGCGCCGGATGACCGAGCGTCAGTGTCGGCTGCAGGCGGCTCATGATGTAATCAGGAATTTCAAACGTGGATTCATCTTCATTCATCGTCACCGCGCACCGAAAATCCGGATGAGCGGCAATCGTGATGCCCGCGACAATCGATTCGACGTAACGCCGATGATCGAGCAATGGTGCGAGGCTGGCCCATGATTTTTCGTTCATGCGGTTGCCTTCGTCCAGAATGCACACGCCGCCCGTCAGCATTGCAGTCACCATCGGCGAAGCGTGGTAGGCGATCTTGCCGCTTTCCGCCAGCACAGGAGTCACTAGAAGATCTTCCGGCCGCGTGTCCGCCGTACACTGATAAATGTACAAATCCTGGCCGCGCTGGCGCGCACCCGAGATCGCCAGTGTGGTCTTGCCGATCCCCGGCGTTCCCACCAAACGTGGCGTCAGAGGCAGGTCACGCTTATCGACCACCAGCCAGCAGGCGAGCAGTTGTTTGAGTACTTCTCTCTGCCCGATCCATTCGCCTTCGCTGGCGTCAGGAGTTCCAAGATGGAGAGTGATTCCGTCAATCGAGTGAATTCGGCTCATTGATGTGTGCAGGGTCTTCGAAAGGAACAAAACGATTCCGACAGGACGCGGATGAGCGCGAATCGGCAGAGAATTGTCAACTGATCGCACCCTGCGATTTCGGCAGCGAGCGTTTCCATGCAATAATGTCGTCCAGAATGGTGTCCAGTCCCGAGGTCGGCTTCAGTCCAATGGTAGAAAACAGGCGATCTACGTTCGGAACGCGCCGCTGGACATCCTCGAAGTCTTCACTGTACGCCTTACTGTATGGCATGAATTCAATCTGAACTTTGGGATCAACTTTTTCAATCACGCGTTTCGCCAACTGTAGTATGGACACCGGCTGATCGCTGCCGATGTTATAGACTCTGCCCTGGGCTGCATCAATATCCATCAATTTCGTGATGCACTGTGTGATCTCAGACACATGCGCGAAACAACGGACTTGTGAGCCATCATCATAGACAATGACGGGGCCATGTCTTAACGCGGCATCGACAAAGCGAGGCACGACCATGCCGTAATTGCCGACTTGCCGCGGGCCAACGACATTGAAGAATCGTCCAATGGTCACGCCCAGTCCATATTTGCGATGATAGGCCAGCGCTAGGAATTCGTCGATTGCCTTTGAACAGCCATAAGCCCAGCGAGGCCGACTTGTGGGCCCCAGGTGCAGGTCGTCGTCTTCAACCCACGATTCACCGGGGTGCTTGCCATAGACTTCGCTGGTTGATGCCAGAAAAAACCTTTTCACATTACTCTGCACAGCCAGTCGCAGTAAATGATCGGTCGGATAAATATTTGTCTCGATCGTGCGCACGGGATCGTCTGCTACCAGTTTGACTCCGACGGCAGCCGCCAGATGAAAAATCATTTCAACGCCATGCACCGCGTCGCTCAAAGCCACTTGATCTGTAATCGATCCGTTGCGAATCTCCAGGCGACTGTTGTGTCGCACGGCATCAAGATTTTCCGCGCGCCCGGTCGATAAGTTGTCGAGCACCACGACGACGTGCCCTTGACTCAACAGCAGTTCTGTCAGATGACTTCCGATAAACCCCGCACCTCCAGTGACCAGACACTTCGCCATGTGATTCAAAGCCCTGTTTCATTCCTGCCGCTGCTTCAATGATTTTGAACGAAATGCGACTTGGAGAACTCCGCGACGCCTTCCATGAAATGTAGCATAGCAGGAACGATCGCCGGTTTCGACCGTGTGAGGGCAACGAACGCCGCATATACTCCGCATTCTCCGCTGAAGAGCATGCCGCCCTGCCGCCCATTCCTGCCGCTTTTGAATTCTCCTGCCACGCAGCTCGCCGTTTACAACATGATAGTCCGAAGCGAAAATTGCGAAGTAAAAATCGCACTCGGAGGGCTGACGCTAGGCATCAGCAAAGTTGGTATTTTAGGAGGAATTGGGGTATCCGAATATTGTGAAATCTGTTTCGCTTCGTGAAATGGATTTTGGTTTGCGACATGGCGCAAGGAGGGCGCGACAATGGAAACTCAGGGACGGGGTGTGGAATC
>CAMAVB010000362.1 GCA_945861465.1 Candidatus Kuenenia stuttgartensis
CATCACCAGAAAGAAGGGCACATCCGACTTTCGTGCCCTCGACCCGCACATACCGGTCTCAGCGATTTCCGGCGTTGTGAAAGGTTGGGACATTGCGAATTGACTTTCAGAGACGGAGTTGAGGAGGCTAAGGACTGAGACAGAAATAAATGGGGCACGATTCCATTGTGCCAGGCACGTTATAAACGTGCCCCGCGTCTGGAAGACGACCGTTATTTCTGCGCCGGTCCTAACCACCGCCGACACCGCTGGCTTTGTCGTAGTCTTCTTTTCGGAAGACCATCAACGGGTCGTTGCCAACTACAATATAGGTGACTTCCTCCTCTTCGTTTTCGTCTGTCAATTTCATTTTCACGATGAAAGCTTTGTGATTGTCTAAAGCCTCTGAACGCACGACCTCGAACTTTTCCAGCGTTTTTCCTGCCTGCCAGCGAGCGTCAAAAGTATCGACGGGGACAGCGTATGTCTTGACGGTTCCATGAGCCTGACCGCCCTGCCAGGCCTTCAACGCGGCATTGAGTGCTTCTTTTGCAATATCTTCGGACGGAAGGTATTTGGCTTCGCCACTGCCACCGCAGCCGACATTTAGAAAAAAGGGAGTCGATAATGCAAAGGCGATAAGGCGTCTGGAAAGGTGATTCTGCACGGAAGAACTCCGGAAGTTTATTGAAGATCAGAAGAAACAAATACAGTGGAACGCTGCCGGATTCCAATGCGCGACACAGCCTGAGCCAGATTAAATCCACTCAAAACATTTTACTCACCGACCTGATTTCTTTGAAGCCGGACCCATCGTCGTCGGCGCACATGATAGAACAGAACGGGCAGAAGCAAATCGATCACTTCATCCGCCACCAGAATTCCTCCAAGAACGGGCGCTGCCATTGGTCGAATCACTTCCGCTCCAACGCCATCACTCCAAAGCATCGGGGCAAGACTCAGGATGGTTGTCGCTTCTGTAAGCAACTTGGGCCGCAGGCGATGAATGGCTCCTGTGAACACGGCCTGTTTAAGCTCCGGCAGCGTAATTTTTTGCAGACCGCCTGCATTTTCGACGGCCTCCCGCAGATACACGAGCATGACAATCCCCGTGGACGCCGCCATTCCGAAACAGGCGATGTAACCAACTCCGACGGCGAGGGAGAACTTATACCCCAACAACCATTGGCACAACACGCCACCCGCTAATGCTCCCGGCGCTGACAACAGCATGATTGACGCATCCGTCCAGTCGCGGTACGTCACGTACAGAATCCCGAAGATCAACAGCAGGACCGCCGGGATCAGCACCATCAGCATTCGCTGAGTTTCTGCGGCGTGCTGAAACTGGCCCGTCCATTCGATAAACACTCCGGGCGGGTTGATGATCCGACGACCAACGAGGCGACGTGCGTCTTCAACGACATCGAACGGATTGCGACCGCGTACATTGAGCCGCACGTAGTTTCTCAGCCAACCGTTCTCGCTCTTGATCGTTGCCGGACCTTCCGTCACAACGACATCAGCAACCGCGTCGAGTGGAACCAGTTGTAAAGCTGAATCGGATCTCCGACCGCTCTCTCCAATCTGGTAACACGGAATCTGAAGCTGACGCAATGTTTCTTCATCTTCTTCCACGGCCATTGGGGCGATTCGCAGCCTGACAGAAGTACGGCCACGATCTGCTGCGAAATCTGTGATCACGCGACCGGACAGAGCGAACTCAATGGTAGCCTGCAGATCGCTCATCGCGACACCAAGTTCTGCTGCTCGATGCGGGTCCGGGACGATTTGAATCAATCCCTTGCCGCGCACCGGGTCGGCGACGATATCCACGGCACCGGGAACATCTCTGAGCAATGTGGCAATCTCTTCGCACGTGTTCACCACATCGTCGAGAGTACGTCCAAGAACTCGCACGCCGATTTCGCTGTTGACACCAGTGGCCAGCATATCGACGCGGTTTTGAATCGGTCGAGTCCAGACATTGGCCCATCCGGGCATCTGCAGGGCCTGATCCATTTCGCCGCCAAAGCCACCAAGGCTGTCCGGGTCATGGGCCACCAGCAGGATCGATCGGGAATATTTTTCATTGAGAGTCTGACGCAGCGCGTCGAACTTTGGATGCGGATCCACAATTGGCAGCTCCGCTGACGGCGCGAGCCCATGATGATGTTCTCCGGTTTGAGGAGATCCTGGTTCGTCCGGTGCGGGAATTGTGTTGCGAATGGTCCGAATCTGAGTCTGCACGGCACGCAGGTCTTGATCCAGAATCGCAATCCTGGTGAAACACTCGTCACTCACCAGTTGCAGCCATGTCGGAACAGTTCGCACATGCAGCAGGCGATTCAGTTCCGCCGTGTGCTGCGTCCATCGCTGCACAGACTCACTTCGGACCGCCTTCAGAATCTGTGCCTGCTGTGTCGGTGCGGCAATTCCAAAGGCTCCGCCGACCGAACTTGCCAACGTTTCCAGAACACCACGCTGCGGAGTGGCCGATGGCTGCTCGGACAGTACATCTCGGTTCTGCAATGTAGCCTGAATGCGTCGGAGGACGGCGGAGACGGTTTCAAGGCTCAGAGTCATCTCCAGGTCTCGCTGGAATTCCGGCGGCAATTCGCTGACGGCGGCGGCAACATCCCCGGTTTCGAGCGGTCGTGAAAGCAAACCGGCGTGCATCCAGTTCCGACCCGCTTCTTCAATCAGAATGCGGCACAATTCTTTGCGTAACTGCTGGCGGAAGATTTCTGTGTGCTGAAATGCGGTTTCTCGCTGCACCGCATCAAAACGAAACAGAGCCGCTTCGGTGATTTCAGACTGCACGTCCGTCGAAACCGGCGCGATCAGCCGTTTGTCGGAAAGTCTCGCCAAAAACTCCGTCGTGATTCGCACAGCGTCTGCTTTGACAAGACGCCGACGCGGCCAGAACTCGTGCGCTCGAAACTCGATCATCGTCTCAATCATGTCCAACGGCGCGGGATCAAACGGCGTTTCGGCGCGGCCCGCTTTTCCCGTCACCATCTGCACCTCAGGAAACCGGCACAGGACCATGTTGCGTGCCTTCAGATCGTCGGCTGACTGAGTGATCGACGCGCGGGGCACCGTGATCGGCATGTCCATGACAATGCCTTCATTCAACGGCATCCGCATTTCGGTGCCAAGTGGAGTCATCGTGCTGCGAGCTGCCAGAGCGACCAGGAGAAGAAGGGTAACTGCCACGACTCGACCAGTCCAGGACCTCAGCACGAGCAGAATGCATACGAGCGCTGCAAACAGCACAGTCTGAAAGACGATTTCACTTCCCAGCGGAGCCGCAGCGAGAATGAACGTGGCACAGAGGATCGCGACCAGCGGCGCAGGGCGATCCATCAATGACGACAGTACGGGCCGATAAACGCTCACGACGCCTCGGACAATCGCGCTGTCGGATTCGTCTCGCATGTGGCCTCGCACGAGCATCGTACAGAGTACCGGCACAAGCGTCACCGCAAGCACTGCGGCCGACAGCAGAGCGAGCGATTTAGTCCATGCCAGCGGGCCGTACATATGGCCATCGATTCCCTGCAGTGCAAAGACCGGCGTGAAGGAAATCAGCATGACAATGATCGAATAGAACACCGGTCGACCAACCGTCTGACACGCCGCAACCACGATCTCCTGCACATCTCCGCGGACTGGCTGGTCACCAAATCGAATTCGCAGTCGGTACATCACGTTTTCGGTCAGTACGATGGATGAATCGACAAGCACGCCGATCGAAATCACAATACCGGCCAGCGACATGATGTTTGTCTGAATGTCGATCACTCCTGCGGCGCGCAGCAGACTCATCGCGAGAAACGTTCCGAGCACACACAGCGGCAGCGAGATGGCAATCACCAGCCAGGCTCGAAAATGCTTCAGCACCAGCAGGACACACACGGCAGCAATCAGGAGCGCCTCAATCAAAGTGCGCGTCACGGTGGACACCGCGCCCGTGATCAACGATGTGCGGTCATAACATGGGACAATCCGAACGTCCTTCGGAAGCCCTTCAGCAACCTGCATCAGGAGATCCTTGATGCGTTGAGTCACCTTCAGAGGATTGTGCCCGTAACGCAGATGCACAATACCAGCGACCGCTTCCGACCCTTCTTTTTCAAACATTCCGCGTCGGGGAGCCGGAGCAAACGAGACAGTCGCAACATCACGAAGCGCAATCGCACGACCGTCACCAGACGGAATCAGCCGCTGCTCCCACAACTCCTGAGTCGCGCGCGTGAAGTCAGCCGAATCGCTGTCAGGCTGCCCGTGCAGGCTCGGGGAGTCCGCATTGAGGGGAATGTCGCCAGGCACAAGCTGCACGATGAATTCCGCATTGCCCTTCTGCACCACATTTCCGCCGGCAGATTCCGTTGGTTTCGACAATTCTGTCCTGAGATCATTGATGGTCAGCCCGTGATCTGCCAGTAAATCGGGCTCTGCCTGGATCAGCAGTTCCGCATGAAATCCGCCAACGCTGGCGACTTCTGCGACACCTTCGAGAGACCGCAGTTGAGGTGCGATCATGAAGTCCTGAATAGACCGCAGCTCAGCAAGGTTGTAGCCTGTCCCTTCGACCGTGTACCAGTAAATCTGTCCAGTGGGAATGCCATCGGCTGCAAGATTCGGACGGACCCCCGGAGGCAAACCCAGATCCAGCATCGAAACCCGCTCCTGAACTCGCTGCCTTGCCAATCCATGGTTCACATTGTCGTTGAAAATAATGTGCAGCATCGAGTAACCCATGTCGCTCGAACCACGCACAACTCGCACATCTTCCAGTCCCTGAAGCTGCTGCGACAACGGCTGAGTGATCTGTTCGTAAATCTCGGAGGGTCCATGCCCCTGCCATTCCGTGAAGACGATGATCTGGTTCTCGGACAGGTCGGGCACAGCATCCATCGGTGTCTGCAACGCCGCATACATCCCCGTGATGGCGAAGATTACCGACGTCAGCAGAACAATGCCGCGATGCTGAACGGAGCAGCGAATGACCCATTCAATCATCGTTATTCGCTCTCCGGGATTTTTGCGAGGTACTTCTGAGGCTCTTCTCGCAGTCGGCCCTCGCAGCCTGCACAGCAGATAAAGACCTTGCGGTCACCAATTATCACCGGGACGGGGCCACCCATCGAATCCAGAGACAACTCCGTCACAGGGCAAATCTTCTGCTGATCGACAATTCTTTGATCATCGGGCGACAGTTGTGAGGCCTCTGCCTTTTTGGCTGCACTGCGAACAGGCGCGAGCGGGGACGAACCTGAAGTGGAAGTCAGTGCCGACTGATTCGCGCCGAAGTAACTGGCGGCAAGGCCGGGATTCAGGCGCGACTCCGCATCAATCAGGAACGCGCCAGACGAAGCCACTCGCTGGCCAGCTTTAAGTCCGCTCAATACAGGATAATACGATCCCATTCGTCGTCCAACCCTGACAGCAATACCATCAAACATTCCGGGCATCGATTCGACGTAAACAAGTTTCTCACGACCACGATCAACAAGCGCAGATTCGGGCACACAGAGTATCCCGTTGTCACCCGTCTCAGCGACTAACGATTTGTCGGACGCAAGGACTTCCACTGCCTGAATATCAACCGTGGCAGCCACAGCGCTGCCCACAGGCAGCGCTGTCGAATCATCGAGAATAATGCGCACCGTCACAGGTGACGAATTCGCGCGGGATTCAGTCGTTCCCGACTGAACAGTGGCGGCCGTTTCACTTCCAGTTGCGTTACGCAGCGATATGGTGGCGGAGCGTGGCTCGAGGAACATCGCGACATCACTTTGAGAGAGGTCCGCTTCAAATCCAATCAGACTGTTGCTACTGCCGTCGTCCGCTGACAAGGTTTTCAGCGTTCCGTTCAACGAAATCCTGTACTGCAGATCTTTCGCTTCCACGGCAGTCGTTCGAATTCCGCCCAACTGAATGCGATACGGCGTCAACTGCATTCTTGCAACCACGCCTTCCGGCAGCATCTGTGCGTCGGTTTTGCGGCGAGGGACGAGATCCATGTTGCAGATGGGACAAATTGCAGGCCAGGTCGACAGAACGCCGTCGTCCATCGGGCAAAAATACTCATGTGCCCCGGACACGCCGGAGTTCGCAGTTGCCGATGTCGAATTCCAGATCCAGCGATCCCAAAGACTCTGCAAAGTTGTCCATCGACTGACAATGGCGGCAGCGATCAGGACTATGATTAGAAAACGAAAACGAACCTGCACCAGCGTCAACCACCAGAGCGATTGACTCAGCAGAGTCCCCTGTTTCGTTTCCAGAGACTTCGCTGAAAGTGAAGAATCCTCTGGACGTAGCTTGTTCTTGTTCGTCATGGCTGCACCGGGTCCTCGGACTTTGCATCGAGCTGCGAAGTCTCCGGATCTTCTGTTGACTCGGGCGGCATCTGGTGTTCCCAATGTAACAGCAGGTCATAGTCCTCATGCCGAAAGATCCACAGCGGATCGATTCCCACGATGACAAAGCGTTCCCGTTTCTCTTCGGCAGGATTGGATAACTTCAGCCGGACCGCGATGCACCTCGGCGCGTTGCCCGGCACGTCTCCCAGGATTTGATAGTCATCCAATGTCTGCCCGGAAACCCGGCTGGAATCAGTCATATGCACCATCGGGGATGTCCCCGGCACTGGACCGCCTGGTGTCCCGGCTTTCCATGCGTCCA
>CAMAVB010000363.1 GCA_945861465.1 Candidatus Kuenenia stuttgartensis
CCCTCACCGGAGATCAGGGTTCGAATCCCTGCCCTTCCGCTTATGCCTCGATGGTGAAACGGAAATCATTCCTCGCTTCTAACGAGGAGTTCCGGGTTCGAGTCCTGGTCGAGGCAATCAAAAACAACAAACAACGAATTGGAAGGGCCACCCGATTGGCGACGGGAACCGGTTGGAAGCCGGTCGAGCATGAAAGTGCCTTGCGAGTTCAACTCCCGCTCCTTCCGCTGTGGCCGGGTCCGGTGTTGGTTTCCGGAGACAGACTGTGAATCTGTTTGGCAGCGGTTCGATTCCGCTCGGTCACCTTTGAACCAATCTCTACAAGTGTGCTCCTGGGAGAGCAGTCAGCCTCCAAAACTGACATATGGGGTTCGAATCCTCGCGCTTGTGCTGCAGCGATTGCTGCTTCTGCCGACGTGGCTCGACTGAGAAAGGCGCCTGTCTTGTAAACAGGTTTATGCTGGTGCGAATCCAGTCGTCGGCTCTTTGATGGAACGCAAATGCCCCGCGAGTGTGGAGGATGCATGACTGCCTTCGAAGCAGTCGGGCGAGGTTCGATTCCTCGGTGGGGTAATCAAGTTCCAAGAAAAGTCCTTGGAGTGTGAGGGACAGCACGCGACTCTGCGAAGGTCGTAGATCAGGTTCAACTCCTGACGAGGACAATCACGTCATGCCGCAAACCGTTGAGGAAGGAAAGGCTGACGCGACAGGAACAAGACGGCGCTGGAGCCAGATGGTAAGGCGACTGCCTGCAAAGCAGTTTCAAGTGGGTTCGACTCCCACCGGCGTCTATTCACGGCCAACTGCCAGTTCGGACTACATCTTGTAAATGTGCCGTCTGAACCAATCCCTCGTTGGTCGTGTCCACCTCAAACCTCAACTGCCTGTCGGGACTCCATCAACACCTTGGTTAGGTGTGCCTCACGGCACGATGTCTCGGCGCTCCTTCGTTGAGGATTTTCATGAACACATCAAGCCATCGATCCAGCTGTCGGCCGGGACTACCCGTAACTATGACGGCCCTAAGGTAGTGACGTCGGGCGACCGACTAATGAAGCAGTTGAAGTCTCATGCAGACAACACTGCGAGTCCACTGTCGAATGACAAGGTTCGATAAGGACGGCGTCTCAGCCATCTCCTCGCTGGATCTTGGATTTTCTGAAGACTTCTGCCGCAAGGCGGAAGCGGATTGACTGCCGGTTCGGAGTCCATGCATCAAACGCCGTAGGTCGTGGGTTCGATTCCCACCAGCCTCCCTTTTGCGATGGAGGCTGTAGCTCAGTTGGGAGAGCAACGAAGAACCTCTGGCCACAACTTCGTTAATCCGTTTTGAACTGATTTTGAAAACACACTCGACTGCTGGTTCGGAGTACATGGTTCAGCAGGTTCGATTCCCGCCCGGCCCGCTTGAAACAAATCGGGCCGGATCTCTGGCCACAACTTCGTCGAGTGCTTTTGAAACAACGATCCAACTGTCGTGTTGGAGTCCATCCACGAACCGTCCGGGGTATGGGCCCTGCGGTAGCCACGGGAAGCGGGAGCTTTCCAGTCCAACTCGGACCGGCAACTCTGACCACCCTTCGTTGGGTCGTTCTATTGAGGTCAACAATCAGGAAAGTGAAGGGGAACAGTTTGGGGCGACGTCGTCTCTGACTGTGTTATTGAATTTGGCTCGACTGCCGGTATGGAGTCCATTGAATTCGGAGGTTGCAGGTGCGAACCCTGCCTGCGTCAGCAGTAGCTCAAAATCATAGAGCGCCGAACGGTCGCAAGGCCTGAACTCTGACCACCCCTTCGTCGAGCTCTTTAATTGAGGAGGCCAGAATCATGGCCAACAAATCTTTGTTTTCGAGTCTGAAGTCACTGATGCCGCGAGCGACTGTCCGCAACGAAGCGGGCGGGTCTGCATATGCACTGGGGCCAAAGCACGCGCTCGCTCAGTTCGCAGCAACGGGTTGCTTCAACGGCACGTACTACGCCGACGCTGAGTCGCAGCTCGATACGCTGAAGTCGCTGATTGCGCAGGTGAACGACAATGTCTTCCTGGCGAAGCTGGCGGTCTACAGCCGCGAACGAGCCTTTATGAAAGACATGCCGGTCGCCCTGACGGCAACTCTGGCCGCACGCGACACCGTGTTGTTTCACCAGGTGTTCGATCGAGCAATCGACAACGGCCGGGTGCTTCGAACATTGTTCCAGATGATCCGTTCGGGTCAGTTCGGGAAGAAGAGTCTGTCAAGCTCCCTGCAGCGGGCATTCCAGCGATGGCTGAACACGGCCTCACCGGAAAAGCTGCTGTCGGCGTCGATCGGAAACGATCCGCGCCTGAGGGATGTCTTCCGGATGGCACGACCAACGCCGCCTGACAATGCTCGGCGCGCCATGTTCGGCTGGCTGACAGACAAGGAGCAGTTGAAGTGGGCACCGGCGACGGAGGCTGATCTGCCAGACCAGATCCGACTCCTGGTTGCGTTCCGCACGGCTGAAACAGTCGAGTCGCAGGTCGCATTGCTGCAGGGTGCGTCGGGAGATGGGAATCGTCCGGCACTCCACGCTCGGTGGGACCTGCTGGCCGACACTGCGAAGGGTCCGGTGGTCTGGGCGGCGAGCGCACGGACGATGGGTCCACAGGCCCTGCGAATGAACCTGAACACTTTGCAGCGACATGGCGTGTTTGAGGATGCTGAAATGGTGCAGACGGTCGCTGACCGACTGGCGGATGAAAACGAAATCCGTCGGTCACGTCAGTTCCCGTACCAGTACTTTGCAGCGTACCTGAACGCATCGGATGAGGTCCCGCACAAGATCAAGGCTGCGCTGCACAAGGCGGCCGAGATTGCGTGTGGAAACGTGCCGGAACTTCCGGGACCGGTTATCATCGGTCTGGATACGTCCGGTTCGATGAGCTGCGCGATCACAGGAAATCGTGGTCGTGGTGCTACGAGCAAAATGCGTTGTATCGATGTGGCGGCTCTGTTTGCTGCAGCGATTCTGCGTCGCAATCCGGACAGCGTGATTATTCCGTTTGATACTCAGGCGTACGACGCAAAGGTTGATCCGTCAGACTCGATTCTGAGCCTGTCGGAGCGACTGGCAAAGTATGGCGGAGGCGGAACGGACTGCTCAATCCCACTTCGGGAAGCCAATGCTCGGCACCGCAAGCGAAAGTTTGCAGGCTGCGTGCTGGTCAGCGACAACGAGAGCTGGGCCTACGCCAACCGTGCGTTCGCGTACGAGACAAACGGATCGACCGGCGTTATGACTGAATGGCAGGAGTTCGTGAAGAATCAGGTTCGGCTCCAGGGTGGAAACGTCGAGGGACCGAAGCTGGTTTGCATCAACATTCAGCCGTACGGATCGACGCAGGCTCCGGAACGGAGCGACATCCTGAACATCGGCGGCTTCAGTGACGCCGTGTTCAACGTTGTCGCTTCGTACCTGGGTGATGACGCGAACCGTTTTGTGGCGGAAGTGGATTCAATTGAGCTTTAGTTCGCTTGATCCCTGAATTGAGACACCCCTGGTTTGAGCAATCGAACGAGGGGTGTTTTCGTTGTCGCTGTTCTATTGGCGATCGTCATGAAGACGGCAATTGGAAATTGAAAGGTTCTTTTGGAAGGTCCATGCAACGCACGTTCAAAACCTACCTTGAATCATGCAGCACATGGCACAGAATGTGGCACGGAATCGGTGGTACACAGCGCGATTTTGTGTAAACTGCGGACGTTTGAGCGTCCAGGGATTTGTTTTTACTGAATCATAATGTGCTTCTGGGTAATGACTTACGTCATGAATCATCCCACTCAGTTTGGCAGTTGGGTTGGCCTTCGGAACCGAAGGTTGGAGGTTCGAGCCCTCCCGGGTGCATTAATCTAAAGTGCTTTCAGCAAAGACTTTAGCTTCACGAGCTCTTCAGCGGAAAGCTGTTGAGCTCCTTCTGTTCCCCCCATTAATCCCCCCACTAATGCACTGTTTCGTGCATGAGCGAGTTTCTCGGCCACCTCTGTGGCTGCAGATTGGGCGGAACGCAGTGCGCCGTAATGCTTCTCGGTTGTCGAGAAGCTGCTGTGCCGCATGATCAGCTTGAGGGCCTCCGCTGAGACTCCCAGATTGATCAGCCGCTGAGCACAGCCACGACGCAGGTCATGGGCACTGGCAAATTTCTGCCGATGCCCGGTTCTGGAGTCGGCTTGCTGGACAACAACGCCAGCTTCCTCCCCGATCATTGCAATCACGCGACCGACTCGTTCCTTCGTCAGGCGATCCTGCATTGTTTGCGACTGAGAAGGCAACGCACGTTTCTCAGCACGCAGTCGTATCGCAGCAACCTCCTTCTGAGGAATTTCACCGGTACTGCTCTTGAAAGCCTCTGCACGCACAATTCCTGCGACGACGAGCCAGTTGCGAACTGCCATTTCTGACACTCCGCACGCTGCGGCAATTGAACAATTACTGTAACGCAGTGCCAACGCACCCAAGTCCTTCTTCGTCGGGTGGAATGCGTCCGGATTGGCATTGAGATCGCCAGCCATCGGCAGGGGATTGGCGATCCATCCCTTGCGTTCACGACTGGGAATCGCAGCCAGTAACGTTTCCATCCCTGGTAACATTGGAATTTCCTGAACACGTCCGTTTTTCTGAGACGAGGGGACTACGATGGTCGGATGATGTCCGGTTCGACTCGGCCACTTCGGATGAATGTGGCGTGTGTCGTCCCAGCAGAAGTCCATCAGATCACCGATGCGAAACCCGCTCTCCCAGAGAACTCGCAAGGCAAACTGCCATGATCCGGCAGATTGCTTTCCGACAATCAGGGGTGTCGCCTCCAGCATCCGTTCGAACTCTTCTCCGGTGACTGGTCGCCCCTTCATGACTTCTTCAACGTCGAATTTCTCAACGTGAGGAACCGAAGGAATCCAACCACGAGTGTGGCAGAAGCGAACGAATGCCATCACGGCACCCATGATGCTGTTGACTGTGTTCGGTGAACGGACGTCGTATCGACATTCATCTCCGGCCAGCAGTCTGTTCTGCAGGTACTCCAACATGTCGAGTGTCATGACTTGCGTCACAAGCAGGCCCTCCGGCAATCCACGATCAGCCTGATAGCCGTCAAAGATCCGCTCCGCCAGGCTGAGCCGTGACACGACATCTTCGAGTGAAGACTCGCGAATTCGTGTGACACGGTGCTCTCGATATCGGTCATAGCATTCCTGCCATGATTTCGATTCCGTGGTGGAAACGTTGGGAACACGGGAACTGGGAAGTACGACATGGTCCTTGGTAATGGCACCGCATGACGCTGCATATTCGCCGTTGAGCAAGCGCTCCTGGCAATCACGAAGAATCCTGCGAGCTTCCCGACGATCTCGGGTTCCACAGTTCTTTCTGACTCGCTTCTTTCGAATCGGGCAGAAGAACTTGAGTGTGTAACCGTTTTTGTCCTCGTCGGTGAGCGGACGATTGGGATAAAGCTGTATGTTGCCAATTTCGGGCCGTCTCGGCATGGCAACCTCCTTTCTGTGAAAGAACGAACTGTCATGTTTGTTTCCTCTCCGCTTTCCGATGGAGATGCTCGATGAGGTCCTTCCCGGTCGCCCAACGTGAGTGACCAATGACTGTGTTAGGGAAGTCCCTCATCGAGCATCTTATCCCAGAACTTCTGAAAAATCCCGAGACGATTGCGAAGACGGTTGAGACATGTCGTTCGCGATGGAATGAGGTTCTGGGCCATTTCCAGAAACGGAGTCCCAATGATCGATCCTTCACATTGATGTCATCGCTTTATCAGTCGACAAATCGGCTGTGGTTCTCCAAAGGAAAGCTGAACCGACCTGCCTGTCGTTTCGACGAAGCCAGCGTTGAGCATCGATTCCAGGAGCCCATCATTCTCGGAGTAAGTCTTGAAGACGAACTCATCCGCAGCGAGACGAACTCCGTGAACATGGATCGAAACTGTCGCGTACTGTTCTCCATCCACGACGTCCTTGAGCCTGACTGCAATTCCGCCTTGGGCGTACTGGTCAACTGAGACAAATACACGCCTGAGCTGGCCCGTGGAATCGATGTTGAAGCAATTGTGCATAGCGTTGTCCTGCATGAGAGTTGTCATGTTTGTTTCCGCTCAGCGTTCCGATGGAGATGTTCGATGAGGTCCTTCCCAGTCACCCAACGTGAGTGACCAATGACTGTGTAAGGAAGTCCGTCGTCCAGCATTTTGTCCCAGAACTTCTGAGAAATCCCGAGACGTTCCAAAACCATCTTCTTGTTGTAGGCCTCACTCGTGTGAATAAGACCGGTCGCTGTGTTTTTCATTTGAGATTCCTTTTCCGCGAATGTCGCTTCGTTTGATCAAGACCAATTCATCGAAGCGCAGTGTGCCTTTGACTGGTATCACAGAAGTTTGAAACAGCCGCACCGGGAAACGGCGGTGCGACTCGGAGAGTTGCGTGACGACGAAGTCAGTGACGGGCGCTGGCACAGGTGGAACTCGGCGCGGCGACGATCAGCCGATGAAGTGGAGGAGGGGAGTCCTCGGTTACGCCGGGCGTTGCGGTGGTGCCGACTTTGGTGTGGGCTTGGCTTCCTGCTGGCTGCGGACCTTCACAGATTTTGCGAGGCACTTCCAGCAGAGCGGGGCGTCCTGCACAAAGCCGTCTCCAAAAGTAACGGT
>CAMAVB010000364.1 GCA_945861465.1 Candidatus Kuenenia stuttgartensis
GCTCCGGTCCGACACACCGGAGCAGCCAACAATTTGATTTGCGAGGGCTCGTTGCGACGTCAAATAGCGCAGTCGAAATGACGACAAACGCCGATTGGGAAAGCTGCGAGGGTGATCGCGACGCCGATATGAAACGGCTCCAGTCCTGGTCACTCATAAGGCCGTGTCCTGAGTGAGCAAACCGTTTCTGTTTTTACACAGTGGGACCGGTGGCCTTGGCGATTGCTCACCAAGGCCCCCACAGTCCTTGTACGTGCTTCCGTAGAGCTTTGGTCTTCGGTTCGCTCCAAAGGTTATCCAATCGTTTTACAGGGACCGTGCGTTGCCGTTTCCGCTGCCCCCACTGGCATTTGGCTGAGCTTGTGAACTTTCGTAGCCTGCAACAATAGCTCATTGAGCGGATTCTGTAACGGAGACTCAACGCCCTTGTGTTTTGCCAGCAGCATGTTCAACCACCTGATCCAACTTGCCAATTCTGATTTGACAGCATCAATGAGTGCCTGCGTGCCCTGGCCTTTAATGCTGTCCGGTATGCGACTACTTACGGTCTCTGCCCGCAGTGGTTTTCGCCACGCTCTTCTTGGCTCCAGAGGACCGTTTCATTTTCGAAAGCAGCGAGCGGTGCTTCGACAGAGCTTCGATTGCTTTTAAGTAACGCCGGGCCGAAGACTCAGTCCTGTTCGCGTAAAATGCTGCGAGCCGAAGATCAGGTTTGTCAAAACGAACATTGCAGTGCTCGCAGAACTGGTGGTGCAGCCAGACCGCGACGATTTCATCAATCAGCAGCCGTAAAGCGTTCTGGAGCGAGTTTCATGGCCTCACGAAGTTCCGGAATCACGGATTGATCGCCTCCCTTTGCCGCCTGAACGATCTCTTCCAGCGTTCGCTCCTGCGGTCGGGGAGTAGAAGAACCGCCAGGATCGCCGGTAACAGCTTTACGTCTTGTTTTCTTTGAGGCACAGTTTGACGTACTCATCGTGTTCAATCTCCAACCTCGTCCATTCGGATTGTGATAGCCGTGAAGAAACAGTGTTGCCGATACCAGCGTGTCAACCTTCCTGGCCAACTGCTTCGTTGTCGATTTCGCTTCGCGCGTCAATCGCCTGGTGACAGCAAATCCTTTGTTTTTCTTAGTCTCGCTGGCCAGCTTTGCTGATTCTATTTCAGCTTCTTCACCGCGACCGAAGTACTTCTTCACTCGGCGACCATCCGGCAGCCTGACGGTTCGGTAGAAGTACGTTCGCCCGTTGCGACGCCTCTGCCATCCTGTGCCGGTCTGAATTGCCATGATGCCTGCTCCATCTTTGATTTCGAAATCTAAATGTAACAAAACCGTGATGTTTTCAGAATCTGAAATTTCTTGTTTCAGCCACATCCGTTTGCTGGCGGCAATTTCATATTGCTGAACGCAGGCATGTCTTTTGTTCCAGTTGAAGGTACGGCTTTGCAAAACGCACCGAATCAAGCCAGGATGCGGAGGCCACTGTAAGATGACGGGAGCTCCGTTTGCATGGTCGTCACGAGAGTTTCAGGACAACGCGGTGCAAACGGTATGTTGGAGCGGGAATCTATGCTGAGCAGGAAGATACTTGGACGAACGGGCCTCGAAGTGACCCAACTCGGTTACGGAAGCATGGGGATTCGCGGACCCAGGACATGGGGCGTCCGTGTTGTATCCGACGAGGAAGCGGAAGCTATGCTTAATCTGGTCCTTGATGCCGGCATCAACTTCATCGACACGTCTCCCGATTACGGAATCAGCGAGGAACGCATCGGTCGGTACATCGGCTCTCGACGAAGCGAGTTCTACCTGGCGACCAAATGCGGCTGTGCCTGCACGCAACACGAAAACCATCTTGAGATTGACCATGTCTGGACGAAAGAGGTCCTCACTCGAAACATCGAGACCAGTCTCATACGCCTGCGAACTGATCACATCGATATCCTGCAGTTTCATGGTGGAGATGCTGCAACCTTTCAGCGGGAAGGATTGATTGATTTGGTAATGGGCTTTCGCGATCAGGGCATGATCAGGTTCATCGGAGCCTCCAGTTCACTGCCGCAACTGCCTGCTCTCATCGATCTTGGTGTGTTCGACACGTTTCAGATTCCATATTCCTGTCTCGCTCCCCAACATCATGACTTGATCACACGCGCTGCTGAGTATGGTGCGGGCATCATTATTCGCGGTGGCATCGCCCAAGGCGGCCCGGATGCCGAAATTCAGCGTCCCGCGCTCAGCGATCTCTGGAGCCGAGGGAGGTTCGACGAACTTCTTCCAGGCGGAATGAAACGGGCAGAATTGATCCTGCGTTACACTCTCAGCCACCCGCACTGTCATACCACGATTGTCGGCACGTGCAATCCTGCGCATCTGACTGAGAACCTTGCCGCAGCCGAAAAAGGTCCTCTCCCGGGCGACCTCTACAAGGCGGTCAGCGACCGAGTCGCGGCGCAGGGCATACCAGGTTAAGACACTTGGGTTGCAGCTGCAATTCTGCTCTACAATTGAACTGTCAGAAATCGATCGAACAGATTTGGAATCAACGAGTTCAACGTTCCCACCCGACGAATCTTCCCAGACAATCTTCACGGAATTCTGTCGGCTTTCACGAACTTGTCCTGGTGACACGCACTGACAGCCCGTCCGTGGACAGGAGCAAACAGTCCCACTCAGCGCCGAGTGAGCCAATGCGCTAGCGGCGACTCCAAACCTCCCGACGGCACGACAGTCATCGGGACGCCAGCCACCGTCGCAACAGTATGACCGCAAAGATCACAATCGCTACGATTCCGCCAATCCGGGTAACACCAGATTCGAAAATCACGGCTCCGTTGAATGCTATGAAAAACAGGTAGCCATGGATTCCGTATTCCAGGCAGGCGGGCCGTGTTTCGTACCGCTCCGGCCTCAGCCACCAGAACAGTACGTCTGCAATCCACACCAGTAGAAACAAGTAGTTGAAGTACAGACCTTCGCCGAACGCCCAGCCAATCAGTTGTTCCGTCTTTCTCGCCGTGCTCTGAATTGCATCCTGCTGGCTCCAGTGATGCGTGTAGTGAAATGCTGCAACTACATGAGCGACAATCGCGATACAGCCGATTGTCCACATTGGCCGCAGCAGAATTCTCCATCGTCGCCCTCGACATTCCGCCAGCAGGAACCCAACCACGATTGCATAGCACACCAACGCAATCCGGACGGTATTCAGTGTGATGGGGTTGGTGTCAGGCATTGCAGAATAGATCATATACTGGACAGCGAACTCGAGGACGATAACCAGGCGATCATGACCAAACTGGATTTCAATTCCGATTCATCGCCCGCTGCCTCAAGTCATCTTCAAAATCCCGATCCACCCAATTCGTCAGAGTGACGCAAACAATTGTTCGAGATATAGGCGATTGGCCTTCGCATTGTTGGTGAGTTGGACCAGTGAACGGCCCCTGCAGCATTCCACCATCACGGGGCCGTCGAACCCGGATTTCCTGAGCTGTGCAAACACGCCTTTGAAGTCAACCTTTCCTTCACCAAACTGCAGCATCACATCTCCGCCTCGCCCACCGCAGTCCTTGGCGCTGAACCCGACGACGAGATCACCAAGTCGTGCAACATCGACAACCGGATCTGCGTCTGTGTAGTGAACGATGTTCCCGGCGTCGTACCAGATACGGAAGTTTGTATGGCCGACCCGCTCGACTGTTTGCAGCATCTCCGTCGCGGTGGCAGAACATCCGCCATGGGGCTTCATGACAATCCTGATTCCCCGATCCGCTGCATACGCGGCCACTTCAGCCATCACTTTGTAAAAGTGTTCAAACATCTCAGGCTGATCCACGCCGGTCGTCAGCAGGAATTTCACAGCCAGAAAACTGGCATGATCCACTTGTTTCTGAGCATCCCTGATCACATCTGTCAGCGGCAGATCGTGCCTCGTGCGGAGCCAGGCCACATTGATTTCCAAGCCAGACTTTCTGATCCGGTCACGCAGGGAATCAAGATACGGTTGCGTCGCAACTGAGGAAGCAAAGGGTTCGTCTATGTGCTCGCCGAGAATACCTGTTAAACCAAATCCTGCATCCTTGATTCCCTCGATCGCCTCATTGTATGTCCAGGGTGACCACGGGCGATTGAAGCAACCGATCGACCACTTTACTCCCGGCTGCTGATCAGCCGCCGGAATCTGACACTGGCGCATCAGCACCATGGCCGCCCCGGCTGATGCCACCTCACCGATAAACTGTCGTCGATTTCGTTGCTTGCTCATGCGGGAATCATAACAAAGGACGAATATGGAGTCAGGTGAATGTGCGACATTGGGTTCCATCAATTCCGCGTCACCGCCCGCCGCTTCGACACAGCCTCAACTGCTTCCACACTCTGCACATTCACCAGTGCCGCCACACTCGCCTGTAACACCAACCGCATCAGATCCGGTACTTTCACTGCCAACTCGCTGAAGGTATCCAACATGGCGTCGAGGCGCATCAAGCGGCGGATTGCTTCCTGCATGTCCGGCCATTTGTTGAGTCTCTCACGGCAAATTGGACCAATCACCGCGACCACAATCGCAACCGCCAGCAAAATCGAGGTGACAAGCCCTTCGTCACCTTGTAGACTCAGTCGTCCCGTTGAGTGACCTTGATTGATTTCGCAGACATGCACCGAATCCGCGAGGCGGAAAAGTTCAACGCACGATCTATGTGTCGGCTAATCGCCAGCCGCAGAGATCGCGATGCGTTTGGCACACCCTGATTATCCCGGAGATCCCATGAACTCGCACGTCAGCCGCCGCGACCTCTTCCGAGCGGGAACGCAGGGCGCTCTCGCAGCCACAGTCTTCGCCAGCGTGTCGGGGGATGCGATTCGGGCGGACGCACCCAAGGGCGGCGGAGATGCCGGCAAGTTGTGGCCGGGGTTTCCTCGCCACGAGCAGAAACTCGTGGCCGAAATCGTAGGCGTGGCCCATTTCAACGAGCAGCGGGTCAAGGAACTGGTGAAGACCTGTCCCGAACTCGTGAACGCCTGGTGGGACTGGGGGTTCGGCGACTGGGAGTCACCGCTCGGTGCCGCATCGCATGTGGGTCACCGGGGGATCGCCGAGTTCCTCCTCTCGCACGGCGCTCGAATAGACATCTTCGCGGCGGCCATGTTGGGGTTCACCGACGTCGTCAACGCGTTCGTAGCCGCGCAGCCGGGCGTCCAGCGCGCACTCGGGCCGCACGGCATCTCCCTCCTGGCACACGCCAAAGCGGGTGGCAAGGCGGCGACGGGCACCGTTGCCTACTTGGAGAAACTCGGCGACTCGGACGGGGAACTTGAGGTCGTTTCACTGGCGGCGGAGAGCAGGCAGAAATACCTGGGACAGTTCGCGTCCGACCAACACGATCTCAAGCTGATGTGTCGGCTCAACAAGGCGGAACGACTCGTCGTGGACGTCGAGACGGGCGACGACCAATCGAATGGTCGTCTCATCCACTATATCGGGGATGACGAGTTCTACCCGGCTGGTGTTCCGAGTGTCCGTATTCGGTTCGCCGTTGGAAAAGAGAAAGCGACCGCGGTGACGATTCGCGGGACTGTCCCCGAACTAACCCTGCAACGGAGCGAAGGCTGAGGCGCCAGCGGACGTGAACGCGCGATTGCTGTAGAAGTTCCCGCAGTTCGTCGTGGGGTTTATTGGTAAGGTTGTTCATGTTCAGCCCAGCCATCGTGGTAGCGAAACAATCATCAATCGCACCAGCAACAACCCGACGAACAGAATCACCACCGCCGGGGACGGGGACGGTGGCCGACGACGTGGTTTTCGGGGTTCGGGTGGCGTCGATGGTGGTTCGTACGGATTCAAGCGGGACAGTATGCTGTCCCTGACCAGTGTTCTCAACTGACTGCCGGCCGTCGTCGCATCACCGCACCGCTATCGATCCACGTCCAAGCCGATTCGACCACCTGGCCGTTATGTTCCGTCGGGAACACGCGGTACAGTTCAACCGATTCGAAGTGCTCACGGTTCTTCACCCCGCCGACGTTCAGGATCACAGCATCACCTGCGCGTGCCGTTGTTCAAGTTCGGCGCGGATTCATCAAATGAACGCATAGCTTGCGAGTCACTTTCAGACAGATGACGAGGGATCAGCAGATCGTGAAGTACTTCCAAGAACATCAGCACCCCGATGATAATCCCAACGCATTGCATAGGCGACAGTGGCCTGCGCGGTTCTTTTGGCGTTGTTTGGGTTTCGTACCGATTCATGCGTGACAGTATGCCATTGCTGGCCAGTGATTTCAATGCACCGCCGCCCGGAAACTCCGGCCTCAGCCGACTGCCGGTCGCCCACGCATCACTGCACCGCTATCAATCCACACCCACGCTGATTCGACCATCTGGCCGTTATGATCCGCCGGGAATACGCGGTACAGTTCAACCGATTCAATGTGCTCCCGACTTTGCGTGCCATTGTGGGTCATCATCACAGCATCGCCAGCGCGTGCCGTCGTCCACGTTCGGCGCGGATTCATCAGTCGAACACACAACTTGTGCGTATCTTTTAGCCAGATGATCACCGATCGGTCGGTTGTGCAATGCAACTGGATCCTGATTGCGTGAACGGTTCTGTTTTC
>CAMAVB010000365.1 GCA_945861465.1 Candidatus Kuenenia stuttgartensis
ACTGTTTGTTCGGGCTGAAAAACGCCCGCTTTTGCTGAAAATTCACGAATATGCTGAATCTGCAAAGCTTGCCGTCAGCCTCGTGCTAGGTTTCCGCTGACTGGCAGAGAATGCCACCATCGTTTATGCACGGGAACACATTGATGAGCTTCCTTAAAAAATTTCTGAAATCAGATTATCGCGATGGCGAACCTCCACGCGGTTTCAGCAGCTTCCGGAATCTGTCGGAAGCACAGCTGGATGCACACATGAGTATTGCTCGTTATGGCGACTTTATGCTCACGGATGCTGTGCGACCGTCTTACAACCTGGACATTATTCCGCGAACCGGCTACCGCAACGAATGGTACGTCGATCAGGATTCAGGGACTCGCATTCCCGTCTTGATGACATCCGTCACACGGGAAAGACTGTTCGACACATTCCTGTCACTGCTCGATCCCCTCGGTGAAATTGTCGATGTCGTACTCGAAACCAGTCACGATAAAGCCAACGGTTCGCATACAGACCTGTATCGCGAACAGATCGACATGCCGGTCCTGCAGAGTATTTTATACGATTATGAGGACCTGCTGCTCGACGATGGTTGCTGCGGCATTGCCGTGTTGAATCCGCGCAAGCCGATGGAAGTTCAACTGGACGAACACAAGCTGATGTTCGTTTACGGTCACGACAACGCCAACTATGAACGGGCGCTGTGCGATAATCATGTCGGCCGCATCGAGAATCTGAAATTCATCACCGAAGGGGAACATGTGCATTCCTCCAGCGATGAACTCCTGCAACGATTTGAACAACTTTGCTACCATCTGGGCGTCGAGCGCTGAACTGAGATTCTGTGTTGCGAGTTTTCTGAGTCTTCTCTGCATCAGTCGATTGCTGATGCGCTTCATGAATGGGAGGTTCTGATGATGTGGTCCCTTCCACTTGTCGAACTGAGTCGTCCTGCGGCGGGCTGTGCGTCGCCATTGTTCGCGTGTTCAACACTTGTGACCGTCGTCCTGTCTTGCGCTGCCGGTTGCTCCGCGCTGCCTGTGATGCAGTCGTCTCCGGTGCAAGTGGCGATGCAGGATGGTGGGGCACGCAGTTACGAATACAGCGATGCTGAGAAGCTGCGGTTGTCTCAGTTACCGACAATCCCCGATTTCGATCCGCGCGACATGTCTCCGTCCTCGAAGGATCAAGACACTTCAATGCAGGCGGCCAAAGCAATTCCTGAGGTGACGGGGCCACCAATTCCTGGGGCTGGGCAGAATGGCATCATGCCTCCCGACAGGCCCTCGTCCGGGCAGTTGCCAACACTGCGCATCGACGCACCGAAACCGTTTGCCTGGACTCCGATCGGGAAAACCAGCGGCGATCGGTCATTTCAGACTGTGACGATCGGCGACGATGGTTATCGCTCGCTGGTGATCGGAAGCGTTGCCGGCGATGATCCCCTTGCGTTAGAACTTGTCGCACAGCTTGCACGTCATCTGCACAACGGGGAAACGATTCTCGGTGGGTTTCAATCCACTGTCCTGCGCACGCTCAATCCCGATGGTGAAGCGCTGCGCAAAGTGCTGAATGCCAAGGGGCAATACATCAATCATGGCTTTCCGAAAGACAATGGGATAGCTGACGGCAACCAACCTGTCGAAGTCACATTTCTGTTGCACCAAATCGCCACTCTGCAACCACAACGTGTGATTCATGTCCGCACGATCGAGGGCAACACTGGACTGATTGCCGCCAGTTCCGGCTGTCTGCCCACAGCGAACGAATCGGGAGAATGGCTCGGGTTTCGCGTCATCAGCCTGCCAGGAAAAGCAGTCGCCGGATCACTTGAAAAGCATCTCGCGAGCTCAGGACAATGTGAGGTGATGACGTTCGCGATTCCCGCGACGGCAAAGAAGCCCGAACTCTGGGACCGTTATGGCGATGCACTTCAAAACCTGCTGCTGGGTGAAGACGCCAAAGCCCGCGAACTGGCACGGCAGCAAACTCAGCAATCATCAGCCAACAACCGAGACGTCTCAGACCGGTGAGAATTCGTTACCGCGGGCCGGCTGCTGTTTCTGCGACTCCTGGAGCGACGTGCCATGCACATCGGTGTCGGCAGATGTGCAGTGGCTAAAGTAGGTCCTTTCTGCCGGGTCTTTACGTCTCAACCTTGGAATGAACAGGGAGACAACCGTAACTGGCAAAGGATTCAGCACTTACATCGACTGTGCCATACTACCTTCAGCGACCGCACGTTCTACATTGTATAACGTTTTGTAACGGTTTGCAACAAATTGTGTACCGGATTCTGTACCAGGTGACTTCGAAACACGGGCCATCATGGTGACAGAATGCGTTGGAATCGGAATCTGAAACTGAGGCAAGCTCGAATGGCCGCAAGGCGAATCTTGGAGAATCGCGAAAACGCCAAAGAGCCCATCCTGATGCCATTTGAGACACTCGCGTGGTGGGCTACGCCGTCGCATCAGCTCGCGGGTTTCCTTGCGACTGCGGTAGCGGCGGGAACTGCCCTTTGAGCGATGCTCGTTAATTCGTCGAGGCTGTCCGGCCACAACGCTGAACAGCTTGCCAAAGTCATTCACCAGACGACACCAGATCTCGACAGAGATACCCATTCGGTCAAACAATGGCGCAAACTCTTTCGGTATCGCACCTCGCTTCTCCACACGGATCTACCGAGCCCTCCAGTCCAGGAATCTGAGATAGTCCGCCGTTGACATGCGCAAAAACCCATTGCTGCTGCAGCGCGCACCCTCTTGTGGACACATGAACACATGGTCCCGTCGTGCTCGAACCTCCGTGCAAATCCACCGGAGCCAGATGACGGCCACCATTATCGCCCGTGTCTCCGACGCGGGACTTCTATTGAGGCTGGCCGCCCAGCGGCACTATGCGACCGTTGGAAACCGGAACATCGCCATTGCCTTCGTCAGTTGTTTCCTCATCGACTGAGCACTGAACACTGCCAACTGAAAACTTCCCCCGCATGTCGCAACATCGCTTCTGAGCCGACGTAAAATCACTCCCTTCGATCGTCTCCGCCAACGCCGCTCGAATCGGATTCAAATCCACATACGCCGCACACGCCAGAATCGCTGTCTCATCCAAAAGCCGCACAGCACGGTACCGAGCCTGAAAGAACTTTCCCACTTCGCCGTCTTCACGATTCGCGCGCTGAGCAATGTTCTGACTCAACAGCCGCATCCACCACGAGATATCACTCAGCCGACTTCGCACCGTCGATAGCTTTTCTTTGTTGTTCACGATGCTGTTGATTTCAAACTCCGTCGGCTCCAGCGGCTGCCGCTTTTCATCCCGCCGCTCCGGACACAACATCAGCCACCGCCGAGCCACCGCCACATCGCTCCATTCCTTCACCACATCCGGCCGAGACCTCAAGACCAGGTGGAAATGGTTTGACATGATCGCCTGACAAAGCAGATCGATCCCGAAGTACCGAGCCTGATGCGCAAGCTGCTGATTGATCCAGCCCTTGCGATGATCATAGTTCTTCCCGCTGACGGAATCCTCGCCAAACAAGAAACAACGCCGCACCGTGCGATTCATCACATGGACGATCGCAATTTCATCTGCCGCGAACACCTCAACACGAGCCAACCGAGCCATGACCAACCACCTTTTCCCAGCAAACCAACGAATCCCAAGACTCCGTCGCCCGCTCATGTTACCAACTCAAGCCAAACCGTCAACGATAGTGCTGTGTCCCTACGACGTCCCCAAGCAGCATCGACAACTGTGTGGCATCCAGTGTGACATGCGTTGACTGGTCTGAGACACGCGGCATTTCGAATGTGCCGCGTTCAAGTCGCTTGTAAAAAGGACGAGCCCAGCACGGTCCCACCACATCGCCTTGATGCGATCCCGCCGCTTGTTGATGAACAGAAACAGATGCCCGTCGAGGACGCTGGTTTCAAAGACCGAAGTGATGACTCCGGTCAGTCCGTCAAAGCTCTTGCGAAAGTCCACTGGCTCCGCACAGAAGTAGATTGGCAGATGTGTCGGACACGTCAGCATCGCGCGTCCTCCACAAGTGGGCGATCCTGATTCATCGCGCTGTCATTCAGAGCCGAGATGCGACTCGCAACTGCGATCGTGTTCTGGACCGTTTCAAAATCTGAGATCGGAACGAATACACGAACGCCGTTCGTCAGTTGTATCTCGATGCGTGTTGCAGGCGAGAGGATGGCCCCGGCCTGCATGACGTGAACTGGAAGGAACGACGCTTTCTGCAGCGATCGCGGTGACCTGCCTTCAGGCGTCACCAACTCCACCAATTGCCTCCGGGATTTCGTGTCTCGCAGCTACTTCTGCCAGTTGTAGAACGACGCGACTGACACACCTTCCCACTCACTGAATTCAGCCACCGTCAGCCCTGACTCCCGCCGCCGCCAGAATCCGCTCGCTCCACTCACAATGCTTCCCATGATCTACACGTCGCCCCATGATTCATTCCTCTGCTCGGTTGAAGAAAATTCAAACCGACACAGAATGCAGGGGCTGTCTACAATGGTTGTGGAGTACGGTTACCATCAACTTCAAAATGGCCTGCCGAAAGACATGCTGCCAGCCACTGGTGAGTCGCCGATAAGCGACGGGCGCAAGAATGTCGGCAAAGACATAAAACAGTTCACTTTGTCGAGGATCTTCCAGATACCGCACGGCGTCGCTCCATCTGCAAAAGCACAGGAACGATAGCGCCCGCCAACGGCTCACGCCCGGTCATGACAACGCATTTTGCCAATTTTACCAAGGACTTTTGTCGCACGTGTCGCCAAAACGTCAACGATAGTGCTGTGTCCCTACGATGTCCTTTATAAAGTCTTCGCTGGACACCCCCTTGCCGATGGGGCTTTCCGGAGTCGGTTCGAATTTAGCGCTGATCATGAATAAGCATCAAGGGGTCAGCGACAGTCTTGAATAACGTCAATGACCCCTCATTGCTGCTTATTGCAGGCCCTTATTGCTGGCCCAGTTGACAACTGGTTTACGGATCCGCGTCAATGGAAAAAGCCACATTTGAGCCATCAAAGAAATCAATTCGTCCCTTTCCACTACTTTGACTTCGAAGATTTGAGAGTGATAACCCAAGTCGCGACACTTCTTCTAGTGTCTTCAGATTCAGCAGGATTACATCTCTTTGTTTGATCGTCCCGTTCTCAATTGAGCTCGCGATCACAAGGGCATGGCTCCCACTTGGCAGGATCTCCAAAGTATCGAGGAAAGTGTCCGGCTGCGACCACGTTTTGAGGCTGGCTCCCGATGTTCCATCCCATGTCTGGATTCTTGACATTCGATTTTCGCTGACAATTCCCGCGATCGTCACACCGTCAGCGGACCAACAAATTTCCCTACATTCAGCATTTATTGAAGGATAATATACATTACCAGAAGTCGGTTGGACTCTGCGTTGCAAATTGAATCCGGCGACATCAAAAATACGATCGTGCGAATACAGATCAACGACAGAGACTCCCCTAATTCCACCACGTGCCGCAATCGCGAGCGCACTTTCGTCAGCCGAGAAAGCAACGTCGGAAATTTCGCCGCCAAGCGAAACATTGGGCAGAATTGTAGTCGTCTTTCGGGCTAAGTTAATTTGAATGAGAACGTGCCGGAACCCAACAATGGCAGCATCACCCGTTGGCGAAATCCAAAAGCCCGTCGCCGGTATGCCACGCAGTGAAATACGCTTTCTTTCCCACTTAGTATGGTTTGACCTCTTGATGATGGGCAAAACTGGAAACTCGTCGGTATACTCCGGGAGGGGTATAGCATGCTGGTGCCGCAGCTTCACGTCTGCAATGACCAGAGTATGAGAAGCCTCCTCGACGTACGTCAGAAGATTTGTCCCTGCGATCAGTCTCAATAGCTGATGTCGTTTAGGAATCTCTATGTTCAAGTCGATTACGGCCCCGGTCGCCAAGTCGAGCCGAGCCAGCGTTCCTGTTGCCGAGCTAAAAATCGCAAACGTTGTATCCGAAGAAATGGCGAACGGAATCTTGGTACCCAGGCGAAGGAGGTCTTGGCGGTGAATGGAAGGCTTTGGTTGCGGATACGATGCTGTCGCTAATAGCAAAATTCCGGTGATCGACGCGATGAATTGACTGAAACGAGATATCGTCATTTGGCAACCTCCGCAAATTACGAACGTGCGACGATCGGACGTATTGTAATCGCCCCAAACCCCTGGGCTCAGAATCTTCAGGGCTTTACGTCCCAAACCCATGAGAAATCACCGTTGCACGGAAAAGACTCCGCTGGTACACGATAGAACCACAGTTGCGAGAGTTCGTCCCAACGGATATCTACAGCGTTTGCAGGAATGGCACTCTTATCGCCCGTACGCTGAAAGGTCCAAATTGGCCAAGTGATTGATGATTGGACTTTGCACGCCGAGAGTGTACAAGGACATTGTTCAAGAAACGTAATATCGTAAGCGTACAGCAGCACCATCTGGTATTTCGGTCCACCAGCGCCTTCCGGCAGTGCTTGAGTTCAGCCCGTGGCGTTTCTTCGTTCTTCACGAGCGCGTTGTTTGCGGTCGGCGCGGTCCCGACGCTCATCCTTGCGGTAGGTCCGA
>CAMAVB010000366.1 GCA_945861465.1 Candidatus Kuenenia stuttgartensis
AAAAAGGGGCTTTGCCCTCTCAACGATGGCCCACTCTATTGACCGCGAGCCCTCGTTTTGGCCCATCGGCTTGGCCATCGGCCACCACATCCAGACACCTCGCACGCGAGCGATCTGACTCTGGATGACAGGGCAGGGTGCTAAAGTGGACATAGACGTCCACGTTATGAAGTGTTCGCACGTTCACTGATTTATTCTGCCGTGCTGGCACGTTCTCGGCGTTGTCTTACTCTCGACCCTTCTGTCATCCTGTTGTGTGTTGGCAGTCTCTTGTCTTCGTCTCTCTGAGCATCGCTGCGGAAACGGCTGGCGTCGTGGATCGCTCGGAGGATCTTGTGTAACGGTTACACAACATCGCACCAATGAAAACACAGGGATTCCGTGCTGGCTGTCATCGGATCGCGTATTCCTTGGCAGTGTCGTCTCTCTCGTAGCATCATGAGTCACGGCGGAAATGAGTCTCGCTCTTCGAATCGCACAGGATAGCTCTCCACGCTCTCGAGGCTCATGCGGAACACACCTGTCGTTGTCGGAACCCAGACGCATCTGGTGAGCGATCCAGTGGCTTCAAGCTGCGGAAACCTGTGTTGTTGTCCCCACCAAACCCACCACAAATGCCACTAAACCCACCACCAAATGCCATCACAAACGCCACCAAATGCCATCAAAAAAGCCACCAAACCCATCACAAACGCCACCAAACCCATCACGAAACAGCCCAATGCCCACCATGAAACCGGAATTGGCGGCGAGCAGTCCCGATCGCCTCCGGGCTCGCTGCGTTGGTGAGTCCCACCAACTCAGGCGGCAAAACCATTCCAGTGCGGTTTTTGTTCCTACAAAAACGCACCGTTCGCAGATGCTTTACAGAAGCCTATGCCGTTTCTTAATGGCCGCGAAAGCCGTGGCGAGTGGTCGCGCGGTGGTCGGTGGCCAGCGGAGTCATCGGCGGAAATGCTGCCGTTTCCTTCGTTCAGGTGATTACGTGACATGGTCACGTTTTGCGTGGGTTACAGGCCGTCCTGAGTGATTAACGAAAGACTCGTGTGGATTTCTTCGCACGATGTAGTGCCGGTTCAGCAAGGCCAGGCGTGTAGTTTGATTTGATCTGCAATCCGAGTTCACGGAGGATGTTCAGAATTCGCCTGGCTTGTCGGTCACTGATTCCCAGCGTATCGGCAAGGACAACGATTGAACATCCGGCAATCAGCAGGTTTTCGGCAGTTTGAAGCTGGCGAGTTAAGACTACAAGTCTGTTTGCTTTCGGCATGGCAGCGGCTCGACTGGTGAATGATTCGTTTGAATTGTGGCGACGTTAACATGCTGACAGGTTGCGTCATACTGTCAATGATGTGGCCTACTGTGATCTGCGGGATAGGACATCGAACCCGACAAGCCGAACTCATCATTCGGTGTCCCGTGATTCAATCAGATGATCACTTGGATGGAGTGGAGGCGATCGTCGCCACTTGTCGCCACTTCGGGGTAAAATGGCATTCAAAATGTGCAATCCAATGATGTAGATTGCAATGGTTAGAAATACCGAATACACTGCAAAAGCGACGTCAATTGTTGTTTTTCGCGGCTGTGGTGTAGTGGCAACACATCAGCTTCCCAAGCTTAGGATGCGAGTTCGATTCTCGCCAGCCGCTTTTCTTTGCCAGGCCGGATACCCGTTGCTGCGGGGAATGTGCGCGAAAGCGCGAGCAGCCTTTTGCAGACATGTCACGTTTTGGGTGCGATGGCGGGACGAGCACTTGTAGGATGGACATTCTTGTCCGTCGCATGGCCATACAACGCTGTCGAAGCGAAGGTGGTTGTGGTTTGAAAGCCGTTCGATAATGCCACGGTGATTGGCCAATATCTCGGACATGAATGTCCAAGCTACGGGAATCTTGGCGCGGGCTTCGCCCGCAATCCAAAGTAGTCGTCACTCTCTGAGTGACGCAATGCGATTCATTTGGCCAGTTCAGACAAGCGTCACTGAGGCAGTCGCGTTCTGGCTGATCCGCCCTTTCCCCAATACATCGCAATTCATCACTCAGAGAGTGATGGCTACTTTGTACACTACCAGGTGCTCTCCTGCTGGTCAGGATAAATCTTTTTAGAATAACAACAACCTCAACGTTTGCTGAACAGAGTTCGACCGAGCCTCAGGTAATCGGGCTCTCTCCATTTCCTGTCACACTAAAAAGATTTCGAGGGGTAAGCGGTGATGACGACGTTGCCGTCTTCAAGGACAATTCGGACGTAGCGGCAGGCGGGGTTGTTGGTGCGTTTGCCCTCCGAGCCTCCCATGTAGCCGATTTTTCGGCCGAGGTTCACCGTGTAGACAAGGCGATTGTTTTGTTTTGCGCTGCGGACGTCGCGTCCGCCTTTTTTGGTTTTCAGAAAAGCTTCGTCGATCACGGCCAGAATCTGATCGCGATTGCCTTCGAATACACCGTGGATCGGTTTTGTTGTGTCGTCTTTGGCGTGCTGCATCACATGCCTCAGTCGATGACCATCGGCACTTCCTTGATTATACCGTAGGCCGGCTGTGGATTCGAAAACGTTGTTTCGGAGCTCGCTGAGCTGTCCCAGCGCAGGTGCGGTTTTGGGGTGTGATGGGGCGGTCGTGGAATCTTTACCCGCCGGTCGTTTATTGCCAACGTCTCGGTCCATGCGGACGATGTCGGAACCAGACTTTTTTTGCGTGCCCTTTGGCTTTGCGGTCGATTGATCAGATTCGAATTCTGCAGTGGATTTTCCGGGTGCCGACGACGCAACACTCGGCTGTGCTGGTGAAGAAGTGGAGTCGGGACGATCCACTTCGGCAACGACTGGTTCATCGACGTCTTTAATGACCGCAGGTTTGCGATCAGCGGGGCGCTGCAAAGTGGTGGACCGGGGGGAATCCTGTTGCCCGGCCCCAGCCGAAACTTCCGATTCGCCAGGATTGCGTTTCTCAAGCCATGCCTGAATCCTGGGTTGCAGCCAAACGACCGCGACCAGCACGACAAAGACGATGAACTTCGTCCACACTTTTCTGCGATATGCGGTCCCTGCGGCGTCCGACGGCGGTTGTGACATGAAAAACACTCCCGGTTCCCACAGGATTTCAGTGCAAATTTATGCGGGCTTGGAAAAGGGGTGTTGATTGAGTCATTCGGCTCAAGTTTTCGTTTAACGGCAAGCCGCAGGCGACTGTTTCCATGAACGCCGACGCCTGCGGCTTGCCGTTAAACGATTAAATCAACATACCGCAAGCCCTAGTAGGCTACGGATCATACCCCACGAGATCGCGAATACCCAGCGTCGAAAAACGAACTGCGATCAAAACATGGCGTTTTTTGCCGAAGCAGAATCTCAGAAAGCCCCGGATTAGTGCGGGAGAATGTCGCTTTCTTCCGGAGACGACTTCCCAGAAAGGGGCAAGAGTATGTATTTTGCGTCGTGGAATTTGCGGGGGCATTCGTACTATTCAGAAGCCCTCCAACCAAATGAACAAGGCCACCTCGATGCTGCGCGTTTCGATAATCCCAGGTTTGCCCGTCTTGATCCGCGTCGTCGCTGCGACGCTCGCCGTGTTGTTTCTGCAATCCGCACAAGCTCAACAGGACGCAGACGGGCTACTGGGTGGCGCAGCACTGTTTGGCAACGCTCCGGAGCCGGCTTCAGACGTCGAAATCTCTGCTGTGCTGAAAAACGTGGACGGTGGCCGGACGGAAATCCATGTCACAGCGCTCGTGCCGGAGGGCTATTACATCTATTCGATGCATCCATCTTTCACCGGGGCCACAAAGATTGTACTTCTCGACACGGGATCGTTGACGGCAAACAAACCGCAGTGGCAGGCCGATCATGAGCCTAAGTCTGTGTTCGAAAAAGACCTGGACCAGACGGTTGAAAAGTTTTTCGGCAGTGTGACGTGGATGACGACGCTCGAAGGGACAGCTGACGCTGGGACAGTCGTTTCGGGAAAACTGAGCGGTTTGTACTGCAGTTCGCCGGAATTCGGGGGCAATGGTGAATGCGTTCCTGTCCGCAACAGAAAGTTCACCGCCTCCCTGGCGGAAGCGGAAACTCCTCCTGAAGCTGCGACTGAGGCCGCGACAGTCATCGAAGTGGCCTCTGAAATTAACAACGACAAGAATCCGATCACTGTCGTACCAAAGATCGGATACGGAAAATCGCAGAAGGAAGGGTTGATTCGTTTTGAAATCGGGCTTTCGCCTCAACGGCCTCAGATTGGCGACGAAGTGACGTTGACAATTCGCACGGTGCTCGCAGAGCCGTGGCATACGTTCGCGCTGGATCAGGATCCGGACATGGCCGGACAGCCGACGACGATCGAATTTGGAACGATTAAGGGACTCGAACCGATCGGTCGTGAATTCAAAGCCTCTGTCGAGCCTCAAATCGAGCATCCGCTGGACGACATTGTGCAGCGAGTCCATTTTCAGGAGGTCACCTGGTCGCATCGTTTTGAGCTGACAGAACCGGCTGCCGAGTTGGATGGACTCATTCGATTCCAGATCTGCAATAACGGAAGTTGTCAGCCGCCGGGGAAGGCCGAGTTTGCATTGACACTGACGGCCGGGCAGCCTGATTCTGGCCTCGTTGGTTCCAGATTGCCGTCCGGCTCTTCGGGCATTGCTCGACTTTCAAATGCGGCAAATGCGCGGGACCAGAATGAAAGCCAGCAGGAAGGCTTCTTTGCATTCGTATTTACTGCGGCTGCGGCTGGTTTTCTGGCACTGCTCACGCCGTGTGTGTTTCCCATGATTCCTGTGACTGTGGCGTTCTTTTTGAAACAGGAAGAGAAGCGAGCTGGCAGCTCGATCAGGCTCGCGATCATCTACAGCCTGAGCATCATCGGTGCATTTACGGTGTTGGGGCTGATCACGGCAGGGATCTTTGGCCCGGCGAGCCTGAATACACTTGCTAACAATAAGTGGCTGAACCTTTTCTTCGCCGCGTTGTTTCTGCTGTTTTCGTTGATGCTCCTGGGCGTGTTCGAGATTCAACTTCCCTCATCGTTGCTCACATGGACCTCAAAGCGCGAAGCGACGGGTGGAGTGATCGGTGTCGTGTTTATGGCTTTGACGTTCACATTGGTTTCGTTCACCTGCACGTTTGCGTTTGTGGGGAGTTTGTTGGCATGGGCTGCGAAGGGGCAAGTGTTCTGGCCAGTCGTGGGGATGCTGGCATTTTCTTCAGCTTTTGCGTCGCCGTTTTTCCTGTTAGCACTGTTTCCATCAATGCTGAAGCGACTTCCCCGAAGCGGGGGCTGGATGAACGACGTGAAGGTCACAATGGGGATTATCGAATTGGCGTTGGTAGCCAAATTCCTGAGTGTGGCAGACATCGGGTTTTCCGTCGGCAGTATCCCAGTCTACATCACGTACAAGATATTTCTGGTGTCGTGGATCGTGCTGTCGGTTGTTACCGGCATTTATCTGCTGGGGCTGTTTCGAGGGCCAATGGGCCCTGTGACTTCAACCGTGAAGCTGGTGAGGAATCTGTTTGGAGTGCTGTTTCTGGCATTTGCCGGCTACGTCACCGCCGGAATGTTTGTCCACAAGATGCCACTCACATCGATTTGGCACAACGTCGCTGCGTTCGCCCCACCTGACGTGGTCGTCAGAAACACGGAAGCGCTGGGGTTTGTGATTTCACATCACGAACTGGACTATGCGCTCGAGTTTGAAAGAGCGACCGCCACGGCCGAAAAAGAGCAGCGTCCGCTGTTTATCGATTTTACCGGAGTCAACTGCGTCAATTGCCGCAAGATGGAACGCTCCGTACTCGTGGATGAAGCAGTGCTGCAAAGACTTGACCAACTGGTTCTGGCTCAGCTCTATACGGACATCATTCCCGGAGTTCGCGATAAGGAGTTTGCTGAAAAGTTGCTCGTGCAGAATCAGGAGCTGCAGGATGCTCTTTTGAACAGCTCCGCTCTACCGCTGTATGCGATCGTTTCCGCCGATGGCAAAGAAGTTCTGGCGCATTTCGCGGGATTGGATCCCTCGGGTGGTGCAGACTTTATCAGTTTCCTCGACAAAGGGCTGATGAAATGGGAAACACAAAAGAATACCAGCATTGCGGCACGAGATGTAACCAATGAAAAATGACAGTCCCCAGGCCGGATGGGGTCGTCGATCAGAAAATCAAACAGTCCAACGGCAAACAGGCTTAACCATATCATGAAAATCGAACATCTTGCGTTGAACGTCAGCGATCCGTTGAATATGGCTCGGTGGTATGTGGAGCATCTTGGTTTCACCGTCAAACGGCGAATGATGGATTCGCCTTTTGCACATTTCATCGCAGACGAAAGCGGCACCGTGATGCTGGAAATCTATGGCAATGCGGGTGCGGCGAAGCTCGATTTCCCGAGTGTCGAACCGCCAGCATTGCATCTGGCGTTCGTGTCACACGATGTGCCAGCGGATGTCAAAAGGCTGACGGCAGCTGGTGCGACGATCGTGGCGGATGTGCATGAATTGCCTCCGGGCGACACGTTTGCGATGCTGCGCGATCCGTGGGGTGTGCCGTTACAACTGGTGAAGCGGAAGACGGCGATGATTTGAAGC
>CAMAVB010000367.1 GCA_945861465.1 Candidatus Kuenenia stuttgartensis
ATTCAAAGTAGTCGTCACTCTCTGAGTGACGCAATGCGATTCATTTGGCCAGTTCAGACAAGCGTCACTGAGGCAGTCGCATTCTGGTTGATCCGCCCTGATCCCAATCAATCGCAATTCATCACTCAGAGAGTGATGGCTACTTTGTACTCAACCAGGTGCTCTCCTGCCGGTCAGGATAAATCTTCTCACAATAACAACCATCGCAGAAATCAAATGGAAATCAAATGGGGACATTCTACTTTTCAAGTAAAGCACAATGTCCCCTGATCCTTCCTTTTCTGATCCTTAATTCCTTGGATCACTCACGCCTCGCTGACAACTGTCATGGCACGTTCCATGGCACAATTGCCACTGTATGAAGCGTGTAGTCGCGTTTGATTGTGAAATTGGGAGGGCGAGTATCAACGTTGATCGGGACCTACCGAAATCCACGACTGCTCCCCGGTATGATCACGAACCCATGTTGACTTTTCATGTCAGCAGACTTTTGTAAACTGGACGGATTTCACAAAATCAGGAGAATCCAAAAGTGCGAATTTTGCCAACATACCTCGTAACGCTGATGGCTCTTATGGGCTGTACACCCAGTGCCGAAACAAAATCAGACAACGAAATTTCAACTGGCGATCAGAAGGTGTCAGATGCAACTGAGATGCAATCGAACGAGACCGCAGACCAGAATGATGACAGCAAGATGACTCAGGTGGATCCGGACCTTAAGCAGGAGGCGAGGGCTGCGTTCGACAAGGCCATTCAGGATGATCCGAAGAACCCTGATGCATACTTTGCACGGGGATTTAATATTCTTTCGGACAGCAACCAGATGGATGCGGCAATTGCCGATTTCAATAAAGCGATTGAACTGAATCCAAAGTATTCCCGCGCCTACCTGATGCGTGCCCGCGCCTACGACGCACTCGGCGACAACGACCATGCAAAGGCTGACCGCGACAAGGCAATGGAACTCGCGCGCTGACGACGACTTTCCGGTATGCGGTCGATCCACCCATGGCGTGGCAGGCTGCATTTCCGCCTGAAATCGGGAGGGCGATTGTGATCTCACCGAAATCCACGACCGCACTCACCGAAATTTCAGAGGAACGATGACATGGGCTCAGAGACAGAACCGCGAAAGAATGTCCTCGTTGTCGATGTCGGCGGCACGAAGGTCAAAATTAAGACCGCGACAGACGGCGGCGAACAACGGACATTTCCCTCCGGACGCAGGCTCACGGCACAAAAGGCTGTTGCTGGAATTCTGCAACTGGCGGGTGACTGGAAATACGACGCCATCTCGATCGGCATCCCGGCTCCGGTGATTAACGGTCGGATTCTGCACGAACCACATAACCTTGGCGGCGGCTGGGTCGGATTCGACTTCAAGGCTGCCTTTGGCTGTCCGGTGAAGATCATAAACGATGCTGCGATGCAGGCATTGGGCAGTTACCACGGCGGATCCATGTTGTTCCTCGGCCTCGGAACTGGACTTGGATCATCGATGGTTGTGGACGATGTCATCGTGCCGATGGAGTTGGCCCACCTGCCGTACAAGAAGAAGACGTTTGAAGATTACGTCGGTCTCGCGGGTTTGGAGCGTCTTGGCAGGAAGAAGTGGCAACTGGCAGTCTTCGATGTCGTGCAGCGTCTGCGCTCGGCGCTGGAACCGGACTATATTGTCATTGGCGGCGGAAACGGCAACCTCCTTAAGAAATTGCCGGATGGTGTGGAGACTTGCCCGAACGAGAATGCATTCCTCGGCGGCTTTCGTCTGTGGGACGAGGCAAAATTGGCGACAGATTGATCAGGAATGTCGATCGCAGAATTGGCGCAGAGATGATGGAATGTGATCATGCGCGGTTCAGCAATTGCCACCGTCAGTTACCTTGCTGGTTCAACGAGGCTTTGTGAACTCGCCATGAATGATCCTGATCCTGACCCTGCCATTCCGCACGAAGCGCTTAGACAGTCACAGTCACAGTTTCGGTGCCTCGCGGACAGTCTGCCGATGTGTCTGCTGCAGAAGGACGCCGACGGGCGGCCAAAGTTTGCGAATCACGCCTATCTGAAGTTTCACGACCAGACGCTGGAACAGGTTCTGGATCGCAACTCATCCGGATTTTTTCCTGAGTGCGATGTTGAACGGTTTCGATTGAGCGATCAGGATGTCCTGCAGCGGGGTGAAGAAATTCATGAAACCTGTCGGTTCGTCACGACCGATGGCAGAGAACGCTGGCTGGAACGGATCAAGGGACCGCTGCGGGATGCGGACGGGGCGATCGTCGGTGTCCAGATTCTGTTTTGGGACGTGACGGAACGACGTCAGCAGGAAGACAATCACAGTCACGAACGATCGTTGCTGCACACGCTGCTTGATTCGATCCCCGATTCCATCTACTTCAAAGACCGCGAAAGTCGGTTTATGCGGATCAGTCGCAGTCAGGCTCATTCGTTCGGTCTGCGGGATCCAGTCGAAGCGATTGGAAGATCGGATGCCGATTTTTTCAGCCCGGAACATGCCGCCCGCGCTCGTGCTGATGAACTGCAGATCATCCAGACAGGTGAGGGCATCATCGGACAGGTCGAAAAACAGCTTCGACCGGGCAAGCCGACACGACTTTGTTCAACGACAAAAATGCCGCTGCGGGACAACGCCGGACAGATCATCGGGACGTTTGGAATTTCGCGTGACATTACGTCGTATCTAAACGCCGAAGAAGCGTTGAATCAGGAACGCGATCGGCTGCAGACCTTGATGAATCATTTGCCGGACGTGATTTTTATCAAAGATACCTCCGGTCGGTTTCTGATGGCAAATCCCGCTCTGGTGAAGTTGTATGGTGCCGAGTCGCCGGCCGCCATGATCGGCCGGAAAGACGAGGATTTCGTGCCGCAGTCAGTCGCCGACCACTTTGCACAGGATGATCGTGAAGTCATGGACTCGGGCGTTCCGCTTGTCGATCGGGAGGAATCCAATGTCGATACCGAAGGACATCCGCTGTGGATGCTGACGAGCAAGATTCCGCTGCGGTATTCTGATGGTCAGTTGATGGGGCTTGTCGGAATCGGTCGCAATATCACGCGACAGAAGATTGCCGAGCAACAGGCCCGTCGTCAGGCGATGGAAGCCGGTCTGCTGCATCAGTCGACGTCTCTGGCACGGGAGACGGATTCGTTGGAGGAGTTGCTCAGGGGCTGCATTGGCATCGTCTGTAACCTGACGTCGTGGTCGATCGGTCATGCATACCTGCCACGGAATACCGACACCACTCCGGAATTGATCCCGACGGGCATCTGGAATTCTGAAGGTCGGGATTCGCTGGCAGAACTGCAACGCATCACGCAGGCGCATTGGGTGCGGACCGGCACCGATATTCCGTCGTTGATTCTGAAGACGAAACGTCCCCAGTGGATCAGTGATATTGAAACGGGAATCCAGGGGCATCGGCTCGAAGCGCTCCAGCGGCTGGGGATTCGCAGTGGGTGCGGATTTCCGGTTGTAATTCGGGACGAACTGGTCGCTGTGCTGGAATTCTTTGCGTTTGACCGACTGGAACGCGACGACGGACTGCTCACAATTCTGCGGAGTGTGGGCGAACAAATCGGGCGTGCGATCGAACGTCGTCGCGCCGAGGAGGCCCTCCATGCAGCGTGGAATGCGGCCAATGCGGCCAATCAGGCGAAGAGTGATTTTCTGGCGAATGTCAGTCACGAAATCCGCACTCCGATGAACGGCATCATCGGCATGACCGAATTGCTGCTCGATACAGAACTCACGCCTGTCCAGCTTGAATACCTGAAAATCGTGCAGTTGTCCGGCGAATCGTTGCTGGAACTGATCAACGATATTCTGGATTTTTCGAAGATCGAAGCGGGCAAAATGGAGCTCGACGCCGTCCCGTTCGACATCCGCGAAGTGCTCGGCGACACGATGAAGTCGCTCAGCCAGCGGGCTCACAGCAAAGGGCTCGAAATCGCATTCGCCATTGCACCGAATGTTCCGGAATGTCTGGTGGGAGATGCCTCAAGGCTGCGGCAGGTTGTCGTCAATCTGGTGGGCAATGCGATCAAGTTTACTGCAACCGGCGAAGTCGTGCTGACCGTCGAAGCAAGTGCCCGCAACGGTGATCAAAGGACTCTGAACTTCACGGTGTCCGACACCGGTATCGGGATTCCTGCGGAAAAAATGGATGAGATCTTCAAGGCGTTCCATCAGGCGGACACTTCCACCACGCGACGATTTGGCGGAACCGGGCTGGGGCTTGCCATCTCGCGGCGATTGGTGGAACTCATGGACGGTGAAGTTCACTGCTCCAGCGTGGTCAATCAAGGCAGTACGTTTCATTTCTCCGTAACGTTTGCCTTGGGCACCGATGCCGGAACAGAATCGAAGACCGGTGGCGATGTCATCACAGATGCCCCTGTCCTGATCGTCGATGACAACGCCACGAATCGACGCATTCTGCTGGAGGTGCTGAAGAACTGGGGTATGCAACCTGTGGCTGCGGAGTCTGCCGGCGAAGCGATGGTCCTGCTCCGCCAGGCGCAGGCAAGTGGCACCCCGTTTCGCCTTGTCATCAGCGACGTCAATATGCCGGACGTGGACGGATTTATGCTGGCACGACAGATTCGAGATGATGCCGATATTCGACTCACGCCATTGATCATGCTGACGTCCGGTGGTCGCGTGGGTGATTCCGTCAAACGCCACGAACTGCTGATCGCCGCCAGTTTGATGAAACCAGTCAAGCAGTCGGAACTATTCGACGTGATTGTGAGCATCGCCAACAACGCCGGTTCTCAGATTCAGTCAGCTGCTCCGGCTGCCGTCCAGGAACCCGGCAAATCAATGCGGTCCCTGAAGATTCTGCTGGCGGAAGATAATCTGATGAATCAAAAGCTGGCAACCGGGATTCTTGCCAGGCATGGGCACCAGTTGACGATTGCCAACAATGGCCTTGAAGCAGTCACTGCGTATCAGGCGGAGCGTTTTGATGTCATCCTCATGGATGTGCAGATGCCGGTGATGGATGGCTTTTCGGCCACCGCTGCCATTCGGGAACTTGAAAAAGTCAACGGCACAAAGACACCGATTGTGGCGATGACGGCGCATGCACTCAAAGGAGACCGGGAACGCTGTCTGGCCGCAGGCATGGATGATTATCTTTCGAAGCCGATTCGGTCAAAACAACTCGCTGCGATTCTGGGGACTTTGATGCCGAATGAGAACTGCCCCGAGACGTCGCCGTCCAGTATCAGATCAGAATCATTGCCGGTCGATTCACTGATCGACTGGCCGACCGCGCTGGAGGGAGTGGATGGCGATCGTGAATTCCTGAAAAGGGTCGTGGAGGTGTTTCTGGAAGAGTCGCAACGATTACTTCAGGACCTCAAATCGGCGGTGCAGGCTCAGGACACTGCCAGAATCTGTTCTCGCGGACATTCGCTCAAAGGGGCGATGCTGGGTGTGGGGGCCTTCACAACAGCCGAACTGGCACAGTCACTGGAAATGGGGGCGGGCGACGGATCGCTGCAGTCTATGACGGAAACATTGCAGGAGCTTGAACAAAAGTACGGTCGGATCACAACGGAATTGCGTGAGTTTCTGGAAAGTTAGGTAACCTATCAGCCGCAGTGCGTTAGCGCCCGGTTTTCCACGTAGTTCTTAGTGAACCCGGACGTGAGAGCATTTTATGATTGCATTTACATACTCCAAGCCGTTGTTGTGGAAATTTCGTTGGCATGTCCCTTCTCCCCCTGGCAAGGGGGAGAAGGTGGCCGACAGGCCGGATGAGGGGGTATTCATTATGGCATTGAGCAAAAAATCCCCCTCACCCTGCCCTCTCCCCCGAATCGTTTGCGGCGAGTCGGCAGTGGAATTCGAGATTGCATTCCCGCAAACGAATCGGGGGAGAGGGGACTTGCCAATGGTCTTTGTACCATGAATGCCGTGAAGTGCTCTGATCTGTACTGACTGTTAGCAGAAACCAAGCTCTCTACGACAATCCAGGACTGCGAATCGCAAATCAGGAATGCGATACATGAGGAGATCGCCATGTTAGGTCGATTAACTCCCGTTGGCGGGGGAAATCCAATCATCCTGCTGAGCAGGTCAGTGACGCTGGGACGTGATCCGGCGAATGATCATGTGATCTCCTGCGGCAGTGTTTCCGGAAAACACTGCGAACTGGAATTGATCGATGGCTACTGGTGGGTGCGCGACCTTGGCAGTCGAAACGGGACGTCCGTCAATAATGTTCGCTGTCAGACGTCACGAATTCTGCCTGGCGGTGTGCTGCGCACGGCGAACCAGCGTTTCCGTCTGGACTATAAGGAACCGCGAGTTTCGGCCGATGAAGATGTCGCGATGAGCCTCCTGATGGACGTCTTACCCACCGCTTCGCCCGCTCCGATCGCTTCGCCCGCGGCAGCCGGAAACGCGAAGCCAGTCGTTGCCGCGTCATTGGCTTCCAACCGACAGGCGATCCGCCAGCGGTCGGATTCCAGTCACGCGAGCACTCCTGTGATCTCGCCGACGAAGTC
>CAMAVB010000368.1 GCA_945861465.1 Candidatus Kuenenia stuttgartensis
CTTCTTTGCCGACCGTGTAGACACGATTGCCATCGACCGTCGGCGTGGAACAAGGACCACCTTCGTGCAGATTCGGAATCAGCGCGGCAGGATATTCGTGCCTCCAGAAGACTTCACCGTTCCGGCAATTCAGACACCAGACAATTTCCGCACCATCTGTGTGTCCCATCGCAAACAAGCGATCCCCCGCGACGGACATGGAACTAAAGCCCGTGCCGATTTCTCGAGTCCATTCAATCGGCAATCCGTCAGTTGGCCAGACATCGGCAAAGCCGGTTTCCCGCGAGATGCCGTCGTGCTGTGGGCCGCTCCAGTTCGGCCAGTCATCAGCCGACACCACAAAGGACAGTGACATCCACAGCAACACGGCCAGCAGAATGCGGTGTACGACTTTGCTGCCTGAAATTGTAATCATCTGCCGTACTCCTCAACGCTGTGAATTCTTTGTGGCCGGAGTTTAACTCATCGGCCAGAATCAGCAAAACGTACAGAGACATTGCGACATGACCGGCTGGCAGGCAGCATGGGGACTCTCTTCTTAATCGTTTAACCGCAAGCCGCAGGCGTCGTCGAGAGGTTTCGCCTGCGCCTGCGGCTCGCCGTTAAACGAAAATGCCGATCCGGGAAACTAAAACGACAGATCGAAGCCTGTTATGACTTCGCGGCTTCGGTGTAGTACCACTCGTTTGCTTTAGATTCCGCCTGTTCTCCGGGAATGCCTCCGGTCCAGGAGCCGGGAGCCGTCTTGCCTTCATTGTAGAGCGATTCCATTGGCTCCCACACGACATCCACTTTGTCCGAAAACAGATCGCCGATCAGCAAATCGGTGACGGTTCCACGCAGTTGCGGGAAATTCTTCACGAAGCGTCCGAAGCTGAAGCCATCGTAGTACTCGCAGACAAGACGTCGCATCCGGTCAATGCCGGCGTTGAGAGCCGGGCCCCATTTGCCAAGCTGAGCTTCAGTCAGGTCGTTCTTTTCGAGTCCCTCCACGACTACATCTGCCGCCATCTCGCCGGACTTCAATGCCAACAGAACTCCTGACGAATACAGCGGATCAAGAAATCCGAAAGCATCACCAACCATCACATAGCCGTCGCCCGCAACTTTCGTCGAACGATAAGAATAGTCGCGCGTCGCATGATAACCTGAAACTCGTTTTGCACCTGAGATACGTTCTTTCACCGCAGGACAGGCTTCAATCTCTTCGTGATAAACTTCTTCGTGTGTTCCTCGCCCCTTGAACAGGTAGTCAAACGGAGCCACGATTCCAATACTTACGCGGTTATTGTGCAGTGGGATATTCCAGAACCAGCCGTCCTTGCTCTCCGTCTGGAGCACCACCGTGGCACCCTCGTCACGACCGCTGTCGCGATAGGCACCTTCCCAGTATGTCCAGATCGCGCCTTTATTGAGTACAGGATCCCAGATTCGCAATTTGAGTCGGTTCATCAGCATCCCGCTCTGACCACTGGCATCCACCACGACTTTGGCGTTGACTTGCGCCGTCGAACCATCCGGTCGCTGAATGCGAATGCCCGTGGCGCGATCACCGTCGAACACGACATCCAGCACGCGAACACCTTCGTGTGCATCAACACCGTGTTCGCGGGCATTGTTGAGCAGCATCAGGTCGAACTCACTGCGTTCGACCTGCCATGTCTGCGAGCACTCATGCGGCTTGTTTTCGGAGAAGTAAAATGGCGCAGACGATTTTCCGTTAGCGCTCACGAACTGCACACTATGCTTATGAACAAAATGGCTCTTCCGCATCTTCTCAAGCATGTTCAGACGCTGCAGAACCCAATACGTTTCAGGAATCAATGACTCACCGATGTGGTATCGCGGAAATTTCTCTCGTTCAAACAACTGAACCTTGTAGCCCTTTTGAGCGATCAATGTGGCGGTGGTTGAACCAGCCGGGCCACCTCCGATGACAACCACATCGGATTCAATAATTGATTGGGGTACATCGTTAAACATCGCCTGTCTCCGGACAACTTTCCGCATGGAAATGCATGTTTGACCCGAACCAGCGGCGAGGATTCCACAAGCGAGGTGCCTCGCCGCTGGCTCGGGTCAAACGAAAAAGGACTCACTCGATCTTAGACCGGCTACAAACACTTGTCCAGACAAGTGTTGTCGAAACAGACAATGCGCCGCGACAGAAAAAGATCGCTTTGCCTGGCAAATCGTTCACAGCGCATAAAATAAGGGCACTCAAGTCCATGACTCGAGCGCCCGCGTGGGTATTCTGATTGTGGGAATTTCCCGAAAATCAGCAGTCAGAGCTCAAAAGCCCTGTTCCAGTTTTTTCTTTTCGGCTGCCTGCTTCTGAGCTGCCTGAACCTGATTGGTGAGCTTAAACTCCGGGCCAGACGGGAAATACTGCACGTCGTCGGTCAGGAAGTCCGGCGAGGGCAGAGTCTGCCCGCCGATGGTTGTCTGACAACCGGTCAGGAGGGCACTTGAGGCAAGAGCTGCGACAAGCGTCAACAGAATTCCGGGGCGGCCTTCGATTGTCTTCACGGATCTTACCTTCGTTCGACGGTGACAATTCGGTCAGCAGATCGCCAACCGATGACGATCGTTGCCTGCATTCGGCGCGTCTCGCTCGTCCTTGGTGTTCATCGACGTGACTCCCCGTTAGATTTCATAGAATCATTGCCATCGTTACATCTTTTCTCCGGACCAACTGAAGATCGAACGTGCATCGGCAGAACTTGCCGATGACATTCCGAAATCACTTTGAAAGAATCGCTTCTATGCGCATTGCCGGTATTCAGACAGACGTCATCTTCCGCGACGTCAACGCCAACCTGACGATTCTGGAATCCCACGTACGTTCCGAAGTCGCTCAGGCCACACAACTGACCATCTTCCCGGAATGCTTCAACACGGGCTACTGCTTCGATTCGCTCGAAGACGCGATGTCACTGGCGGAGCCTGTCCCCGGCCCGACGACTGAGCGTATCGCAAAGCTCTGCAAGGAGCTCAACACGTTCGTCGTCTGCGGGATGCTCGAAAAATCAGGCACAGAGCTGTTCAACACGGCGGTGCTCATCGGGCCTGCGGGGCTGATCGGCAGTTACCGCAAGATCCATCTCCCGTATCTGGGAGTCGATCGGTTTACAACACCGGGAGATCGTCCGTTTGAAGTGTTCGAAGCCGACGGTGTACGCATCGGGATGCTGATCTGCTACGACGGGGGATTTCCGGAAGCCGCGCGCGTGCTGGCGCTGCGCGGAGCCGACATCATCGTGCTGCCCACCAACTGGCCACCTGGCGGCGACTATATGGCTCAGTTTTCGATCAATTCGCGCGCAATGGAAAACGGTGTGTATTTTGCTGCCGTGAATCGTATCGGAACGGAAAACGGATTCCGGTTCATCGGCAAGAGTCGCATCTGCAGCCCGGTCGGCGCGACGATGACTTCGATCGACAACGACAAGCCCGGCATCATTCGCGCGGACATCGATCCTGTCGCCGCCCGCGCCAAACTCATTGTGCGAATTCCCGGAAAACACATGATCGACCGCATGGCTGATCGCCGCCCGGAAATGTATGGTGCGATCCTCGAGCCGCATGATCTCAAACGCCCGGGGCGGGACGAGTAGATTTCAGATTGACCCACTGCTGCTCAGATTCGTTCAGTGGCGGGTCAAGCGCGGCATCATACTTGACCGACAAGTCATAGCGTGCTCGCTGATAGACGGTCTCGAAGACTTCCTGCAGCGAGACAACTGCGTCGTCGTCGCCGAGTTTGAGCGGGATCGGAATCGAAGGCAGTCTGTCACGCAGCGTCCATGCGTAGACTTCACAACGTGGCCGACGATTTGCACGACTGACGATCGCATAATAGTCGCCTGGCGGGAGCGAGCCGACCACCGGCAGACGTATTCCACCGCGCAAAAAATCCAGTTCAACAAGGTGCGCGGGGCTGGAAAGAAACTCTTCCCGTTTCATCAAATATTCACGGCACCCATCGCCGTTGCGGCGCTTATTTGACGGTGAAAGAAGTTCGATCACTGTGACGATCTGCATCGTTTCACGATCACGCACAACAAGATAGGTTTCCCGACGCATGGTTTCAGGTTCTGTGCCGTCCCGTTCCACATGCACACGTCGCTCAACACGGACAAGGTAGTCTGGTTCCAATGCAGGGCTGAGAAATTCCCGCAGCACAGTATTGAATGTCGGATGAAAATCGTCCCATTCCTGCATCTCAAGGAACGGATCCATGCCGGGATACGGGGATGGCATTTAAGGTGAGTCCTTGAACGAATCCAATCAGTTGGGCGCGTCTGTAGGCCGGACCAAGCGGAGCGCCGTTCCCGCAATTGTCACAAACATGCCGGAACGGCGCTCCGCTTGGTCCGGCCTACCCACAATTCAGCATTAATCTCGCAGCAGATTCTTCCTCATTCTGCGAGCTCGTACCTGAGACTTCCGCCAGTTCGTAAAGGAATATCAACCTGGTTGTTCTGCTGCTGCCAATGAAAAGACGACGCCATTTGTTTCCAGACGTTCTGCTGCGATTCTGAAATGACATCCACCCGCTGCTGCTCAGTCGTCTTAAAAAGCGGATATGTCAACAGAATCAAATCACGAATGCGAATATTCGAGCGGGCGACGCTTTGATTCACGTCAGAAGGCAGTGTCTGCAGAATCAGTTTTCCCAGTGGTCCACGCTGCTCCGGAGTCAGCCACAGCTCACTATCGTACATCGCCAGCAGTGCCTGTGCAGTCGCTGTGCGATTCGATTCCTTCCGCCGATTCAAACTCTCGCGCGGCATTCCCTCTGTAACGGAGGCAACTGCATCTGCCCAGATTTGATTCTGGTCGATCGAATTGGTGTGATTTAACGGCACGGCAACGAGGACATTGCGAGGCCCTTGAGCCAGATCTTGTTTCGTCCGATCAACTGTCTCTTTCCAATCGGCGAGGGCCACGACAGCAGCACCTTTGCTGGCAATTCGCAGGTGATCCGCCTGTTCCGCAGAAAGCTGCAGTTCGTTTTCGTAATAGCTGATCTGGACAGCCGCAACCCGCAGGAAAGCGTCTCGCTTCTTTTGACCGGCGTCCATAACTTGGCGCGCCCATTCATCCGGCCCCGTGGCTGAATGAATGATCCAAAGCTGACCGTCCTGACTGAGATCCTGAAGTCGCTTCTGCTGACTCGGATCCAGAAAACTCTTCCCCTCAGTCAACAAGGGAATGGTCAAGACGGATTTATAGGGGATGTAATCAATCTGTGGGCTGAATGCGTAGAACGGATAATACATCGTCGTCCACTGACCGGTGAGTTGGCTGTGCAGGGCTTCTCGCTGACTGGAGGTGAGAAACAGCTCACCGTCGATAATAGCGACGCTGTACGACAGGTAGGCCTTGCTCCGAAACACTTCACGTTCGCCGAGAGCTGTCGCAAGTTGCTGCGTTTGTTCCTCCGTCAGCAAATCCTTCCTGATTGTCGCGATGAATTGCTCCGTAAAGTCTGTCCCTTGTCCGCCGGGCAGCGTGAAAAGCAGAGGGATCGTCCGAGGTAACTTTTGGCGTTGACCATTCGGATCCCTCGACTTCGCAAACTGCGCTGCCGCTCGAACAAGTTGGTCATCCAGGATTTCTTTCAGCTTGATCTGTTGCTCATCCGTCAATTCGCACGATTTGACGATCCATGCCGCTGAAGCACTGCAGTAAGCCTCGAGTCGTGCACTGAATTTCTGAATATCCTGCTCGGTCCGACCGGCGGCATTTTGAGCAGCCTTTATCGGCCCTCGACCCACGACTTTCGGTGCGTCCTTCCCGCGAAGTTCCTGAATTGCCTTGCCGACTGTTTTCCCGATCTCCGTCTGCAGCGTGTTTTCGTCTGGCAGAACGACAACGGCAGGGACGAAGCACAATGACGCAGCCATGATCTGGGTGAGGACAAAAGTCGCGAGCAAATCCATGCTATAAACTCCATTTGATCTTTAAGTGCTGTCGGGATACTCAGAATTGCTCTATGCATTTGTTGCTTTAGGACTGGCGGAGAAATAACTGTCGTCTTCCGGACGTGGAGCACGTTTTTAACGTGCTCGGCACGATGGAATCGTGCCCCAATTATTTCTGTCTCAGTCCTTGGCCAGAAAGGTCCAGCCACAGGACGCACAGGTCGTTTCTGCTTCAGCCATTTCGCATCCGCATGCCAGGCAGCGAGTGCTTTCGTCTGTCTCGTCGCCGGGGGGGTCGGCAGTCGAGCGAGCATCGGACCATTCGACAATTTCCCTCGCCGCATTCAGTTGTGAGGAATCGACCAGGATTCGCGGAAGTGTGTCCCATCCCAACGGGATTTCGCCAACGGCACTCTGCAGCAATTCGCCCTCAATCCGAACATCCACGCCGGCATCCTCCAGCGCCATCCGGATCGTGTGAGCCTGCATCA
>CAMAVB010000369.1 GCA_945861465.1 Candidatus Kuenenia stuttgartensis
ATGACTGCGGCCCTCGCTTGTCAGCATCGTCATCAGAGAAATCCTGTTTGAAGCCCTGGAAAAGATCTTCGATGGACTTGAGTTCTGCGTCATTGAGTGGTGCCGAGGGGCTGTCACCAATGACTTCCATCGTCACCCTTGATTTCTTCGGTCGGGAGGGCTGTACCTGCCTGCTGCGTTTGTGCTGTTCGCGCGGGACGAACATGCCTTCTTCCGCAGGCCATGGAAGCGTCCGCCTCCGCTGATATTCCTCCGGGGAAATGTGGTATTCGGATTCGATGATGACCGGCCTTGCGAATCTCGGGATGCAGGTCGCGTTTTTTTGCCGAGACCAGCACTTCGCCGATGGCATCAGCGAGTTCCGAAAAACTGGTGACTTCCGGAAAGGTCTTGAGCGCGTGATGCAGAATGGCGGCGTTCGCGGAGCTGAAGTAGCTTGCACCATAGTCCGCACCGTAGCTGAGTCCGCAGGCGGCACAGAGAATATCCGTGCGAGTGAGGAGATCGAAATTCGTCCAGAACGGCTGAGTCATCGGGTTGAAGGCAAAAGTTGCTTTGTCCGCTTGATTGGAGAAGCATTTCAAAGGCATCGGCAGCCCGCGTTGCTGACGAACATGTTCGGCAGCGCTCTGGAGCGACGCCAGCAGTTCGAGTGAATCGCCTTTGAGGTCCAGCACGATCAGACTGCAGTCACCGCTGCGTGCCAGTTGTTCAATGATGGGGCACAGAAACAGGGACGTCTTGCCAGATCCACTATCACCCAATGCGTGAGCGTGTTCGCTGAAGATTTTGCGCGGGACAAGGACGGGACTTCCATCCGCAACGACACGTCCAAAATAGATACTGGTCCGCTCCGTGAGATCTGCTGACAGCGAGATCTGGTCAAGGATCGCTGAAACCGGATGCTTGGATGTCGCGTTTTGCCGTCGAGCGGCGGCTTCGAGCATGACGGGAAACGCGGCAGACACGACCAGCACCATCGGAATCACGATTGGTAGTGCGACCGAGATGACCAGAGTGAGTGCGACGCCGAATCCGTTGAAGCGCATGCGTTCGAAGACTCCGGCATCACGAAAGTCCAGTCGTTGTGTGACGGCCGCATTCCGACTTCTTCCCAGTTCCAGAACTCGGGGCAGCGGTGATTGTGTCCATCGGCTCAAGGCAATTGCTGTCAGGACGATTGCCAGCAGCGTCAAACCGTGGCGCCGAAGGGGAGAACCGAACAGGCCTTGATACAGGCCGGGAACGGGACTGGCTTCGTATGTGAACCAGGAATTGAGGCAGTCGAGAATGACGTGCCAGCGTGAATCCGTCAGCCCTGGTGGATGTGGAATCACCAGGACGGTCAGCGGAAGTGTCAGCAGAGCGGCGTAAAACAGCAGAGCCCCGAACCACAGTAAACTGGCCACTAACAAGCCAGCGATGCCTGCAAACAAAAGGAGCTGCAGTTGCCAGTGCGCGAGCAGTGACTCGGCATCGGCTCGCGACACGGGGGACGTGACACACATCGCTATCCAGTGTCGTCCAAAGGCAAAAATCAGCACACCTACAACGATCGATACAACGATCACCTCACGCCCCCATGATGTGCGGTGATTCAACGCCAGCAGTCCTACGGCAGCCAGGAAGGGACCACTGAAGGACCACGGGATGCGACCAATGAGAATCGTGCCGCCGACACAGACAATGATCGTCGACCATGCAAAGAGCAGATCGAACGGTTCCATCCAGGCGACTCCGTGACGGCCACAGAACACATAGACACCAACGACCGCAGCCGCCGCAGTCAGCACGAAGCTCAGCGTCACATGGAGTCGCGTGATGGGACACAGATCCGGTGCCAGATGTGCGATGTCCGGTCGAGTGGAGGGAAGTCTGTCGATCTGAACCGGATTTCCGACAGATTGGTAATACTCGTCACGCATGGGGATGACTCGCTAAAAGGGTTAACAGTCTGGGAACAATCGAAAGGTGCATCAGTAAACCGACCGGCCAGTCATGGCGGTCAAGTGCCTGCTGGACGGCCACCGCCTTCTCCGGAGTGGCGGTAACCACAACCAGGCGAAATCGTTGTTGGGCGACCAGTGGAGCAAACTCCGCGAACTGTCGTCGGCAGGTCACATCGGCCGCGCATTTGCGGGCCACATAATCGGCCGGTCCACCGAGGTCGACGCGGACAAGTTCCAGCACTTGATTCCGTTCATCGAAGCAATGCGGGGAATTGGTCAGACCGACCGGCAGCCATGGCCAGCGGGCGAGAATCTCGGCCGTGGTCTGCCGGATGCGCGGCTGCTGGCTCAAAGTCGCATAGACCAGCACGGCGTATTCGATCGGCAGTGATTGGGGACCGAGGGGAACCGCGCGATGTTCACCGGCACCGAACAAGTGAGCGGCCGCCTGACCGAGGACAAAGTAGTGAGTGGGATGAACCAGGGGATACTTGACGAGCAGCCCCGCCAGACACAGTCGATTGACGATTTTCGAAAGGGCATTGCGGGAAGTGCCGGGAAGAATCACACGCCCAAGAACCTCCAGCGTCGTCAGTCGGTAACGACCCACATGCTCGATGATCGAGCGCTGCCGTCCGGTGATGCGGAATCGGATGGGAATTGGAATTTGAAAATCGTCCATGTTGACTACCACAGTTGATAAGGAAGACCGCGGGCCACGCAGTCCTGATGAAAGGCCTCGACGCGGGCTGTGTCGTAGCCGCCGCCGAATTCCAATACCCAAATCACTCGTCCGTCTGCGTCCAGCAGAAACGCATCCGGCAGCTTCTGACCATGGCGGGTATGCGCCAATAAATCTTCACTCCGCCACGCATCCGCCCATTCCGGAGAGACATGGCGGAAGCGAAGCCACACTGCCGCGACACCCAGGTCATGCGTCGCCTGCGTCGCCAGTTTCAGTTCACCACGGCGAACACCGCCGAATGCCTGGGCTCCTTTGTCGGAAGCGATCCATGCCGTACACGGGCGAACGGGTCGCAGTCGCCAGCGATCGCGGCAGCGATGTGCGATGGCACCGAATTCCGGAGTCGCGTCTCCCGGTCGCCAGCTGACAATGGGTGACTGGAGTAACGGCAGTGACCGGGCCTGAACCGTCAGACGTTCGATCAGGTCGCGACTGGCCAGGCGTTTCAGGCGGCGTCTTGCGTTTGGCAGTTGGCCGGACCACCACGCGTCGGCGATTTGTCGCTGACTGAAGAGCCGCACCTTCTGCACCAGTGCTTGCAGGATCTCTTCGTCTCGAAGCGTGAGATGCAGGGAGACGCTCACAACAGATCTCCCGTGGCATCAGCCGATTTCCTTGCGTCGCCTGTTCGTGGTCGCTTCGCGTTTCGGGGAGAAGCGCACGGGGCACAATCGGGCAATCTTCGCACATCGGCCTCTTGCCCGGCATCCGGTGGTCCCGGCAGTTGCAACTGCTGTCCGGTTACATTCCGGACAATGTGCTCGGCCTCAGCCGCCGGGTTTGAAGAATTTAGTCCCAGCGCTCGTTGCCGTAGACTGGCAGCAATTTCGATCTTGCCTGCCGCTTCATACGTGCGGGCCAGATCTTCGAGTTCACTATGCTGTTCTGCCAGAGACGTCGCGTGAAATCCTTCGATGCGGGAACTGACAAGTCCCGCAGTCAAAGCGACGAATCGTTCTGCAATTCGGTCGAGTAAAAGAGAAATGACCTTGTTCATGGTTGGCTCCCGCTGGAAACTGAATCAGAATGGAATCCTGACTGGTTACAGTCAGCGACTGACCGCAGTCAGCAACTGACCTGAGTCAGTCGGTCGGGAGTAGAAATATCCGAAGGCCTTTGCAGGCGAGTGATCATGGAGTATGCATCCGGGAACAATCACAAAGAAAAGATGCGGAACTCCACCGGCCGAGAGATTGATCCCAAATTGGTTTATCTTGATCCCTTTCTTGTGGATCGCGCGAGGTTACCGAAAGGACTTGCACGCAAGACGCTGGGCGAAGACACGAATGTCGGCTCTCGCGTGATCAAAGTCATCGTTCAGTGCGGAGGAGTTCTGCCTCATACGGCGAAGCGGATTGCCGATAAACTCGATAAGACGGTTCTGGAACTGCTGGCACCCTGGGATCCTCGGTATGTCACGCCGGCGCAAGAATACGGACCATTAGCTGGGTCCGCCGAATGGGAGTCCATCGGATACCTCGACCAGGGTCGTCAGTTACCCAACGATCTCTACTACATCGTGTGCCGGCTGCAGCACCGACACTCGCCGGCGAAATTCGGACGCGGCAAGTTTTATCACCTGAGCTGGCTGCCCACGGCCAAGCGTGAGGAGATCCAGCACAAGCTGTCGCGGCATGCGGATGTGTGTGCTCGGATCGGCAGTCATCCGCACATCGCCGTCAATCACACTTCGACACCTGTCTCCAGTGGGGATGGCTGGTGGGTCATTGATGAATGGGTCGGTGAACACACGCTGGCCGACCACCTGCATTCAGCGGCGTGGCCGCAGGAAACACTGCCGCGACTCCTTTATAATGTCGCGCTGGGACTTGAGGTGTTGCATGCTGCGAGAATTCTGCTGCGGGAACTGGCACCAGCCCGCGTGCTGATCTCAGATCGAGACGGACGTGCGGTTCTCACCGATTTCGAGCTTGCGAAATTGCTGGAAGGCGCTCCATCCGTTTCGAGCGAATGGCCGGAAGATCCCTTCCGAGCACCAGAACTCGACGGAGGCCAGGCGACAGTGCAGTCCGATTTTTACAGCTTTGGACAGCTGGCCGGTGCTGCAATCGCCGGGCCGGAATTCGACGCGGACCGGACCGACGACTCGATCAGCAAGAGCCAGGTCCCGCCACGTCTGAAACAGATGCTGCTCGATTGCATCGAGCCGATTCCCGATCGCCGAAAGGTGACACTGACACGACTCCTGCCGGAACTCAAACGCTGGGCAAACGGATAATCATATGGATCCCCGAAATCAATCACGCTTCCAGAATACGCCGTCGAGTGATTTGCCGGACGTCAGCGTGCATGTGCTGAGCGAGCACGTGTTTTGTCCGAGGTCAGCGGTGCTGGCCCGTGAAACGGGCGACGATCAGGGTGAAGATGAGCCGCCGCTGGGTCCGAAGCTCCCGAGTTTCGCCGATTTCAGCGAACACCGGTTCGTGGAGGAATTGCAGAAGTTATGGGGGAAGTTCCGTTTGTGGATGACCCTCATTGCTCCGGCCATTGCGCTGCCGCTCCTGATGTGGCGGCTGGTTTCGCCGCTGTCAGCACTGGTCAGCGCTTTGCCTCTGTTCTACTTCGTCGCGCGGCTGTGGGATAATCTGAGCATGATTGCCCGCGTTTCGCGAGAAAAGAGAATCATGCAGGTGGCCGAGCTGACCCCGGTCAATGTGGATTCCGATCTGATTCGGGAAATCCAATGGTGGTCACTTCGCAAGCAAGGATTCGATTGCGAAAAACCTGTCGATGCCTACCGCAACGTCAAAGAGGGATTGCGTGGACGCCCATGGCGTGTGTTATCGAAGGGCGGGCTGCGAATCCCCGTAATTCGGCAGCATCGGGGTGACCACACATGGCGGCCCAAACACGTGGCGCGAATCGCCGCGTACTGTCGGCTGATCGAAAGCTGCGAGGGTGCCAAGTCACCATTCGGTGTTTTGCTGTTCGGAGGATCTTACGACTGCGTCATCATTCCCAATACGCCTGCGGCACAATCGCAGCTGGATCGAGCGCTGCATGACGTCCGGGAATTCCTGCGTATTCAGTTGAGCGGAAAGTTCGTGCCGGCTGCGCCCACTGACAACCGTTGTCGCGGCTGCGATTGGGGAGAGCCACGGAAGTACGTGCGAAATGAATCCGAGACAGTCGTGAATGGAAATGCCCTCATGCCGTTGCAGACTCGGGGCACCGACAATCAAACGTATCACTCACATTGCGGCGACCGCTTCCACTGGGTGCCACCTCACGAATTTGCCATTGACCTGGGTATCGCCGAGCGGCGATAAGCCAGCTTCGCTGCTCGTCACTCGCCACTCGCCACTCGCCACTCGCTCATCGCTCATCGCTCATCGCCCGGCGAACCATTGAATGACCCTGGTCAGAAACTCTTCGCCCGGAGTCAACCGGGGCGGAAGGCGGAACTGTGCGGAGACTTGGTACAGGTCTTCAAGCCAGGCATGTCGTTGAGGGTATCGTTCGTTGGGATCCAGCGCGAGTCCCCCGATGACCAATCGGTCCACCGATTCGCGCAGTGACCGGGGTAGGTCGCGAATGCCGGAGACGACCACACTCGGCGGTATCAGCGAGTTTTTGGTTTTCGATGCGAACGCCGGACGACCGGCCTTGCCACCCAATCCACCATAAGGAGTTTTTCCCGTCAGTAATTCGTAGAGCAGCACCGAGACGGAAAACTGATC
>CAMAVB010000370.1 GCA_945861465.1 Candidatus Kuenenia stuttgartensis
CGTGGTGTTAGTCCATTCAGATTCCACTTTGAGGTATGACTTGTCGGCTTGCAGTGAATAAGTGACCTTGAGGCTCGGTTTTTCTTGCGTGCCTGCTGCTGCAACACTCAACGCAGCGTCTCCGGATTCTGTTTTCACGCCATTGACGACCTCGACAGAATTAGAAACTTCGATCCCCGTTTCATCACCAAATGCAAACGCCCGTCGCGCGGGATAAAACGCGCTCAACTGATCACTCTCATGCTTCCTTGTCGTCAGATCAATCAAACAACCACCGACGGTGCGGACTGTCATGTTGGCATTGCGCGTCACCACCGGCTTCGCAATGACAGCTCGCACATGCGAATTCTGCAGCACGATATCGCCGTAGATCGCATCAACTTCTTTACCCTGCGGAACCAGACTATCCCAGTTGGCTTCGTTCAGTTCCTCCACGATGACAGGAGTTTCAGCCGCAGCGGTTAAACCGTGTGTAAGGCACACGCAAAAGGCTGCTTGCAGAATCAGTGCGGCGACGCTGTTGAAAGAGTCGGTCATGGATAAGCTCCAGAGGGAGGGGAGGGTCGAGGAAGGGTCATCATTTCCGGATCTGCTCGGAATAACAAGTGAGCAGCAGAATTCGGGACCAAATCAGGCACGCACCCGTATCAAAAATGTTTAGGGGAATTCGTAGGGTGGGACCAGCGGCAGATCAGGCCCACCAGATAGCATGCGTGGTGGGCCGGCGGCAGCGCAGGCCCACCAGATCGCGGTAATTCGTAGGGTGGGACCAGCGGCAGCGCAGGCCCACCAGATCGCGTGCGTGGTGGTACCAGCGGCAGATCAGGCCCACCAGTTCGCATGAGCATGCGTGGTGGGACCAGCCGCAACGCAGGCCCACCAGATCGCGGTAATTCGGAGGGTGGTACCAGCGGCAGCGCAGGCCCACCAGATCGCGTGCGTGGTGGTACCAGCGGCAGATCAGGCCCACCAGATAGCATGATCATGCGTGGTGGGCCGGCGCTGGCGCTTGTCCCACCCTACATTCAGCGCAGGTTCAGAAACTGGCTGATTGGTGGCCAAACGCCGCCCCGCTCGCCAAGTCAAATGTCTGGCGATAGAGTGCGTCACAACACACTTCGCCTCAGCCACTTCGGAGCTTCACTTATGAGATCACTGTTACTCGCCGCAATGGGCCTCGGAATCTTTCTGGGACTGATGACACCTCGGGCATCGCACGCCTTTGACGAGAAAGCTCAAAAGCCTGCCGCAACGCTCCGCGCGGGTGTGGCGCGGGTCGAAATCACGGATTACGAGGCCGGGCCAGTAAATGATCCGTCGTATGTCAAAGCTCTGGCGATTTCCGATGGCACCACGACAGCCATTATCGTGACGGTCGATGCGGTTGCGATCGGTGGAATCGGGCGGATTGGAAATGCGTATCTGCCCAACGTCCGCGCGGAACTGCAGAAGCAGGGTATTCCTCCCGAGCATGTCATCATCAACGCCAGCCATTGTCACAGTGTCGTTCGAAGTGATGCCGATCAGCTGACTGTGCAGGCTGTCACAGAAGCTGTCGCAGCGCTGGTTCCCGTTCGAGTCGGCACGGGGCGCGGCCATGAAGATCGCATCATGGAAAATCGACGATTAAAGATGAAAGACGGCAGTGAAGTGGATATGCGCCGAGCGTACTCCATGCCGCAGGACGAAGACGTCGAAGCAGTCGGTCCCGTTGATCCCGAGATTGGCCTGTTGCGTCTCGATCGCACCGACGGCACGCCGCTCGCCCTGCTCTACAATTTTGCGTGCCACCCGATTCAGGGAGTCCCTGGCGGCGGCAACACGGCCGACTTCCCCGGTTTCGCGTCAAAAGCCATCGAACAGAATCTGGGCGCAAACGTAATGGCTTTTTTTGTTCAGGGCTGTGCGGGAGACATCAATCCGGCAATGTATAAGATCGTCCATCAAATCCACGATGCCGAACACTACGGCAACCAGCTTGGCTTGAGCACGCTCCAGGCCGCACGCCAGATTCAGCCGGGTGACTCAGCCACGTTGAAGGTCATCAGTGAGGTCGTCGCCCTGCCCCTCGGTGCAGATCTGGAACGACGCATGGAATCGATTCAGGCGGAACAAGCCCAGATTGTCAAGTCGCTCAAGGGCACCAACATCAACCTGAAGACCTTTCTCCCGTTGTACGTGCAACATAAAGTGTCAGAAGATTTTCCGGCCTACTACAGCCAGCGCTATCTGCATGAAAAAGCGCACGGGCGCGACGACCTGAGCAAGCTGGATACCGAGAACCGTGCGAATCTGGAAGCCTATATTCAGAACATCCATGCGATGGAACAGTTGACACGTCTGCAGATCAATCTGAATCTGCTGGACATGCATTTGAAACAGAATCAGGCCGCTGCAATGCCCACGGTCAATGTCGAAGTCTGCGGCATTCGCATCGGTGACTTCGTGATGGTCACCTTCGGCGGCGAACTGACCGTTGAGATTGGTCTCGCCATCAAGCAGCGTTCGCCAGCCCCGAATACTTTTGTGGCGGGCTACACGAACGGCTACATCTACTACCTGCCGACCGAGCAGCAACGCAACAACACCGGATACGCCCAGGAAGACTGCGACTGCATCGTGGCTGCGGAATGGCAAAGACTGTTCGATGAACGAATCGACAGCGTTCTGAAGAGACTTGCAGAGAGCGATTGAGTACCTCAGCCACTCGACCGTTCCATGAAACAGTGGATTGGTTCGGCGTAAGGACTGAGACAGAAATAAGTGGGGCACGATTCCATCGTGCCGGGCACGTTATAAACGTGCCCCACGTACCCAGCGGGCCGCAATTGTTCGTATTTGAAATTTGAAATTTGAAATACACAGCGTGGGGCGTTATGGCACATCACGCCGGTTCTTTCCGAGCCTCCGGTCCCTGACCGACCGGGGCACGCATCAGGATTAAAGCAATGCTCCACAACCAGAGTCCCAGTGTACTTGCCGTTTCCAGCGGCCAGCAGAGTGGCCATGCGCCAAAATCAAAGGCGAAAGCCCCAAAGAATCCAATAGCCAGGATCATCAGGACAATGCCCGCCGTCCGCGTGTGAGTTTTCCACTCCGAAAACGCCAGCAGAAAGGCCGGAGTTGCCATGAGAACATCGTAATAGATAAATTTTGGGCATGTCAGGACAATCGCGGAGAAAAGCAACGATCCGCCGAGACCACCGGAAACAGATGCGGAAGATTTCCTGAGCGTCACTGCGGTGACGAGGGCAACCATCCCACTGACTCCCCAGCTTACAAGTGGCGAGAACTGGCCAAAGATGTGCTGGCCCAGGCCAACAAGGTCCCGACGCATCCAGACCCATGTCGGATCCAGTGAGTAGCCGGTCTCGATTTTCCTCGCAATCTCCAGCCAGTTGCCCCACGCATCTCCGCCACACACCACAATCGACAACATGACCAGGAACAACCCGGATGTCATCAGGCCCCAATAGGCTTTCGGATGTTTCGTCACCAGCGGAACCCAGCAGATCGCAAGCCCCCATGTGGGCTTGAACGCCAACAACCCCCACACTAAACCAGCGGAAACGTCCTTCCCGTGGACCAGCAGGCACCAGCCCACCACAATAATCGCTAACGTCACGGCAGCATTCTGCCCGAGTGCAATATTCGAAAAGAACGCGGGTTGAAGCAACAGCGTGAGGATCGCCACGGAGGCAGGTACGGCTCCATTGATTGAGCGGCTGAGCGCCAAGGCCGTCACGATGACGGCACCCAGACTCAACTGAACTATCCACCACTGCGCCGCTGACGGCGACAAAATGCCAAGGGGAGTGTACAAAATCGCCTGGACAGGTGGATATGAGAGCCAGCCGCCGATCACCTTGATTTGCATTTTATCCACGACAGGCTGATCATGTTGCTTTCGCAACACCCCTTCCTGATAGTCTGGGTCATACAGCCGTCTGCCTTGACCATCGGCCACAATCCGACCGGCCATCCACTGCACACCAAAATCCTTAGTGTGCCCGTCAGTCAAATGAGCAGTCATCATGTAGAAACACAACGCGGCCCATGCTCCTCCAGCAATCAGCAACCAACGAACTGAATTCGCTCCGGCGAGTGATGCACTCGTGTCACCAGGACTGGCCAATTTCATGACTGACACAACTTTCTTCGGTTCATCGACACAAGTACGGTTGAACGACAATCAGTTTTCAAGCATCGCCAGAAACTCATCTTCCGTCAGCACCTTGACCCCCAACTCCTGAGCTTTTGTCAGCTTGCTTCCCGCCGCTTCGCCTGCGACCACGAAGTCCGTCTTCTTTGAAACGCTGCCGCTGGCTTTGCCGCCGTGGTCGCGGATGAGTTGTTCTATTTCGTCGCGACCGAAACGCACCATGGTGCCTGTGACAACGAGTGTCTTACCGATCAGCTTTCCTTCCGCAGGAACCCTTGAGCGATCGACTGGCTGACCGAGATTCAGACCAAGTTCGCGGAGTTGACTGACGATCCGGATGCCATATTCAGATCGCAGGAAACGATGCACGGACGCCGCAATCACGGTACCAATTTCATCGACATTGGACAAGGACTCTTCTGACTGCGACGCAATCTCGTCGATCGTACCGAAGGCTCGTTCCAGTGTTCGCGCGTTCGTCTGTCCTACGTGTCGAATGTTGAGTCCGGTCAGCAGTCGCCACAGCGGCTGCTGCTTCGAGGCTTCGATGCCGTTCAACAAATTATCGATCGATTTTGCTCCCAGACGTTCCAGTTTCAGCAGATGCTCACGACGATCGACAAGCCGATACAGCGACGGGATACCATCGACAAGGCCCGCTGAAAAAAGCTGCTCGATGAGTTTTTCGCCGAGTCCGTCAATATTCATGGCCGGACGGGACGCGAAGAAAATCAGGGTCTCACGCACCTGTGCCGGGCATGTCGGATTCGGGCAGCGAATGTACACACCACCTTCATCTTTCTGCAGCTCGGTATGGCATTCCGGACACTGTGTCGGAAAAATGTACGGTTCTTCGTTGCCAGTGCGCGCCGCCGAATTCACGCGCAGCACATGCGGAATAATCTTGCCGGCTTTCTCCACGACGACCAGATCTCCGATGAGAATCCCCAATCGATCAAGTTCGTCTCGATTGTGCAGACTCGCGCGGGAAACTGTCGTCCCCGCGATTTCCACAGGTTCCAGTTCGGCGACCGGCGTCATCGCGCCGGTCTTGCCGACCTGGATCGTGATGCCGCGAACTCGGGTCTCGGCTTCGTAACGTTCCCATTTGAAGGCGCGCACCCAACGCGGACTCTTTGACGTCGCTCCGAGCTGGTCGCGGTCCGCCAGTGAGTCGAGTTTGATCACCAGTCCATCGACTTCGAAGGAAAGTTCCGGAACTTTTGCGATCATTTCGGCACAGACTCGCATCAATTCGTCGAAACCCCGCGCCTGCGACACGTTCGGTGTCGTCGGGATTCCGAGTTGGCGAATTGCCTGCAGAAATTCGCCGTACGAGCGCCAGGCAACTCCTTCGAAATACCCGACACCGTGCGCCAGAAATCGCAGTTTTCGGTCGCGGGCCAGTTTTGGGTCGAGTAGTTTCAAAGCACCCGCTGCGGCATTGCGAGGATTCTTGAATGGTTCCTCACCCGCGTTGACCTGCGCCGCCTGAAACGCAGCGAACTCTTCATTCAGGATCACAACTTCTCCGCGAACTTCCAACAACGCAGGCGGGTTGTCAGTGGCCAGACGGAGGGGGACGCCGGCAATAATTCTGGCGTTAGACGTCACATCGTCACCGACAGCACCATTGCCTCGTGTCGCGGCTCGCACGAACGTGCCGTTCTCCCAGATGAGCGAAATGGCTACGCCGTCGATCTTGTATTCTACTGAATAGTGCAGGGCGTCACGCTCCAGAGACTTCCGAAGGTTGGCGTCCCAGTCCACAAGTTCCTGTTCCTCAAACGCATTCTCGATCGACAGCATGGGCACGCGATGGGTGACTTGCTGAAAGCCGTCGATCGGCTCGCCACCGACTTTCAGGCTGGGACTGTTCGGCGAATAAAACTCCGGATGAGCGGTCTCCAGTGCAATCAGCTTCGTCATCAGCACGTCATATTCGCGGTCTGTGATTTCCGGTTTCGCCTCGACGTAGTACAGCCGATTGTGGCGTTCGAGCTCTCGACGCAGCGAATCGATTTCTTCGTCCGGGAACAAATTGGCCATGCGTGATCTCTTGGGAAGGGACATTGACAGTGCGAGAGTGTAAAGTGCCGCAGTAGACCAGACCAGCCATCCGG
>CAMAVB010000371.1 GCA_945861465.1 Candidatus Kuenenia stuttgartensis
ACGCGGATGAACACAGATTGATTGTTGATGTCTATCTGTGTGAATTTGTGTTGATCTGTGATTGTTTGCGCAGGTTTCGTTCTGATGCGTGAACGGTTACCTGCGTTCCTGCCTTAAATCATCCGATCGATCACCGTCACACCGTTGCCGGGAAACTCATGCATCTTTGGCAAAAGTTCTGCTGCCTGCGTCAGTGTGACTCGATCGCTGATCAGTAGGTCGGGCCGCAGCGCGCCGGAGGAAATCATGCGGAACATCCGGCTGTATTCAAACGCCTGCATTCCGTGACTGCCGATAATCTCCAGTTCGTTCCCAATGACTGCACTCATCGGAACCGGCGGATCGGAATCGGAACCAAGCATCAATCCGATTTGCACATGGCGACCGCGTTTGCGAAGGCATTTGACAGAATTCCAGCAAGTCGTCCGGCTGCCCAGTGCATCCAGTGAGACATGCGCACCGCCGCGGGTCGCATCTTTGATCGCCGCGACGGGATCCGTTTCGGCAGCATCGATCACGACAGCCGCGCCACATCGCTGAGCGAACTCAAGGCGGTCACGGCGAATATCCACAGCAATGACCTGTGCTCCCAGTGCGGCAGCGATCATCACAGCGGACAGTCCCACGCCGCCACATCCATGGACCGCCACCCAATCGCCTGGCTGAGTCCGTCCCTGGACAACGACTGCTCGAAACGATGTCGCAAACCGACAGCCCAGACTGGCCGCCGTGACGACGTCGATCTCCTCAGGCAATGAGACGAGATTCACGTCCGCGTGACGGATTGCGACAAACTCCGCAAAGGCTCCCCACTGTGTGAAGCCCGGCTGTGTGTATCGATCACAAATCTGTTGATTGCCGCACACACATTGTTCACAAGTGCCGCATCCACAACAGAACGGAACAGTCACAATCTGACCGATTGACCAGTGTTTGACGGCCCTCCCGACGTCGGAAACCACGCCCGCCAGTTCGTGTCCCGGCACATGCGGCAGGCGTACGTCGGAATCATGCCCCATCCAGCCATGCCAATCGCTGCGACACAGTCCGCAGGCCAGGACGGTGATCACGGCAGCGTCCGATTCCGTCACAGGATCGGGTACGTTTCGAACTTCCAATGGCATCCGAAACTGTTCAAAGACGGCGGCCTTCATGGCGTTGACTCAGATTTGTAAGAGGATCAGACAATGACTTTGAAAATGCGTTCCAGGGCTTCCTCAACATTCTGGCGGCTGTTGAACGCACTCAGACGGAAATAACCCTCCCCCGCCGCACCAAAGCCGCTGCCGGGAGTTCCGACGACGTGTGCTTTGCTCAGCAGCAGGTCGAAAAACTCCCAGCTTGATAGATTCTTCGGCGTCTGCAGCCAGACATAAGGTGCATTCACACCACCGAAGACCTTGATTCCGACTTTACTCAGCCCCTCCCGCAACAGCCGGGCATTTGTCATGTAGAAGTCGATCAAGCCTCGCATCTGAACTTGTCCGTCGGGTGTATATGCCGCTGCCGCACCTTTCTGGACGACATACGACGCACCATTGAATTTCGTCGATTGTCGGCGATTCCAAAGTTGATGCAGTGACACTTTCTCACCCGACGAGGTTGTCCCCATCAACTGTTTCGGCACCACCGTCAGACCGCACCGTACGCCTGTAAAGCCAATACTCTTGCTGAAACTGCGGAACTCAATCGCGACATCTTTGGCACCATCGATTTCGAAGATGCTGTGCGGAATCGTCGAGTCTGAAATAAAAGCTTCGTAGGCTGCGTCGAACAGAATCAACGCACTGTTAGCTCGGGCGTAATCGACCCAGCGTTTGAGCGTTTCTTTTGACGCGACCGTGCCCGTGGGATTGTTCGGATAACAAAGATAAATCAGATCGACCGGGACCGACGGCAGGTCTGGTACGAAGTTGTTGGCTTCGTTTCCAGGAAGATAGACCAGCCCCTCAAATCGTCCGCTGGCATCCGCCGGACCGGTGTGTCCGGCCATGACGTTCGTATCCACGTACACGGGATACACCGGGTCAGAAATGGCAATGCGATTGCCTGAGCCAAGAATGTCCAGGATATTGCCCGAGTCGCATTTTGAGCCGTCGGAAATAAAGATCTCGTCTGCCGAAATGTCGATCCCGCGCGCGACAAAGTCATGCTGTGCGATGGGCTCACGCAGAAAAGCGTACCCTTGTTCCGGGCCGTAGCCTTTGAACGATTCACGGTGCGACATATCATCGACGGCGTCGTGCATGGCTTTGATGATCGCCGGAGGCAGCGGCTCCGTGACGTCGCCGATTCCCAGTCGAATGATTTTTGCTGCAGGATTTGCCTGCGAAAATGCGGTCACTCGACGACCGATTTCGGGGAACAGATATCCGGCTTTCAACTTCAGAAAGTTTTCATTTACCTGAACCATGAGATCATGCACCTGACTGAAGATCGTTGACGTTTCTAGTTGCACTAAGGCGAGCGGCAGAAATAACTGTCGTCTTCCGGACGTGGGGCACGTTTTTAACGTGCCCGGCACGATGGAATCGTGCCCCACTTATTTCTGTCTCAGTCCTAAGGGCGGCACCGTGCCCGCGCGAAGCGAGTTGTGACAGGTCCGCAGACGAATTTCAATGCAGCCCGCGTCAGGAAAGCAACGCGGCGACCTCTTTGCCGCCATCGACAATCTTGACTGGCCGCCCCTGAGGACTCATGTTTTCATAGTCCAGATTGACTGGGGCCGCCCTGCATCCACAGCAAGATCATGGACTTGTTTGCTGCCGAGGTGTTTCCGTCTGTTCGGCCATCACGTCGCCAAGCCCGGAGCCAGCCGTCAGAATTCCAGCGGTCTTGAGAAATCGTCCCGGCAGAAACCCGCCACGATCAACCGCAATCGCATCGAAAATCTGAGTTGCCATATTTGTGCCATTTTTCTTCGCACGATGGTGAAACGGAGTGCGAGTCGCGGAGCGAAATCGCCTGTGTCGCTCCACCGCCTACCCGGTTACCAATCGCTTAAAAAAATCCCCTTCGTTCACTGTCGGGCGTTCGGGACGCCCCTTGAAGAACCATGTGAGTTGTCGGTTGTCGAGTCCGAGAAGATGCAGAATCGACGCATGCAGATCATGCACATGCAGGCGATCTTCAACGGCGCGCAGGCCAAGGTCGTCCGTGGTGCCGATCGTCTGGCCACCATGCACGCCGCCGCCGGCCATCCACATCGTGAAGCCAGTGGGATTGTGATCGCGACCATTCCCTTTTTCTGACATCGGCGTACGTCCGAATTCACCGCCCCATACCACCAGTGTCTGATCCAGCAAGCCACGCTGTTTTAAGTCCTTCAACAGTGCTGCAATCGGCTGATCACTTGCACGACACAGCCCTGAGTGATTCGCTTCAATTCCCGAATGTGCGTCCCATTTGCTGCCCGCACCGTGATACAGTTGCACGAATCGCACGCCGCGTTCGACCAGTCGTCGAGACAGCAGACACATGCGTCCAAACGTTGCCGTTTCTTTCTGATCCATGCCGTACAGCGCCTGAGTTTCCGCTGTTTCCTCATCGATCGCCACAGCTTCCGGGGCCTGCGCCTGCATTCGAAACGCCAGTTCATACGCCGCGATGCGGGCGTCCAGTTCTGACTGTTCCGGGTGCTGATCTGCGAAGTCGCGATTGAGTCGATCCAGCAGTTTGAGTTTACTTTGTTGCTGACTCAACCCCGAGCCTTCGGGCGGATTGAGATTAGGAATCGGTTCCGAGCCTTCGTTCAGTCGCACACCCTGATACATGGCCGGCATAAACCCCGCGCTCCAGTTGCGAGGTCCGTTCACTACCGAAGATTTGTTGTCCTGCATGACGATGAAGGACGGCAGATTGTCGTTTTCAGAACCCAGTCCGTAAGAAACCCAGCTTCCCAGCGACGGACGTCCTCCGAGGATCGAACAGGTATTCATCTGACAGACACCGGACGAATGGTTGATACCATCCGCCCAGCAGCTGCGAATCACGGCGATGTCATCCACACACTGAGCCGTGTGAGGCAACCAGTCAGATACCCATGTCCCGGCTTCACCGTGCCGCTGCCATCGTCTCTGTGACGCCAGCAGCGGAGAACGTGATTCACCCATCGGTGTGATGACATCTCCGAAGCTGTCCGGCAAGCGCTGGCCGGACAATTGGTTAAGCAATGGTTTTGGATCAAATAAATCGATGTGACTGGGGCCACCTTCCATGAACAGAAAGATGACGCTCTTTGCTGTTGCGGGAAATTGAGAGACCGTTCGCGCGTACTTGTGTCCTGACGTAACCGCTGACGGTTCGACGGAGTCAGCGAGTAACGCGGTCGCCGCCGTCGCCACAAACCCCGCGCCACCCGTTTGCAGAAATCGCCGCCGGGCGATCGATGAGAGTCGTTCGGGATTCATGGGTTTTCCTCCAGTGTTTTCATCCGCATTCCGCACCGATTGACTGGGCAATTTTAATGTTGACATCGTTTAACGGCGAGCCGCAGGCGTAGGCGAATTCTGCCCTTGGTTGGTCCGCCTGCGCCTACGGCTCGCCGTTAAACGAAAAGACGCCAGGAACTACTGCACATAGAATCCGGTAGACTCAGTTACTTCTGCAGGTCAAGAATGGCCTGCGGCAGATCCTTATCGACCAATCCAAGCACACCGCGACCTCCGCTGATGCGATCATTCACGTCGAACTCAATATCCTCGCTGTCGATCTTCCAGAATTCTTCGATTTTGTCACGAGATAGCGGTTTGAACGCACGAATCAGACGAAATCCCACACCCCGCGCTGGATCGGTTGTGAACCACCATGGACTGCGTGGACGATTGGGATCGTACGCTTTCCATTCCAGATCGTTCGAGCCGAGCCGCGCGGACGAGCGGCAGTCAGCAGCAGGAAATTCCCAGGACCCGCCGCGGACGACTCGGGGGTCGGGTTTATCGGTCCGGACCCAATCGGCAGCGGCAATCAAAGGCCTGTCTGACGCGGCGTACGGGCTGTAACCATCAATACACCATTCCGCGGCGTTGCCGTGCATATCGTAGAGTCCCCAGGGATTCGGCTTCTTCTGTCGTACTTGTTTTGTTCCTGCGGCGTCCGTGTTGTCAGCAAACCAACCGTAGTCGTCTAACTGAGCAGGATCGTCCCCGAACGAGTACTCTGTGCTGCTGCCAGCTCGGCACGCATATTCCCACTCCGCTTCAGTCGGCAGTCGGAACTGCTGGCCGGTAATCGCCGTCAGCCACTTGGTGTACTGCTTGGCTGCATACTGAGTCATTGAGACGGCCGGTTGTTTCGGATCTTCTCCATACTCAAACGTGAAGTCCGGTTCATAGAGTGGTGTGGGAGCTGTGACGGCATCGAGCCTGTTTTCATCCGTCACGGTCCGAATTCGGAGTTCTTCGAATTCTTTGAGTGACCGGTACAACTGCATGAACAGCTTGTACTCTTCCCACTTCACTTCGCATTCGGCCATCCAGTACGGTTCGACAATGACTTTGCGTGTCGGCCCTTCGTCGTCTTTGCCGCCAGCTTCGGCGTTGCCGCTCCCCATCACGAATTCTCCGCCGGCAATAGGCAGCATGCGGAACATGATTTCCGTGCCGGGGATCGTCACATCATACGGAACCATCCAGCCCTGCTCCGTCTTCACAGAAAAACCATCTGTTGGTTTTTGCATTGCAATGCCTGGCAGATCGTCCGCATTGGTAAAACCTGGATTCAGCACAAGGCAGATCAGAACGGTGAAACAATATCGAAGCATGTGGTCAAAGTTTTCGTTGGTTAGTTTTAAAATTCTCAACGGGGAGGCGCACATTCGTATTTGAAATTTGAAATTTGAAATTTGAAATTTGAAATTTGAAATTTGAAATACAAAGCGCGGGGCGTTGCCCACGCGGTTCAACGATTGTGCCATTCTCAACCGCGTGTCGTATCGTAGTCGAATTCGTGAGAATTTAGATCGTCACAACATTCTGGATGCTGCTGGGTCTCATTGAGACGCAGCCCGAACGGATTATCCTCGCGCTGTTCCCTGGATTCAAGTCGTTTCGAGAAATCAAAGGTCCTCAATTGCCAAACAGCATGGGTGCCAATTGGCTCAAATCAGTCAACAAGCGATCGGGTCTCTTTGCAGGATCTTTCAACGCTCCGGCATCGACTTCCAGGCCGGATTTTTCGGCAACAAGCAGAGCCGTCTTCATACCCACAGCGCGTGCCGGAACAAGATCAGTCGTGAGCCGACAACTGATATGCAGAATTTCCCGTGCTTCGACACCGAGCG
>CAMAVB010000372.1 GCA_945861465.1 Candidatus Kuenenia stuttgartensis
CAGGCATGTTTTAATCCCGCGCGGGATTTCGGACCTCGCGTTTTCGCGTGCCTCGCAGGCTGGGGTTCAATCGCCCTGCCGGGATTCAGCGATCCTGGCTGGCTGACAGTTTACATTCTTGCACCGATCATCGGGGCCGTGCTGGGTGGCGGTCTCTATGACGTCGCGATCCGACCAGCGCACCCGCCGGGAGAGGCAGTATGAGTGTCCAGTTGCCACTGACGAACAGATGAAACCAACCACTGCGACCGCTCGAGCGGTTTATATTCATGTGCCTTTTTGTCTGCATCACTGCGGTTACTGTGACTTTGCGCTGGTGGCGAATCGTGATCATTTGATTCCGCAGTACCTGCAGGCGCTGGAAAATGAGTTGCAGGCCCATCGGCGGATTGTGGGCGAGGCCGTGGAAGTCGATACAATTTTTGTCGGCGGGGGTACGCCTACGCATCTATCGCCGGACACGTTGCGGACGCTGTTTGGACTGATTCAGCAGCACTTTCACCCGACGAAGAATGCAGAAATTTCTGTTGAAGCCAATCCGGATGGACTCGACACCGAACGACTCGACGTGCTGCAAGGATATGGCGTGAATCGATTGAGTCTGGGTGTGCAGTCGTTCGACGATGCTGTGCTCAAAACGCTGGAACGCACTCACACGGGTGCGCAGGCCATCGAGACGGTACGCCGCTGTCAGCAATGGATTCCGAATCTCAGTCTGGATCTGATTTTCGGGGTCCCGGGCCAGACGACTGTGTCCTGGCAGCGGACACTTGAAATCGCGACGTCGTTGCCTGTCAAACACATATCGACTTATGGCCTGACCTTCGAAAAAGACACACCGTTTTTTCGCCGCGAACAGCATGGTCAGTTAAAAAGAACACCGGACGAACTGGAGCGACAGATGTATCTTGACGCGATCCGCCATCTGACCGACGCGGGTCTGCGCCATTACGAAGTTTCCAATTTTGCTCGACCTGATTTCGAGTGTCGGCATAACATGGTCTACTGGAACGCAGATGAGTACTTCGCGTTCGGTCCAGGCGCGGCTAGTTATCTGGGCGGTATCCGGCGGACGAATGTCCGGAGCGTTGTGCGTTGGCTGAACGCCTGGCAGCAGCACGAATCAGCGGTGGAAGATGCCGAAGACCTGTCAAATGAAGAAAAAGCCCGCGAAGCCATTATGCTTGCACTGCGGATGCGCAAGGGACTTGATGTCACTGCGTTTGAACAACGCTTCGGGCTGCGCCTCGTGGATCTCGCCGGTGCAGCACTTCAACAGCATCTGGACGACGGTTTTCTGACACAGCAAGCCGATTATGTATCGCTCACGACGGAAGGTCTGCTGATCGCAGACACCATCATTTCTGATTTTTTGTAGTAAAGACGATCAGATGCTGGCAGAAGAAATTCGATTGAAACAGTCTCGGGAACGCAGCGGCAATTGGCAGCGTTGGGGACCCTATCTGTCAGAACGGCAATGGGGAACAGTCCGTGAAGATTACTCAGAGTCCGGCGACTGTTGGAATTACTTTCCGCATGATCATGCCCGCAGTCGCGCGTATCGATGGGGTGAGGACGGCTTACTGGGGATCAGTGATCGGGAATGCCGCCTGTGCTTCGCGCTGGCACTGTGGAATGGCAAAGACAAGATCCTGAAGGAGCGACTATTCGGCCTGACCGGGCCGGAAGGCAACCATGGTGAGGATGTGAAGGAGAGTTATTTCTATCTGGACTCCACGCCTACGCATTCTTATATGAAGTCACTCTACAAATACCCACAGACAGAATACCCCTACGGACCGCTGGTCGAGGAAAATCGAAGACGCGGAAAGTTTGATCTCGAATACGAACTTGCCGATACCGGTATCTTTGATCGCAGTCGTTACTTCGACGTTTTCGCGGAATACGCAAAGGAATCTCCCGACGACATCCTGATTCGCATCACGATCGCAAACCGCAGTGATCTTGAATCCACAATTCATGTACTGCCCACTTTGTGGTTTCGCAATACATGGTCATGGGGGTGTACTCATGAGGGCTGTGAAATCAAGCCGTCGATCACTCGACAGCCGGATGGTTCGTTCCTGTCGGAACACCCGACGCTGGGGCGGTTTCGGCTGCACATCGATCAGAACTTCAGTGGTTCAGTGACGAACGCAACCGAGCCATTCACATTGCTGACAGAAAACGAATCCAACAGTCAGCGCCTGTACGCGGCTGCCGTCTCCGGAGTGCTGGCCAAGGATGCGTTTCATGACCACGTGATTGCGGGTGAAAACCGCGCCGTACTTGATGCCAGACGCGGCACGAAAGCCGCTCGGCATTTTGTGGTGACAGTTCAACCCGGTGGTGAGGCAACTCTGAAACTTCGATTGACGAAAGCGGATGTGGGTACGTCGGATCCATTCGGGCCGGAATTCGAGCAGATTTTCCGGAGCCGGATTGCTGAGGCCGATGCCTTCTATGCAAAGACTTTGCCACAGCCGAAGACCTCAGAAGAATCCAACGTCGCCCGCCAGGCGCTCGCTGGTCTGTTGATGAGCAAACAGTTTTATCATTATGCCATTCAGCACTGGATCAGCGGCGATCCGGACCAGCCTCCGCCGCCGGAGGCGCGTCGCAACGGCCGCAATAGTGAATGGACGCATTTGTTCAACCGTGACATTATCTCCATGCCGGACAAATGGGAGTATCCGTGGTATGCCGCCTGGGATCTGGCGTTCCATATGATTCCGATGGCGACGGTCGATCCGGATTTTGCGAAATCACAATTGCTGCTGATGCTGCGTGAATGGTACATGCATCCGAACGGGCAGATGCCGGCGTATGAGTTTGCATTTTCTGATGTCAATCCGCCCGTTCATGCGTGGGCGTGTTGGCGTGTGTACAAAATGACCGGCCATCGAGGGGAGCGTGACCGGGGCTTTCTGGTGCGTGCCTTTCAGAAGTTGTTGATCAATTTCACATGGTGGGTCAATCGCAAGGATGTGAATGGTCGGCACTTGTTTTCCGGTGGGTTTCTGGGGCTGGACAATATCGGTGTTTTTGACCGCTCGAAGCCTCTGCCGACAGGAGGTTATCTGGAGCAGGCAGACGGCACGGCATGGATGGCTTTTTATTGCGCGACAATGCTGTCGATTTCGCTGGAACTCGCGCGTGATGATTCGGCATATGAGGACATAGCTTCCAAGTTTTTTGAACACTTTGTCGCAATCACGGATGCCATGAATTGCCTCGGCGGCACAGGACTCTGGGACGATCAGGATGGGTTCTACTATGACCAACTGAAAGTCGGTGGCGATACGCATCGGCTGAGAATCCGTTCGATCGTGGGCATTATTCCGCTGTTTGCTGTGGAAGTGCTCGAAGAAGAACAGCTTCAGCAGTTACATGGCTTTCGAAAACGGATGGAATGGTTCCTGACGCATCGACAGGATCTGGCGTGGCAGATTTCCTACCTGGAACGTGAACCGCGCGACGGTTTACAGCATAACCATCGGCTGCTGGCGATTCCGTCCCGAGAACGCCTGAAACAGGTCTTGAAGTATGTGCTGGATGAGTCAGAATTCCTGTCACCTTATGGTGTGCGTGCGCTGTCGCAAGTCCACGAATCGAAGCCCTACTCATTCTGGGTTGAGGGTGAAGAGCACCGCGTGGAATATGTGCCTGGTGAATCCACAAGTGGATTGTTCGGAGGAAACTCGAACTGGCGCGGACCGATCTGGTTTCCCGTCAATTATCTGCTGATTGAAGCTCTCGAACGGTATCACTATTTTTACGGTGATTCGTTCGAAGTCGAGTGTCCGGTCGGTTCCGGAAAGATGCTGAATTTGCAGCAGGTCGCGAATGAACTGAGCCGCCGTCTGGCGTCGTTGTTCCTGCCGGACGCTTCCGGTCGTCGTCCGTGCCACGGAGATGAAACGCGATTTGCCGAGGATCCAAACTGGCGCGAACTCGTTTTATTCCATGAATACTTTCACGGAGATACGGGACGCGGTCTGGGTGCCAGCCATCAAACGGGCTGGACGGCACTGGTGACTCGACTGCTGGGCAAGGCGGTGAACAGGGGGAATTGGCTGACTTCGGTAGGGTGTGACCAGCGGCAGCGCAGGCACACCATGTCTGTGATTCGGTGTGCCGGCGCGTTGCTTGTCACACCCTACAACGTGCGCATGTCTTCCGGTCCTTCACCACTTATCCACCGGGCCGCTGGGGACGGGGATTTCTAGGTCGGTGAGGACGCCGGTGCGGTTGCCGTCGATGGGACGCGGTCTGGGTGCCAGCCATCAAACAGGCTGGACGGCACTGGTGACTCGACTGCTGGGCAAGGCGGTAAACAGGGGGAATGGCTGACTTCGGTAGGGTGTGACTGGGCTGCGCAAAAGTCGGGTTCTTGAGGGCTTCTGAGTTATCTGGGTTTTGTTCCGGCAAGATGATGATATCACTCCAGAGCAGGAAGAAACAATCAGAACCGGACGGCACGTGTTTCAGTGCCAAAGGCACACAATGTGATAGCCCAGGGCATCGCCCTGGGAAAATGCGAAACGAATGTTCAAAGCCCCAAAGGGGCGAAATGACCGTGCATCCCCATTACGCCCTTTCAGGGCTTCCACGTTCGAAATTGCTTTTTCCTCTGGCACTCTGCCTGCGGATTAAAATCGATCAAAGTCGTCGTCGCTGTTTCGTGAGCCCAGCTCACGCCAAGCGGCTTCGTCAATGGTATCGGATACGAATCGCACACTACCATCGACCAGCAGAACATTGACCCCGCCGACATGCGCGCTTGATGGCGGTTTGCTGGCGATGCCTGATGATACTGCGAAGTCCCAAGCACAAGGAGTTGAATTGGGAGGAGTGATATGCTGATAGTACCGGGAGTTCAATAATGTATGGACTAAATTGTCCTGCTTGTGACGTCCTTCAGCCGTCCGGCAAAACTGCTGGAGTTCCCGCATGGAGTTCGGTCTCTGAGCGATTTGCCGCCAATACAGCCCCGGATCATTCTCATGGTGGCGAAAAGAAAACCTCTGCCAGGACAGAGTCTCAGACCAAAAGGCCGTATTGGACGTGCCGTCCGTGACGTGCGAAATACGAATTGGCTTTTGGAACTTGAAATCAGTGAACAGCGTGCCGTTCGAGCCAACCTCCCGAAGGAACGGATCCAGTCTGGTACCCATACTCCGGAGGTAACTCACTTCCAGTTTAGCAGGATTCACATCACCCGAAGGACACGCAAACACCGGCGCAGTTCCGAATTCGTCAAAAGGATTGATGCCCATCGGGTTGGCACGATATGCTTGTATCCGATCATACAGATTCTGCAGCTCGAGGTAAGGCATCAGACCCAGATAGTAATAAGACTGCTGGGGGAACTCACGATGAGCATCGTGGAAATTGTGAGATGCAAGTCCTATCTGTCGCAGCCGATTTTTACAGTCCATTGAACGTGCAGACTCACGAGCATTCTGCACCGCAGGCAGCACCAAACTCAGCAATACGCCGATGACTGCGATGCACACAAGGACTTCCAGGACCGTGAACCCGCGAGGCTGACCCCATTCAACTCTATCTCCGTAGTTTGCCCGCATGATACTCATGATTATGGACCACCTGGATCACCTGGGCCACCACCACCGCCTGGTGGGAGCGTACCGTCAAACCACACGCAAGTATTCGTCCCAGCTAATGCGTCAACCACCACTGTGCAACTGCCGAGCAACTCCATTTCGGTCGGCTGGACGCCGCCCACGATGGGCATTAACGAAACGGTGCCGGTGTATGTGCCGGTGGGTACGTCAGGCACGACAAACGCAGTGACTACGTAGGGGTAAAACCCTTCAGGGTCTTGAGGGCCGTGTGCAAATGTTGCTCTATGCTCAGTACCGCCGATTGTTACCAGCCCCTGTCCATTGGTGGTACTGTTAAACGTATGTGCTGTAACCGCAACTGTCATCGTTGGCACTGCATTACCGCATCCAACAAAAAGAACCACCAGTAACCATCGTTTCCTGTTCATTAAGACATCCTCGCATATGAAAGTGAAGAATACACGGGACCACTTGTTCCGCCCATCCGTAACTGGATGCGAACGCCTCAACATGCGATGCTAATGGCTTTCTTACTTCCTGTCAATAAGGTGTAGGCCGGATCAAGCCCGCCGCCAATGCCGGAACAGCGCAAACCCGGATTTCTGGTTGTGACACCCTGTCACGTGGATCAAGAGTGAATTGGCGGGT
>CAMAVB010000373.1 GCA_945861465.1 Candidatus Kuenenia stuttgartensis
GTGAACCTGGGGCTGACAACGGCCCAGGTCGTCAATTCGAACCTGACCCTGAACCTGGGTTTGGCACCGACTTTTGAGAACGTCATCGGAGGATCCCAGGGCGATAAGCTCACCGGCAATGGGTTCGCCAATATTCTCAGCGGCGGCGCAGGCGACGACACATTGAACGGTGGAATCGGTGACGATACGCTGAATGGCGGTGACGGAAACGACGTGTACGCATTTACCGCCAACTCGGTCCTGGGAATAGACACGCTGAGCGACGACAGCGGCACGGATCTGCTGGACTTCTCACAAACTACGGTGGCGATCTCGCTCGGGCTTGGGACGACCGGGTTGCAAACGGTGAATGCCAATCTGAGTCTGGTGCTGACGTCCGACATGGCGATCGAGATGATCGTAGGGTCGTCAGGCAACGATGTCCTCATCGGCAACGCTCTCAACAACGTGCTGATTGGAGGAGCCGGAAGTGATGTGCTGATTGGTCAGGACGGCCGCGATCTGCTTATAGGTGGGACGGGGGCTGACACGCTTCTCGGCGGTAATGGCGACGACATTCTGATCGGAGGAACGTTCTCGTACTTTAACGAAGCGACAAAGCAGCTGAACCGGCAGGCGATCGACGCGATTATGGCCGAATGGGGGTACGTCTACGATGCGATCAACCCTGATCTCGATTACGCCACACGAGTCGGCCATCTGCGAACGAACAGCGGTGGCCTTAACGGCAGCGTCCTCCTGGACCTGGCCAATGTGCCCTCCGAGACAGCAATTGACAGCCTGTTTGGAGACGCAGGCCTCGACTGGTTCTGGAAATACGCGGGCGACAATACCGACAAAGGATCAACCGAGACTCTGAACTGACGTGGAGACGATGGCAAAACCGGGACAGGCACCGTGGGATCGCAGTTTCTCCGACGTTTTGTAGACTCCCGCGGGAACCAGCTGGCCATCGACGACAATGGCAACGGCATTGGCTACTCGCGGATTGACGACACACTCACTGTCAGCGGGACCTGCTAACTCGGGCGGAAGTCCCGTGCCAATCTCCACGACGTTCGAATCGGGCATCCGATCCGCCCTGGTGCTCTGTCAGCGATGAGTTGATGGATTGTGTGCCACTGGCTCTGCCAGTGTTTCATGCCGATGGCGAACACTGGCAGAGCCAGTGGCACACATCAAAGCACTGTTGACCATGCACTAGGCCTTCACTCTTCTCCCCCTGGCAAAGGTGGCCGGAGGCCGGACCAGTGCTCTGTCAAACCATCAACTTCGGGTTGTGTTCATCAGCCGCTGGGCGGATGTCAGCGTGGGGCAACGCCCAAGGTTTCATGCAGAACAATTTTCACATAGCCCCAATGGGGCGATCCTAACTTGAAAAGCACTGGTGCATAAGTAAGTTGCCACAAATCGTTTAACGGCGAGCCGTAGGCGTAGGCGAATCCAGCGTGCTTCCGCCTACGCCTACGGCTCGCCGTTAAACTAAAAAACTTCTGCACTGGTGCATATTCTTATTAGTACCGCCCCTTTGGGGCTCAATCACTCGCTTGTGTTTCCGTCCTGGGGCGATGCCCCAGGCTGACATCGCACCGGCCCGTTGGGCCTGAATTCACGCTGTAGATTGGGTTTCTCTGACCGCACATAGAATCCGGTAGAGTCATAAAATATGGTATTGACGAGGATTTTCAGCACTCTTGAACTGTGCCGTTTCTGTTCCAACGGGACGACATGAGTCTGTGCCGTTGGGTGCATGTCGTCCCGTCGGGACTGAATCGCAGCGGCTCTAGGGAAGGCCTGCATGTCTGCTGATTTGCAACCTTGAACGCAGTCTGCCATCATGACAACTTGCACTCATCAGGCTTTTCAAAACCTCTGGAGCATGGCGTTGCGCCGAACGTACAAATTGACGATGCGGCTGGCATTCTTCGTTTGTCTCCTTTCTGACAGGATGTTGGCAGGCATGACTATGATTCAGATCAACGACGACGCTCCTGCGGTGATTGTGGCGTCAGATCAGACGCAGAGCGCTCCGATCGTAATCGCGCATCGCGGTGCGTCGGGGTATCTGCCGGAACACACGACCGAAGGGGTCGTGCTGGCGCATGCAATGCTCGCCGACTACATCGAACAGGACGTGGTTCTCAGCAAGGACGGCATTCCTGTGGTGTTTCACGATTTGATTCTGGACGACCTGACCGATGCGGCATCTGTCTTGCCTGATCTGAGGCGTGCGGATGGACGTTGGCACGTCATGGATTTCACGCTGGCTGAATTGAGGACTCTCACCGTCACCGAGCGTCGTTCTCCATCGCGTCCGTGGAAAGACAAGGGCAATCGCTTTCCACTGGAATCCGGTCGTTTTCGCATTTCAACACTGGCCGAACATCTGCAACTCATTCACGGACTCAACAGGACACGTCCACACCAGGCTGGTGTCTACGTGGAGCTTAAAGGACCTGCAGAACATCGTGCCGCAAGTCTGGATATTTCTAAAGCCGTTCTGGAAGTTCTGACACAACACGGATACGACTCGCCCGATGATCACATCTATCTGCAATGTTTCGACGAAGCGGAAGTCCTGCGACTGCGAACAGAACTGAAGACACCGTTACGCATCATCCAATTGCTCAGCCAGCCGGCAGATGCTGCGAAATTGAAAACAATCGCCGAAGTGGCTGATGGCATTGGCGTACCGCTGAGCCACGTTGTCACGGGTAAGAACGCAGACAGTACTCCCCAAGTCACAGAGCTTGTCCGGAACGCACACGCCAACGCATTGCAGGTCCATGTCTGGACATTTCGCACGGACGCATTGCCAGGGTTTGCAGGTACTGCGGCGGAATATCTGGAATGGCTGGTGGTTGCCGCCGGCGTTGACGGCATATTTGCGGATCAACCGGATGTCGTCGTTGATTGGCGAACCGCCCGCCGACAGCAGGTGAATGGAGGCAACTCATTTCGCTTGCTGAAGGAACGTGGTCAGGAAAAATCGCAGTAGAGGTGTTTTGTGTCCGAAACAACGGAGACGTCGATGCAGACGCAGACGATGCGGTGGTACCGATCAAAGGTTGATTGGTGGCTTGCGCTGGTTTTATGTGCGGTGCCTTTGGTGTCGATATCGTCGTGCGTTGCACTGGTGTTCAGCGGAAAGACAGCCGAGCTGCCCTGGGGAATTGGAGGTATCCTGATCGTATTCGGAGTTTACTTCGGGTTGATTTTTCCGATGCGGTACGGGCTGGACGAAACTCACCTGCTCGTGAGATTCGGTCTCTGCCGCCAACGAATTCTGCTGGCTGACATTTCGGAAGTGTCTCCGACTCACAATCCGCTGAGTTCTCCGGCGCTTTCGCTCGATCGGCTGCACATACAATACGGCAAGGGCTTCTTCAAAGCCGTGATGATTTCTCCTGCAGATCACAAAAACGTTCTGGACGACCTCGCCAAAAACGCCGGATTGAAACGTGAAGGAAATCGACTGTTCCGGGGGTAATACGAGTTTTCACAGTTTCTTCAGAATTGACGCTGACAATGCTACACTCCAGGTGATCTGATTTCCCAAATCGTTTCAGCCATCCAGCATTTTTGCCGCGATGTCAGGCAGGCAAGGGATACTTTCGTGAACAAGAATATCGCGCTGTCCGAAACCGATCGGGACCTCCCAAAGCATGTGAAGAACGGCTTCATGCGGTACCGGGATTTCCAGCCCTTGACTCAGGGCGGTGAAGCCATTTTGCGCACCTGCGTCGATGAAAATCTTGGCCGCCTCGTAGTGATGAAGACGCTGCAACCACAGTTTCAAAATCTGGAAACGTATCAGAAGCGGTTTCTGCGCGAAGCGCGTGTGACCGCTCAAATTCCGCATCCCGCCACGATACCCGTTTATGAACTCAGTCGTGATTCGGACGGCAATGCCTACTTCACCATGAAGAAACTGGGCGGCAGGGACATGAGTGATATTCTCGACCAACTGTCAACCGGGCATCAACCTACGATCGAAGCATTTCCGCTGGATGCTCTCCTGAATGTGCTCATCAGCGCCGGCCAGTGTCTGGCGTTTGCACATGATCATGGCGTTGTGCATCGCGACATGAAACCTGCCAATATCATGATCGGCGATTATGGTGAAGTGATGGTCCTGGACTGGGGTCTGGCCAAAGTCTGGGACATGGATGACAACGATGATGTCGATCAACTGATCCGCAGCGGTAAGCAGGTCATGTCCGGACGACTCACGGGACGTGGCGATGTCCAGGGGACGCCTTTCTATATGTCGCCGGAACAGGCGGTTGAAACGGGCGATGTTGACGGACGATCTGACGTCTACAGCATGGGGATTATTCTGTTCGAAGTGCTGACCGGCGAAAGTTATATGTCCGGAAAGAATTTCAAGGAGATCAAACGCAAGCTGCTGGAAGAACCCGCACGTCATCCCATTCGCGTCGCACCGAAGAAAAAAATCTCACCTGAACTGAATGCCATCTGCCTGAAGGCGTTGCAGCGGCAACCGGTGGATCGTTACCAGAACATGTCGCTGCTGATCGATGATCTGCGCGCAGCGATGCTGGGAAATCCCGTATCGGTTTATCAGGAGCCGCTGCTGGCAAATGTGCTGAAATGGCGAAACCGGAAAATCTTCAGCGTCGCTTCTGTCGTCTGGATGCTCGTTGGTGCGGCATTGGTGATCATGGTGGAAGTCCTGTTCAATCTGATTTAGACTCCGGACCGAATTCGGTCGAAAGTGATGTTAACGGTCGGACAGTTTGTGAACTTACGACGAACGTAGGGTGGGACAAGCGACAGCGCCGGCCCACCATGAATTCAATCTGGTGGGCCTGCGCTCCGCTGGTCCCACCCTACAAATTTACGAATTGGCCAGCCGTGGCGAGGGGAGTGATCAATCAACACCCCGCTAGAGCTATGGAGATATGAGATGCGAAGAATCGTCACAATATTCCTGAGTATCAGTGCTCTGCTTTTCGTGCATACAACGGCTAAGGCTGATGAAAACTGGCAGGCAGGCTTCGCAAAAGCTGTCATCACGCCGCCGTCGCCGATGTGGATGTCGGGTTATGCGTCCCGCAACAAGCCCTCCGAAGGCACGATTCATGATCTTTGGGCCAAGGCGCTGGTCCTGCAGGATCCGGGCGGCCACAAGGGGCTGTTGGTGACGCTGGACCTGGTAGGCATTGACCGCATGACGTCGCAGGCGATCTGTGAGCGTCTGGCCCGGAATCATGGTCTGCAGCGATCTGAAATCACGCTTTCGACATCACATACGCATTCCGGCCCGGTGGTGGGCAGGAATCTGATTTCGATGTATTCGCTGGATGACGAGAACCTTCTGCGGATTTCTGAGTACACAGAGTTTCTCGGTGCTGCAGTTGACCGGATCGCTGACGAAGCCTTTGCCAATGTCGTCCCGGTCACCGTACAGTATGGTTCAGGGCAGGCGACGTTTGCTGTGAATCGTCGCAATAACCGCGAACCGGACGTGCCGCTGCTCCGCGAAGCCGGTCACTTGGTCGGGCCGGTGGATCACGACGTTCCATTATTGGTTGTACGCAGTCCGGCAGGTCAACTTCGAACCGTGCTGTTCGGGTACGCCTGTCATGCGACCGTACTGAGCGGCATGGATTGGTGCGGAGACTGGCCAGGGTTCGCGCAGTTGGAGATTGAACGCCGACATCCGGACGCAATTGCCATGTTCATGGCCGGATGCGGAGCCGACCAAAACCCGCTGCCACGCAAGACGGTGGAACTGGCGGCTGACTATGGCAGACAAATCGCCGACAGCGTCGATCGCGCACTGGCCGGGCCGATGCGGTCAGTGAAAGGGTCGTTGCAAACGGCCTATCGTGAGATCGACCTGGCCTTTGACGAACTTCCGACGCAGGAGAAACTCGAGGCGGATCTGAAATCGGAAAATGTCTACCTGGTTCGCCGAGCGGCTCACCTGCTTGAAACGCTGTCGCGCGATGGCAAATTGTCGCCGACTTATCCATATCCCGTGCAGATGTGGCGACTGGGAGACCTTCAGATCACGGCACTGGGTGGAGAAGTCGTGGTCGATTATGCATTGCGCTTGAAAAGTGAACTGCCAGGCACAACCAACTGGATCGGTGGCTATTGCAACGATGTGATGGCCTACATTCCTTCTGCCCGAGTCCTCAAAGAAGGCGGTTACGAGGGCGAAACCGCGATGATCTACTACGGCCT
>CAMAVB010000374.1 GCA_945861465.1 Candidatus Kuenenia stuttgartensis
CCCATGTTTAATGCATCCTGCAGTAACCGTTCTGCGATCGGACACGTTTTCAATGATCGTGGCTCGTATTTTCTGGATCCAGACTTCACCGATCCACGATTCTCCATCGTAAGGCGTGACTCTTTCAAACCGCCACCTGGCGACAGAGAACAAGTGCTGCATCTGGATTGCTGCGGGTTCATTTGTCGTGTGGATAATCAAAGGCGGCATGGTGACCTGCGAAGTGACAGGCATCGACTTGAGTTCCACGAGAAAACGAGCGACCGCAAGTCCGTCGCCAGCATCGGTCGCACGACCATTGATTTGGATCGGGTCCAGGTCGTTGTCCAGTGAGATCAATGCGATCTCGTCCCATTTCGCCGACTTGAGGGCGTTGATCATGGATTCGGACGTCTCGAAGAATGTCACCCCAAACATGGGCAGGCAATCGGCGATATGCTCCAGCATTGCTGTCCGTCGATCGGCGTTGTCTTCGAGTATGAGGATTCGCATATAGACTCCGAACCGGCTATTCAAAACGAAATGATGTAAGGGCGTCCGCCATCGAATGGGAAGAATCGAATGGCGTCCCTTGCGAATTTCCATCCACGATTCAAGAGCCACTCGGCAACCTCAATCAGTCCCTCGTCATCATCACATCGAAAAGTTCCCGAGAGATTTGTGAGCTCGACAATCGTGTCCCCGGCAATCCTCAGCGTCCCAGCATACAAAGCAGGCAAGGCCTGTCCCAGAACTTTCGGATGTCTATGCGGTCCATCTGGCAATATCCAGATTTCTTCGTTTAAATCCTGAACGAAAACATATTCTCCATCAGCAACACCGGGCATCGCAAGGCACGATTCCTGGTGCCTTACATATTTGCGGCGGTCCTGTGGATTTCGGGGTGTTTTCAATTCCAGTCCGCCACGTTCGCCCTGTGCCTACGTTTGTGTCTCTTGTGAATTTTTGTGGCCAGCTCGATTCGTTCAGGATTTATTTGTGAGTCGGGTGGTTTGCTGGCGACAAAATTCACAAGAAGAACAATGGAATCGGTCGCGTCGCCTGAATTCTTCCCGGAAAAGCAAGACTCTAATCTTTTGCTGAGCAAAGTCCAACCCCGATCGTGAGGTTGGACAAGTGCAGCGTGGCCCAGAGGTTTTCGCGTCCATCGTTTTATGCAGACCGTTCGCAGTCCAAGCCCTTGGCCACATGGCGGTGTTTCATGTGAGGACGCTCATCGGTGTGCCGGCGCTCGCATTCGCTCGCTGGTCACACCCTACTTTATTTGCCCCCCGTGCTGCTGACAAACTGATCCCAGGCGGCTGCGACGTTGCCTGCTTTGGTGTCGCCATCGTGGAAGTACATCCCGTATCGTAGTCGGAGCGATTCGTTTTTCTTCAGATGCACGGGGGCGGCCACTTCGACGCCGTTCGTGTAGGCATGGTTGCCGAACGGACTGATCGAGAACAATCCGTAGTCACGCACGTGGTATCGAGACGGACGGAAGTTGGATGGATGGTCCATGATGGCCACTCCGACCGTTTTGCCATCGACCGTTCCGTAATAGTCGATCCACGGAAACGGCTTGCCCCAGCAGTTCTGAGTCGTCTCAGAGCCGTCACTCGCCACGACATGACCGCCGTTTTTCTCCTTCATGGATGGTGCGACACGAATGCCAAACATGCCTTCCTTGGTGTCTTCGAAATCAGCGGCGACATGCGATGCGGTGAAGAGCATGTCGTACACCAGCAATCGATTGGCGTGAATGGTGACAACAGCCGTTTCCGTGAGCTGCGGTTCTCCGGTTTCGGGATGTTGCCACTGATTGATCGCTTCAAAGATTCCAATCGGTCCACCGGACTGAATCACGCGGATGGAAATGTTGCGAATCGGTCCGTCTTCTTTCCAGAACTTGATCCCGTTAATTTCGTCCACAGAATTCCAGACACCCTTGTGATGCGGATGATCCGCGTCGGACGTGTCTCCGAGGTCCCGATTCACCACGACGCCCGACGGCGTCCGCAACGGAAGCAGAAAGGGTTTCGGCAGATCGTGCGAAAAGTTATACGTCGCGAACGGCTGGCCGTCGATCGTGATGTTCAGTGTTGAATCCGCTCGGGAAAATTCCACTTTGTCACCAGCGTCGGCGATCGGTTGCATGGCAGCTAGTGCGAGGATCACTATCAATGGAATCAGGTTCGCAGTTGTCCAGAATCTCATGGCGGGAAACTTTCGTTCGAAGGGCGGTAAGACGAAGCGACGCAGGCAATGTGTCAGTGGATGTTACACAGCATAGAGCCAGGAATGAAACGTAATGCCATGTTCAACACTCACTTTAAGAACCCCAAAAACAGTTTTCGTGGCAGCGTTGCGTGCCGGCCCCAGTTATCCACCAGCGGATTTGCTCGGAGGGCTGACGCCCTGCCGCTCGCCAAAGGCGAGCGGTTGGGCGTCAGCCCTCCGAGCAATCACGCGCCCGTCCGCTTCCGTCGCTTTTGAATCCTCCTGCCACATGAAGTCAGTTTCACGGTGAAAGCCACTGAGCTGCCGTCACTGAGCTGCCGTGCCGCTTAGGACCTGCGCAGACATAACTGTCGTGGCCCACGCTGCCAGCGTCGGTTCGGATGCTGGCAGCATCCGCCACGAGGGGACACTTATTGGTGCGCCAGTCCTTAGGACTGAGACAGAAATAAGTGGGGCACGATTCCATCGTGCCGGGCACGTTATAAACGTACCCCACGTCCAGAAGACAACAGTTATTTCTGCGCCGGTCCTAATTGGGTTGCGGGCGAAGCCCGCGCCAAGAAAACACGATGAAAAATCCTTCACGGCGTCGCGCTTCGGCGTTGCCTGGCGACAACGGTCAGTGATTTCCGGAATCGTGATTCTGATCAGGTAAAATTGAGCAGGTCGTACTTGCGCAGTTTTTTGTAGAGGGCTTCGCGACTGATTCCCAGGACTTGCGATGCTCGGGTGCGGTTGTTTCCCACAGCCCGTAGAACTTCTTTGATTTTCGTCGCTTCACCGAGATCACGACTCAGCCGCAACTCCGTAATCTGAGGCGAGAGTCTGCGAATCCAGGAGCCAGAAGCTGAGGGCTGCGAGCCGCAAGGAGTCGATGCTCCTGGTTGGCTGTTCAACGAAAAGCCAGCTGTGGCCTCGCCTGCAACGCCCAGGAGGTCCCGTTTGGAATGTCGCAGAATTGAGGGCGACAAATCTTCCAGCTGCACGACGCCATTCCGGCAAAATGCCATGAATCGTTCCACTGAATTTCTCAGTTCACGCACATTTCCCGGCCAATGATATGATTCCAGTGCCTGCCATGCATCTTCTTCAATCACCGGAATCTCTGTGCCATCAACGGCGGCCACCGACGCGATGATATGTGCTGTCAGGAGACGAATTTCGTCGAGACGTTCCCGAAGCGGAGGAATCTGCAGTTCGAAGACACTGAGGCGAAAATACAAGTCCTGCCGGAATTTACCAGCCGCCACTTCGTGTTCCAGATTGCGATTCGTGCCGACAATGATGCGCGCATCCAGCTTCTTTTCCTCGACAATTCCAATCGATGAATAAACGTGTTCGTCGGTCAGGCGGAGAAGTCGACACTGCATGGCCGGAGAAAGAGCATCGATCTCGTCGAGAAAGAGTGTGCCCCCGGCAGCTGCAGCGCACTTTCCCTCATAATTCTGGGACGCCCCGGTGAATGCTCCTTTGCGATATCCAAACAACTCCCCCTCAATCAGGTTCTCAGGCACGGAACCACAATCGACATGCACCATTTTCCCCTGACGCCGACAGGAATTGTTGTGGATGAATCGAGCGAGATGGGTTTTTCCGGTGCCAGTCTCACCAGTAATGATGATGGTGTTCTGTCGATCCGCGATCTTTCGAACTTGTGCCACCAATCGCTTCATGGACGCCGATGAATACAGGAATGTGTCCTTAGGTTCCGTTTCCGCACGCGGGAACACGGCGGCAGCACCGTTGCGTGGCTGATTCGCGAGCGTGAATCCCGGCATCCAGCCTGCTCTTCTTTTGAACGTCAGTGAATCGATCAGAAACGCCAAACGACCCAGGTCCAATGGACGTGTCAGGCACTCGAACTGACCATCCTTCATCAACTCCAGCGTCAATTGACCTCCAAGGCCGTCATCAATGACCGCGAGGACTGGAACGGCCAGGGTCGTGTTCTGGCGATCGCTAAACGTTCTTTGCAGCTGTGTCGCGCCCTCGCGAGACTGAACATGCACGACGGCAATACCGAAATCCTGCCGTGCCATGTGAACTACGGCGACTTCCAGCGTGGGGACTACTTCCACGGTGAGGGAGGGCATCTCTTTGACGCACGTTTGCACGGTCGCAGCGAACTCGCGATCCTTCGACACCAACAACACGTTGACATTCATTGTGCGTCTCCAATTTCAGAAATCGTCCGCTGAGTTTTGCCTTCCTTGCAAGTGCGGACATCGCAGTAGTGTTTACGATAGCCGACCCGATTTGTAAATTGTTGGAGACCGGATTTGTGCAATTATCGCGGACTCGATGTTCGCCGCGATTCTGCAGTTGCGGGTATCCTCTCATGGACGGGGATGTGTCTGTACATGAGATTGAAATCTGAGACATCATGGCGAGATAACGGATGTCTTATACTCCGCGCGGCCAGGACTATGGGACGTGTTGTTGAGTGAGCCGCAAGCCGCTCACAAAACCTAAAATATGACCCCATGGAGTCTAATTAAATTTCTTCAATTCTCTGATCCGAAGTGTTTTCGCCTTGAACTTCTGGAATGCATTGTATCTCATACCGTCACGTTCGCGCGGACCATCGGAGTCGTCATTATCAGGAGAGTTTTCGCAATGCGGCAGGAACCAAGATGCAGCAGAATTACTCCCAGGACCTGCGGTCGGCGTGATGGTACGGCGGCGTTGGAATTTGCGTTTTTATTGCCAGCTATTATCACCCTGATTCTGGGGACAGTAGATTTCGGGAGATTTGCCCATTCCTATATCGCCGTCACGAATGCTTCGCGCGCCGGGGCAGGATTTGCAGCCATTCACCCGACGACCAATGCGACGCTGTCCAATTGGCAAGAATTGGTTCGAGCGACCGTGCTCGCGGAGTTGAGCCAGACTCTGCCCGCTACGGGGTTGGTGGCGAATGATGTGACCACGACTATTCCTGCCCCGACGATAGCCGGGACTTATGCCGCGACCAGAATAACTGTCTCGGTCACCGTATCCGTCCCATTCAGAAGCATCATCCCATGGCCATTGTTGCCGCAAAATGTCGTTCTGGCGAGAACGACTGTTTTTCGAGGAGTAAATTAGCCCATGAAGGCTCTTCGATCAGACACGAGGCACCGTCAATCCAGCTCAACACAGGAACGTGAGGGGGTCACGACAGTCGAGTTTGCAATCATCACGATGGTCTTCTTGACCGTCGTGTTTGGAATGGTGGAGATGTCACTGGTCATCTTTCGGTACCATATTGTTTCTCACGCGGCTCGACAAGGGGCAAGGCTGGCAATTGTGCGGGGCGAGTTGACGACGCAGCAGAGGAGATGGGATCCACAGGTTCTCGGAAGTACTCATACGGCACTTTTGTCCGCTAATGATCCGATCTCAAATGCCCTCAGACCCTCGACGGGCGGTGTTATTCCCGAGCAAACAACGGTGACGATTGCCTGGCCAGATACGACAAACAAATTAGGAAGTCCAGTCCAGGTCGAAGTCGCTACGACATTTAGACCCTTCGTCACGTTTTTGTTTTCCGCCGAGTGGAATCTTAATGCGCGTTCCACGATGCTCATTGAACACTAAGGACGGCAGGATAGAACTTACCATCCGCAATTTGTACGACGGACTTCCAGTCCGTCGAGTAGCACCATGCGGCGGACTGGAAGTCCGTCGTACCGGTAGATTCATTTCTGCCGCTCGCCTAAGTACGGCACACGGAGTGTGCCTGCTACTTTGAAACTATCGCAATTGCCATTGGGTGCCAGACGGTTCGTCAGGAAACCAGACGCTAACGCCGGAACGCATTATACTGCACGCGGTTGGCTCGTTTAACCGCGTGCCCAGCGGGCCGCGATTGTTCAATTTGAGATTTGAGATTTGAGATTTGAGATTTGAGATTTGAGATTTGAGATTTGAGATTTGAGATTTGAGATTTGAGATTTGAAATTTGAAATTTGAAATTTGAAATTTGAAAT
>CAMAVB010000375.1 GCA_945861465.1 Candidatus Kuenenia stuttgartensis
CGCTGGTTTGAAGCCACGGGAAAACAAAAAGCCATAGAAGCGCTTGATCAGCTCGCGGACCTGTTGCCATCGAAGGCGCAGCGTGTCACTGACGCCGATGTCGCTGAAATCGCATGTGTTGACATCGTGGCGGGCGATCGATTGCAGATACGGGCAGGTGAGCGATTCCCGACCGATGCGATTCTGATAGACGGCGAGACGACTGTGGACGAGCAGGTTTTCACGGGTGAAAGTACGCCATTGGGGGCGCATCCCCGGAGACAGGATTCTGGGCGGGACAGTGAGTCTGGATGGCCACGTCGTGGTCAATCCGGCACTGTGACTCCGCTCGCTCCAGATCCAGTGAAAGCAGACTCAATCCTCCGCCTCGTTTCAGAGTGTGATCGTACTCGCGTTCCTTCGATAGCAATCGCTTGAACGCCGTCAACAGGGAGGCGCGAAATCGACCGCGTTCCGGATCCGCACTCTGCAGATAATTCTTCTCCAGCAGTTGAGCGGGTTCGACGCAGCACCCCAAAATACGATTCCTCGCAGAACTACGATTGCCGCTTATCTGTGCCCATCCGATACACCGTATCCAGGTTCCGCTGATCGCGGCAACAACAGCTATCCAGGCTGCATGGGACCATCACTGGGACAATACGTCAGCCCGATCGGCCTCCGAGACGGTGTCTTCAGCTTCGATGTCACGGTAAGAATGCGTGATATCACGGACGGGACATCAAACACAATTGCATTCGGAGAGCATCTGATTGGCGACAATAACAATACTTCATATCGTCCTGGAGACGTAGTCCGAGGCATCACATGGACGGGAACAAACCTGACAAAACCAACGCAGGCTGAACTGGATGTCTACGGTGCAGCCTGTCTGGCGGGAAATGCAAATCATCATAGCCACGGTGGACGCGAATGGGCCGTTGTAATGCCCGCGCAGACCCTGTTCAACACAATGGTCCCACCCAACTGGAGGTTCCCAACCTGTCGGCCCTGTGTAGGGTGTGGCTGGATGGATTCACAGGGCGCTTTCCCCGCACGAAGTCGGCACGTCGGCGGTGTTCAGGTGACATTGGCTGACGGTTCATCTCGGTTTGTTTCCGAGAACATCGACCTTGTCACATGGCAAAACGTCGGTTCAATTGGTGGTCGCGAAGTAATTGGAGAGTTCTGATGATCGTTTCGCGAAACCTATTCTTCGGCTGTGCGGTTCTACTTCTGGCAGCTGTGACCGGATGCGGCGGCGGTGCCAACATCCCGGAAGCATCGGTGACGCCTCCGCCACCTTCGCCCGTGAAGGCAATGCTCATGGACGTGGCCAATTCCGGGGAGCTAGGGAGTGGGGCATCAATGATCCGTGACGGTCTGGAAGCATTGAATGCCACGGATGCAGCAAAAGCCTCATTACTGCTTGAGGAACTCACCGCACTTGAGGGACTTGAAGATCCAGACGAAATCAAGGCGAAAGCACAGGCGATGGCAGACCAGCTTTAATCGAAGCTGATCTCAGCGAATTTGAACGCACAGATCGCTCCAGACACGAAAGTGGCTGGAGCTTTTTTCATTTTAGGACCATTCAGAAGATAACAGCAATTCCCGCTGGTCGGCGTTGGGTCGGCTTGTTTGGCGTAGATTAACAAAGGTCGGAACCGGAATGGGAATGAGATTGGTTTTGGCGGGGAGATTTGATCGATTTGAGATACCGAGGATCGCAAAAATCGGTGGTTGAAGGCGGAATTTGATGTCTGCGCGTGCGGCCTCTGGAACGCGGTTGATGCGTTGGCATGAGTCACGTGAGTCGGGCGTCCGTTCGGGCCGCTCAAGTCTGCATGTTAAGTCAGCCGCACCAGCCTCAGCTACGACGAATTCAGAACTGGCTTCTGGCGCTCGCCGCACATCGCCAAACTCTTGTCTATGAATGAGTGACGCGACGGCTTCCGCAAGCGAGAATTGGAACCATCAACTGACTCGGAAACGTCAAACACTGCCCCTTGAGCTAATTGGCCGAGTGAGCATTTTGGCCATCGAGATTCTGAATGCCACCTTCTGCGGAGGCACCGTATTTCACGTGAGTGAACTCGATCCATCCACCATCGATCTCGTGTGGCCAATTGCCTGCAATGAATGTCGTTCCCAGAAGTTTGGCTTCTTTTGGAACATCAAGCAGCCATGTTGTTGCTGTTGATCTTCGGGCAAATGCCGACAGCGGAACAGCAACACGGTCATCCCCGCTCTTGTGATCTTTAAATTGCGACAATGCAAGGAATGCGATTGACCAGTGTTTCTCAGGGGATAGCAGTACTTCTTCAATCCGACCCAACTTAATCCGATCAGCATCGCGGATGAGTTTTCCGTCCAAATCGTCTGCAGACATCAGCGATGGCAACGCTTCGACGCCTTTCGGGGATTTCCAATAGAGTTCTGCTTCATAGTGCTTGTAGATTTCAGCTAATTCCGCCTGTCCAAAAGACGTCAACGGCTTCCGTCCCATCGTAGTTGAACTTTCCTGAACACGTTTCAACAGGATCGAAAGTTTGAGTGGCTGGTCACTTCTCGACTCATCGAGCACGGATGGCACAACAAGGAATTGTTCGAAGGCGACGTCCTTGACGTCGCTGTGATCGGCCGGGGGTTTGCTGCGTTTGATGATCAGGAAGGCAACTCGGCCATTGTCAACATCCAGGATAACATCATCAACGATCCCTACGTTGACTCCGGTCTCATCAACGATCTCTCGATGCATCATCCACTGAGCGGGGACGAGTTCTCCGAACTGTAATCCTGATGAGTCAGTTGTTCTTTCCTGGCCGACGGCGATTGACACTGACATTCCCAGCAACAAAACTGACAACGCTGATTTGATCATCACTGACTCCTATGGCGAAACTGAAGTATCACTTCTTCCCTCAAGGCGTTCGATGGCTCATGCGTTGTGATTCTCCCGAGATTCAGTTCCGGAATTGGCAGTTTGCGCAGACCTGACTTAGGGTTTAACGATCATCCGCACCACAACCAGCAAAGACACCTGCTGCCGGACTAGATTGGCGTGACGAAGACAGGCGGGGACAAATGCAATCTTCATGCCATTTCGGAATCGCCACGAAATGGTGAGTTTTTATGGAATCCAAACATTCTGGTGAGCGATTGTCGCTCGCATTGGCGGAATATCGTTCCGTTCAGCGGGCGGCTCTGTGGTTTGGATTGCCCAGGCGTGATCGTTCGATAAACTTCATTCACCACCACTTGATCGTCACCAAACGGCCATGCCCGGATTCGGCGATGTCAGGGGATTCCATTGCCTTTAAAAAATGAAAAATCTGATGCCAAACGTTGTCGTGATTGATGACGACCGAAGTGTCTGCGAAATGATTCGCAGGTCGCTGGAGAAAATTGATCTGGTGGTGTCAACAGTCTCACGAGCCGACGATGGCCTGAATGCCATTCGTAAAGAATCACCCGATGTTGTACTGCTGGACATCATGCTGCCTGGAACATCCGGGCTGGACGTCTTTCAGAAGATTCGCGACATCGATCGGAAGTTGCCGATCATTTTCATCACGGCCGGAAGTGACAGTTCCACGGCGATCAGAGCCATGCAACTGGGCGGATTCGACTACGTTACAAAGCCACTTGATCTTCCGGCGCTCAATGAACTTGTTGAAAAGGCCATTGAAACGCGTCGGATGATGAATACTCCCGTCGCGATGCACATGAGCGATGGTGAATTCCCGGATACAGAGTCGTTCGTGGGTCGAAGTCCGGCGATGCTGGACGTCTTCAAATCGATCGGGCGAGTGGCGGCGCAGAATGTTGCGGTGTTGATCCGGGGAGAAAGCGGCACGGGCAAGGAACTTGTCGCCCGCGCACTTTATCAGAACAGTGCCCGGTCAGGTGAGTGTTTCATGGCAGTAAACTGCGCGGCGTTGCCCGATGCGTTGCTGGAAAGTGAACTCTTTGGACACGAGAAAGGCTCGTTCACAGGTGCCGACAAACAACGCATCGGAAAATTCGAGGCCTGTAACGGAGGCACGATCTTTCTTGACGAAATTGGTGACATGTCGCCGCTTGTGCAGGGCAAGGTGCTGCGTCTGTTGCAACAGCAGGAATTCGAACGCGTCGGCGGAAACAAGACGATCAAAACCGATGTTCGAATTATCACAGCCACGAATCTGGACCTTGACCAGATGGTTATCGACGGCGAGTTTCGCCAAGATCTGTTTTATCGATTGAACGGGATTACCATCACTCTGCCGCCACTGCGGAACCGTGGCGACGATGTGTCGCTACTGCTCGAGTACTACCTGCGAGTCTGCGCGAAGGAGATGAATCGGCATGATTGCGAGGGCATCTCCCCGGAGGCCCTTGAAATGCTGAAAGCATATTCCTGGCCGGGAAATGTGCGTGAAATGCAGAGTATTGTGCGACAATCACTGCTTAACGCGACGGGACCTGTCATCGTGCCGTCGTTCCTGCCTTTGGAGGTGACAAACGCTTCGAGGCCGGAGACGCCCGAGCCGGCACCTGTCGATGATGCGACCGGCGTTCCGTCTGACGTGGCACCGTTTGTGAATCGCCGCCTCGCAGCAGAATCGAGAAATCTCTATGCAGAGACGTTAGAGCAAATGGAGCGATACCTGATCACTCGTGTGCTTCAAGCGACTGAGGGAAATCAAACCAAGGCATCTGAGATTCTGGGCATCACCCGCGGCAAGATCCGCGATCGAGTGAACCTGTTTCAAATCTCGCTGGGCACCACCGTTTCCGTTGAAGAATGATCAGCGCCGTGTGTTCGGCAAGGGCAATCAGGCCAACATCTTTCGTTAGACTCGCCGAAGCTCGATACGCATCCCTGCTATCAATATTCGGCAGGACCAGCCGCTGCAGGTGCAATACCGTCTCCGGATGCAACCCGCGAGTCTGAAAGGATTCCTGTGAATTCGACGCCATGATCATGATGACTGCTTCCCCTGAAGAACGCCCAACAAAACAGTCGCCGGACACTCCGAGGCCAGAAGCACCTCAGGGAGTTACCGGCCACGAATCGTCCGGTGACTGTCAGCACGACGGTCTTGTTCTCGCTTCTAAGTTTAAGCCGCAGATTGTCAGACCAATGCTCTCAGCATTCGACAATTCAGACCACACAAATCGTGCCACAGGGATATTCGCGGACGGGTCTGACGAATTGCGGCTTCACAATTCGCCCGGAAAACAGCACCACCGGTCGCTGAGCGACCGGATTGTCCAGTGAGGCATCAAGACGGCCCGACATGACTCAATGAATTTGAACTCAAACCCAGGTTGCAGGTCAAGCACGGTCCTGCAACCTTCGGTACAGAATGTGCTGAAGACAGTCTGACAAACGAAAACCTTAATTCAGTCAGGGAGGTCTGAAATGAAATCAACGCTCATTCAAAAGATGTTATTCAGGCTGGGAGTCTGCTGTCTGCTCGGTTGTGGTTGCGCAGCGCCTTTTCGGCCGCCAGGATGGATTTGTTACGAGATGTCAAGCAGTGACTCTCAGTCCATGGAATACTGCTCTCTTCGCACGCCAGAGAGACTCGCTGTCAATGGCGTTGATCAATACCGCAATTCAGATTCATTCGATACCTCGCAAACAGATCCGTTTCTTGCACTCGATGAGTAAATCCAGGGTGGAAGACGGCTAGAACCAGGTCGTTGCACTTCCTGCTGCCGTCCTGACTGAAACTCTGCATGAACTGAATTGCCTTCTTCACATCACGCCAGTAACTGAGAGTTTGTGCGAGTCGACAGCCGCGCGAGCCCGTTGAGCTTGTCGGTCGTACACGTTAACGGGCAAAAAATGTCCACGCCGGAAACAAACAATGGAAACTGCCGCGCAACAGATGCAGGCAGCAACTGCTTCGGGAGAAGGATTCCAACTGCTGATCATTGATGCTTTAATGCCAAATAAGGACGGAATTGAGTTTCTTCGTGAGCTCCATTCGGCAAACGACGAAACGGGAGCATCAATATTGATGCTGTCGCCTACAACGGTCGCGAAGTAATTGATCTCTTTGAACGTGAACGCTTTGACGTCATTTTGATGGATGTTCAGATGCCGATTCTGAATGGTATTCAAGCCACGAAGGCGATCCGCGATCTGGAAAAGGTGAGCGGAAAGCGAATTCCCGTCGTCGCGATGACAGCGCATT
>CAMAVB010000376.1 GCA_945861465.1 Candidatus Kuenenia stuttgartensis
CTGGCAGCAGTTCGGGGCAGACTACAACATCTCAAACCGCTGCGATCGGAGTCGCAGCACACCGAGGGCTGACGCCCAGCGGCTCGCCGATTGCTGCACCTGCGCCAATCGCGGCGACCAAAATCGCGACCGCCAGGCAAATCGAGGCCAGGCAACAGTGCCAGACATTTGGCAGTCACCCCTTTGAGCCACGAATGTGGCGGCAGGTAGGAGCCACGGGGGTGAGCGCGTGGTTCGAGAAACACAGGTGATTCTCAGTCCTGAAAGAACGGCATGAGACAACCCAGTCGCAATTCCTGTCGTCCCTCCGGGACTGAATCACATTTTGAGAAATCACGTGGGTTGTTTCCATCCAATGGTTTCATTGATCAGAATGACACATGGCGTTGCACGAAGGGGGTGGGTCGGAGGTGTGAATACGCGAAAAACTGTTGGTTTATGACAGACCGCGAGCAATGACTCCCGAAGCAGCAAAGTAGCCAGTCTGAAATTACGGAAACCTCGCGGTTCGTATCCTCCAGCTCGAATCCTTTCGCTCAGGCGGGAGTTTGTCTATTTCCAGGCCGAGAATTCCCGACCAGCAGCGAATTTACGGACAGTATGTCGTTCCATATACAGAACATCCGTCCGCCAAATCTACTTTTTCAACACAGGTTTACCTATGCATTTCCCTTCGAGGCATCCTCAAGGACGTATTGTCGGTTTTTGCGGGCGAATTCTGCTTTCGCTCGCGATTGCAGGGATTTGTTTTGTTCCGACGGTCCACGGTCAAACAGTATCCGATGAGAAAAAGGAAGAGAAAGGGTTCACGCTGATCGAAGAGGGGACTCGTCCGCTCGCGACAGTCACGTTTGCCAGTGCCGACCGTTTTGTAGAAGAAGCCCGCTATATTTTTGACGCAGCGGGAACGCCTGATGCCTTCAAGGTTGTGGAAGACTGGCTGTCCGGATCGTTGAACGATCTGGAAGGTTTCAATCGCGAAAAGCCATTTGGCGTGATGGTCTACTTGCCGGTGGCATTTCCACCACTTCCGGAATTCATCGGCTTTGTCCCAGTCGATTCGGTGGAAGCCGCGACAAAGTTGGTGGAGAAAGCTCCGGTCGTAATCAGCAAAACCAGTGAGGAGGGCCGATATGAGGTCATTGCTCCGAACCGTACATACCCAATTCTGCTTCGCGACGGCTACGCATTCATGCCGTTGGGCAACGATCCTCCCGAAGAGGCACTGGACCGAAAACTTCCGAATCCTGCTCAACTGCTGGCCAGCCAGGCACAGCAATTTGATGTGTCCGTGAGTCTGGACGTCGAGTCGCTGCCAGTCGCGACACGTACGTTGCTGATGAGCGTCATCACGTCCGGAATTTCGACACAATTGCAACAGCGCGACGGTGAACCCGAAGGTGCGTATCGCATCCGCAAGACCGAAGGTGCCCGCGCACTCGACGCATTGAATACATTCATCATGGATTGTCAAAAGCTCACGATTGGCGTGGATGTTGTGCAGGAAGAACATGCTGTGAACATCGATTTCGTGATCGATGCTCTGGAAGGCACAAAACTGCTGAAGGAAATCCTGCAGTCGACAGAGCGGCCAAGCTATTTCATTCCGCTTCTGGACGAAAACGCGGCTGTGTCCCTTTCAATGTCATCCATGATGGCCGACCGGGACAAGGAAGCCTACATCGAAATGATGGACGGCATCCGTATGGAAGTCACACGACTCATCGAAGAAAATAAACTCGGTGCGACACCGGATGAAAACAGTCCGATCGGAAAAGGGCTCTCCGCCATTCAAAAGAGTCTGGAAGTCGGACATGTCGATGTGTTCGCCCAGTTTTATCGAGATTCCTCCGGCAAGCTGGCGATCGTGGGAGCCTCCCGTGTCGAAGAAGGCGATGCCATGGGTGCCGGGCTGCTGGATGCCATGACACGCTTGAAAGATGTTGAAGAAATCAAGCAGGCGGGGACGCTGCAGATCGGATCAGGCGAGCATCAGGGAATTACGTTTCATCGGTTGATTTTTGCACAGCAGCCAGTGGAAGCCGTTGAAGTCTTCGGCAAGGATATCGGTCTGACCGTCGGCGTCGGCGCTCGTTCGGTGTGGGCAGTCCTTGGCGGTGAAGAGTCTTACAACACGCTCAAGGGTGTGATGGATCAGCTGGAAGAGTCCAATCAGTCGCCACAGGAATTCCGCACGCCACCAAATTTTCGGATCATTGTGAACGTCAATCAACTGGTTGAAATGGCCACGATCGCTGATACCGCCGGCAAAAAAGCACGCCAAGAAAAAGAGCAGGCGGCGGGTGCAGAAGCCGCGACAAAATTATCCGTTGTTCCAACACCAATTGCCCCGGTCGATGGAGCCCCACGAGCCGGTGCCGGAAGTGGCAGCGGCGGCGATGACGCCCGTGCCGCGCGGCGAGCCGCTCAAGCGCGTCGTAGAGAGCGCGGGGGTGAAATTTTCCGCGAAACTCTGGCCGAAGGCGACGACCGTATCGAAATGGATTCACGCCTGACCGAAACGGGGGCTCGAGTCCGCATCCGTCTCGAAGAAGGTTTTGTCAAGATCTTCGGACGCTTGCTGGCCAACGGCCTGGTGCCACAGGAACAGGTTGAAGAGAAAAGCAATTGAGCGATCAGTCGCGTTGTTGGTCCTTACTTCCGGCGTGACCTTGACGGCACATTTTTTCAACTCGACGACAAATGAAGTGTGCGGCACACTCAAGTCGATGTGACTGCGATTCATCCTGATAGGATGCCAGAAATTAGCCGGTGGTCGCCGACAGGCGCACCACCGGTCAATGAAACACGGACATCCGCATCCTGAAGGGATGCCAGAAGCAACGAATCTGGCACCCTTGTCAGGGTGCGAGCCCAATTCTATGCACTGACCGGTGGTGGCGCTTTGCTTACCACCGGCTAATTTCTTAAACCGCTTCGCGGTGAATCACAAGAAGCACAGCGAAAACCAACAAACAGCAAAATCTGATTCCGAGCGAACTCGCGCATTGGCCACCTCCTATGTCAACAGCCCGTTTATCAGAACTTCGGACTTCCAATGATGCGCGGGACAACGTTGAAGAACTGCGGCGGCGACTGGCGACTGGCAGATGACGGATATCTGTTCTTTCGTCGCTTGCTGGACCCTCTGCGACTTCTGAACCTGCGACGCGAAATGCTGACGGTGATGCACGCAGGCGGGTGGCTTGTCGAGGGCACAGATCCTGTCGATGGAATTGCCAAGGCTGCAGCTCGCAGCACCGAAGGCGATCCAGAATACACCGACGTTTATCATCAGGTGTACAGGCTTCAGTCATTCCACGAAATCGCGCACTGCCGTGAAGTTCTTGACCTGCTGGAGCGGATCCGGGGCGTTCCGATGATTCCGCAGCCTCAGAAGATTGCTCGACTGTGGTTCCCAAAGTTCACCGAACACACGACACCCATCCATCAGGACTTCGTGCATTTTCAGGGAACATGGGACAACCTGACCTGCTGGAGTCCCGTCGGCGACTGCCCACGGGAACTTGGTGGGCTGGCGGTGTTGCGTGGGTCGCATCAGGTGAACCGCGTCCTCGATCATCACTTTTCATTGGGCGCAGGAAGTCTGCATGTGGATCCCGCAGCCCATGGCGAGCTCGCCGACGAGTGGCAGACAACAGACTACGAAGTCGGGGACACGCTGATCTTTCCGGCATTGACCATTCATAAAGCACTGCCCAATGTCACTGAAGATCGCCTGAGAATTTCTCTCGACAATCGTTACCAGCGCGTGGGTGATCCGATTGCGGAGCATATGCTGAATCCGCATTTGAGTTCCATGAGCAAGTTGTCATGGGCAGATGTTTACGCCGACTGGAGCAGCGACGAATTTCAGTACTACTGGAAACCACACAACATTCCAGTGTTGCCGAAGATCACAAAGTACCTGGAGCAGGCTTTTGAAGAGGCAATTCAGCTTGCCCGCAGCGGTGATGAGCGAGCAAAACTGCATCTGCGGCGCATCGTGCTGCGAGATCCCGATTCAACTCAGGGAAAAATGGCAGCGAGTGTCGTCGGCAGGCAAGTCCAGCCATAATCAACGTTCATTCGCCTGGAATCTCGATTGGATGCTGACTGATGTGACGCAGCGGAGCTTTGGAAGCGCCGTTCGATTAGCGGAAGCGAGCGTGCTAACAGCATGAGTGAATCTGCTTCTGTGTACCCCATCTCCCCAGGTTTCGTGACATCAAATCCTTCCGCAATTTGGTAGAGAACTGTGTGCCGCCAGAAACGGCTTGCGTCCGGAGTAAGCACTGGTGCATAAGTACGTTGGCACAAATCGTTTAACGGCGAGCCGTAGGCGTAGGCGAATCCAGCGTGCTTCCGCCTACGCCTACGGCTCGCCGTTAAACTAGAAAGCTTCTGCACTGGTGCTTACATGCGCACCTGAGTGAGTTCGGCATGGAGCCATCGTGGGCTCAGGACATGATCACTCCGAGCCAAGCGAATTCGTGACTGTAGTCGCTTTGACAGCGCCGCTTGATGCACTTCAGCCGACCTGGGAAAGCAAACTGTCTTCGCTTCGGTTGGTCGGACCGGTGCGTCGAAGCGAGAAGCTGTTTGAGGGGGCAGTATTCGATCATTGAGATTCAAATTCTGTCACCCCGGCGGATTTTCCGCACAACCCCGCCGTTGTTTTCTGCAATGAGCTTTTCGCCAGGAAGTCCGATGTTTCTCGACAATTACGGTCAGTCCCAAAAAGGCATTCTGGTAATTCATGGTTGACAAAACGGCTTGGCTTCTCTGGTGGAACAAAATCACTTTCTCATAATTCCAACGGCGGCAGCGCGAGACTTTCCGGTCCTCTTGCTACTACAATCAACCACATTGCTTTGCTTGCGATCGATACTTGCTCGCAGATTGGATGCTGAATTGACCGACCCAAATTCCAACGATGCGACGGTGGTCCCGCAGGGGAATCCGATCCTGGCGGACGGTACGTCCCTTGAACACCCGAAACGCATCGGGCGATACCGGATCGAGAGAGTGCTCGGCAAAGGTGGCTTTGGACTGGTCTATCTGGCCCACGACGAACAACTGAATCGCCGCGTTGCGATGAAAGTGCCGCACGCGAAGCTGATCTCGAAGCCGAAAGACGCAGAGGCATATCTGGCCGAGGCACGGACAGTCGCGAATCTCGATTATCCCGGTATCGTGCCCGTCTATGACGTCGGCAGCACAGAAGATTGTCCCTGCTACGTCGTCTCAAAGTACATCGAGGGAATTGACCTCGCCAAAAGGCTCCAGCAGAGCCGACTGACGTACCGAGAAGCTGCCGAACTTGTCGGCACCGTTGCTGAAGCCCTGCACTACGCTCACAAACAGGGGCTTGTCCATCGGGATATCAAGCCCGGCAATCTCCTGCTTGACAAAAGCGGCAAACCGTTCGTGGCAGATTTCGGACTGGCACTGCGAGAAGAGAACAGAGGCAAGGGGCCGAGATACGCTGGAACCCCTGCCTACATGAGTCCAGAACAGGCCCGTGGAGAAGGCCATCGGGTCGATGGACGGTCAGACATTTTCGCGCTCGGTGTGGTGTTCTACGAGCTGCTCGTTGGTCGCAAGCCGTTCCGAGGCGATACCCAGGATGAGCTATTGGAACAAATCACCAACTACGAGCCAAAGCCGCTTCTGCAATATGACGAAAAGCTGCCGAAGGAACTTCAGCGGATTTGCCTGAAGGCGTTGTCCAAGCGAGCATCGGACCGCTATTCGTCTGCGTATGAAATGGCAGACGACCTGCGAGTCTTCCTGACCGAGCAGGCTGTTATCCAGGATGGACGGACACCGGGCGGCGTCGCAGCCCAGACCCAGGCAACCGCACCGGATTCAACGCCAGTTAGTCCCATAACTCCCATAACTCCCATAACGTCTTCGGCCGGCACAGGGACTTCGGACAGCCAGCCCATCAGAATTATTCCGAAGGGCTTGCGGTCTTTTGACGCCCACGACGCCGACTTTTTCCTGGAACTACTGCCCGGCCCCAGAGATCGCGAGGGTCTGCCCGACAGTTTGCGGTTCTGGAAAATTCGCATCGAAGAGCCCGATCCCGACAACACTTTCTCTGTCGGTTTGATCTACGGGCCATCGGGCTG
>CAMAVB010000377.1 GCA_945861465.1 Candidatus Kuenenia stuttgartensis
CCGCGTTCTTTCAGGTCGGCAACCAGAGCCGCACTGGCCTGATCCGTGTCGAGCGCATTCTGGCGGACTCCAGCCGTCAGATTGCCATGCTGGTCCCAGGCTTCGTGGAACAATTGCACAAATCGCACGCCGCGTTCAATGAGGCGACGCGCCAGCAGGCAGTTGCGGGCATAGTTGGCTTCGTTGGGGTCTTTAATCCCGTATCGCTCCAGAGTTTCCTTTGACTCACTTCCCAGGTTCATGAGCTCCGGAGCACTCGTCTGCAGGCGGTACGCCATTTCGTAGCTTTGAATCCGAGCGGTAATTTCCGGATCACCGGCAGCCTGGTACTCCAGCGCATTCAGGCGATTCAGCGAATCGAGGGACGTGCGTTGAGCCTCATCATCGATCCCGGCCGGATTGGACAGATACAGGACCGGATCGCCCTTGCTGCGAAACGGAATTCCGCCGTACATCGTCGGCAGAAAACCACTGCCATAGTTGCTGGCACCGCCACTCGTTCCTTTGGCACTGGTGAGCACAACAAAGCCGGGCAGATCGGACGATTCGCTGCCCAGACCATAGAGTGTCCATGAGCCAAAGCTGGGACGACCGAACTGCTGAGACCCGGTATTCATCATGATTTGAGCAGGTGCGTGATTCACGGCGTCAGTCTGCATCGATCGAATCAGGCAAATGTCGTCAGCGAGCTTCGCCGTATGAGGCAGCACTTCACTGAGTTCCATCCCGCACTGGCCGTATTTTTCATATTTGAATTTCGGGCCGAGCAGCGCGGAATTCGGATTGATGAAGGCCGCTCGATATCCTTTCAGCAGTTCTGCCGGAGGCAACTGGCCGTTTCGTTTCGTGAGTTCCGGTTTGTTGTCGAACATCTCCAGGTGACTCGGCGCGCCGGCGTGGAACATGTAGATTACACGTTTGGCTTTTCCGGGGAAATGCGGTTCCCGGGGAGCGAGTGGATTCGAAGACTCCCCGTCGCGCAGCGCCGCAGCTGCGACATCCTGCGACAGCAAAGATCCGGCAGCAATAGCTCCCAATCCCAGACCGCAGTCCTTGAGAAACCATCGCCGACGAAGCAAATTCGCGCGTGGGTCAGGCAGGGAATTGAGATTCATAGTCAGCGACTCTTCAGAAACTGGAATCAAAGATTTCAAACATCCGGGCACAAGACCGTTGCCCGAAGTGATTCGGTCAGCAGGAGATCACAGGATACAACTTCAGGCCCCTGAACTTCCAGCGTGATGTTGCCGCTGCAACGTGATTCCTGGCGTTCTCCGATCAGCCCCTGCATCGGCTGAATGACAATCAGTGCGTAGCTCCTTGGCAACAGGCGAAGAAATCCGTAAGCTCGCTGGTCGTGCCGGGGCAATTGTTCCGTTTCTGGCGTTGAATTAAGAAATTTCGTTGTCCGATCCGACACATGCCAATCGACAAATCAATCGCGCGCACTCCGCCACCGCCGTACTACTCTGTCGTTTTCACGTCTCGTCGTAAGGACGGGGATCAGGCGTCTTACGAGGCGATGGCGAATCACATGCTGGAACTTGCGGCAGAGCAGGACGGTTATTTAGGCGTCGAGAGCGTGCGTGATATGTCCGGCGTCGGCATTACCGTTTCATACTGGCGTGATCTCGATGCGATCCGTCGCTGGCACGATGTTTCCGAGCACAGGGCGGCTCAGGAACTTGGGAGATCAAAATGGTACGAATGTTTTGTGGTTCGTATTTGTCGCGTCGAACGCGAATATGATTTCTGTCGCTGAGAGAACATCGTCGATCCCTCGACAGTCCTGAATTCAACACAATCAGTGTAACGGCAATCGTGATGGATTGAAAATAAGGTACATAAACGATGACCGAATCACATATCGTGCGTCATACATTGCGGCGGCGATACAGATACGACTGCGGCAATTGTCGGCGGAATTGTGGGAAAGGCGACGGGCGAATCCGGAATCCCGCCGGAATGGATCTCAACGATCTGCGAATGGCCCCAGTCGATTGCCTGGATGCGTCGTCTGGCAAGTCAGCTCGGCGAAACTGCCAATGACAGCATTTCCAGAAAGCCAATCGCAACAACCTTTCCCGCCGTGCTTTTACGAAATATCTTCTTTTTGGCGGTCTTGCTCGTCCACGGAATTCGTCGACTGTTTCCACCTTATTGAGCGTCGATCACACCTGTGCGCGAACGCCATAGCGGACTGAATTCGTCTGCAACTCGACATCGTCATCATCAAGTGATTCGTCGTCGGCCATGAATTCGCGCCGATGATAGGCGACCTGCTCGTTTGGCGAATTGCCGCGCATTTCGTCATCGTTGAGTTTAAAGGTGCCATCAGCCACGCCAATGAAAAACATGCGAAACCACAGCATCTGCTCCACATTCTGCTGTGGATTATACAAGCGGACTTTGAGACCCTGCTCGTACCATTCAAACATCATTCCGAAAAAACCGCTCGGAATATACTTCACTGACGAGAGATCAACACCGATTGCTCTGAACCCGTCCCGCTCGATCAGATTTGTGAGTGATTCGCGGATGAGTGCCAAGTCCGCACCGTCCCAAATCTCCATATCGTCAAGCGCCACAATCGCAAAATCTTCCTTGATGCGAACGGTCAGACGTTGTCTTTTTCTCGCACTCATCTCAGCCTACTTCCAATCCAAGGTATCTACGGTACATCGTGCTCAGAGGGGACTCAAAGCACAATGCAAATCGTGAACCGAACACAGACGTTATGCCAATCTTCGCCCTAACAGCGACGTAAGTAATTCTGTCCAATCAACTTGCGAAAATTGGATTTCTTTCGATGGGCCGAACAGGCGGTCCACGATGTGTGCTAAATGCTCCACAATGCGATGATTGAAATGATGCATTTTCTGAACATTTGATGCCAGGGAATTGTCCCGAAATAGTTCCCCGATTTGTACGACGGACATCCTTGTCCGTCGCGAAAGTTTCGACGGACAAGGATGTCCGTCGTACGAAAGTTATTTCGGGACAATTCCCAGGAAGTTGTTCTCCCACTTTCAGGCATAATTGGCATCGTTAATTGCCAAAATTGATTTGCCACGTATTATGTGGCTGGTTCGGGGATTTCAGGACACGTGTGTTTTTGACAACAGCCTGCCTGTTTCGGTTGATTTTCTGGAGTTTTTCAAATGTCATCACCACTGGATGCAAGGGATCGTGAGATCCTCGAGCACCTGCATCAGGCGGTAAGTGGTGATGTGCAAACACTCTGTGACGTGTTGGGTGTAACTCGAAACGCAATTCGCCAGCGGATTGCGCGGCTGGAATCCGCAGGGTTTGTGGAGTCTGAGCTGCAGGGGCAGTTGAGAGGAAGGCCTCGACATTTGTACCGTGTCACACCTGAGGGACTTCACGAATTGGGTGAGAACTACCGCGCGTTGGCGGTAGTCCTGTGGGAGGCGATTGCAGGCTACGAAGATTCTGCTGTTCGTGAGACATTGATGGGCCGTGTTCAGAATGCGTTGGCGGAACGCTTTCGCAAGCAACTGATCGGTTGCGAGTCGATTGATGATCGTCTTGACCATTTGGCGGATGAAATGAAGTCGAGCGGCTTCAACGTGGAGAGTGACCATTCCGGCGGGTTGCGAATTCTGCGCGAGACATCGTGCCCATTTCCGATGCTGGCAGACGTGGACGAAGCGATCTGTCAGGTGGAGCGGCGGGTTTTGGAGCAGGTGTTGGGGGCTCCGGTGCAGTTTCTGTCCCGCTGTCGCGATGGACATGGTTGTTGCGAATTTCAGGTTATGGACGTGCCGGTAGGGGCTGTTCAGAGTTTGGAAAGTTCCAGAGGGGATTGAAAGACAAAGTGATGCTGATAGAGTTCGGACTGCACTTCCTGTGACGTGGCAATTGCGGGGTTCAGTCAGTGCTTTATAGATTTCCATAATCGGTTTTGGCAAGAGGCGTGAGCGACATGACATGGATTGAAGGTCGATTTGAAGAAAACATGATCACCACCACGATGGAGCAGGCTCTGAATTGGGGCCAGCAGTCGAGCATCTGGCCGATGACATTCGGTCTTGCATGTTGCGCAATTGAAATGATGGCCGCAGGTGCCAGCAAGTATGACCTCGACCGTTTCGGTGCCGGAGCGTTTCGCGCGACGCCTCGTCAGGCTGACCTGATGATCGTGGCTGGCACTGTGACTTTCAAGATGGCAAGTCGCGTGCGTCGTCTTTATGAACAGATGCCGGATCCGAAGTACGTCATCGCAATGGGTGCTTGTACGGTCGGCGGTGGCCCCTACTTCAAACACGGTTATCACGTGGTCAAGGGCGTGGATCTTGTCGTTCCCGTCGATGTGTATGTCCCCGGATGTCCTCCGCGACCGGAGGCTCTGCTGGAAGGCCTGATGAGAATTCAGGACAAGATCAAAGCTCGCAAGGTGACTCGCGGTGAGATGGCATTGCCAGTGCCGCATCATTCGGGTTATTCGGCTCTGAATGTGTGATGGAACACCGGCACTGCCACTGCTGGTGAGATGACTTGAATTGAATCTGACTGAATCCCTTGAAATGTTTATGACAAGCGTGATGGCTTCAGAGTGAGGCGCACGTGTGTTTCTGTGAGGAAGTGCGAACGCAATGAACAGTGTTTTGAAAATCTCAGACCTGTATGTTTCGGTTGGTGAGACGCCCATTTTGAATGGCGTCAATATGGAGATTCGTCAGGGCGAAATTCACGCACTGATGGGCCCGAATGGTTCCGGGAAAAGCACGCTGGCCTACGCATTGGCTGGCCACCCGAACTACAAAGTGACAGAAGGCAGCATCGAAATTGATGGCGTGAACGTCACCGAAATGGAAGCTGACGATCGGGCACGTCTGGGCATGTTCCTCGCGTTCCAGTATCCCGTGGTGATTCCCGGCGTCAAAGTTGCAGACTTCCTGCGACACGCCGTGTCGAACGTACGCAATCCAGAACGCAAAGAGGGTGAAGGACTGATCGGCATGCGCGAGTTCCGTAAGGAAATTCGCGAACGCATGACAGAATTGGGGATGGATCATGAATTTGCCCGCCGCTACCTGAACGATGGATTCTCTGGTGGCGAAAAGAAGCGTATGGAAATCCTGCAGTTGGCGATGCTGCAGCCGCGATTCGCGATCCTTGACGAAACAGACAGTGGACTCGACAGCGATGCCGTTCGCGTTGTCAGTGAGGGGCTTGCGAAACTTGCCGGGCCACAAATGGGCGTGCTGATTATCACGCACCACGAACGATTGCTGGAATTCAATCCGCCACAGTTCACACATGTGATGCTCGGTGGCCGCATTGTCGAAATCGGCGACGCAGCACTCGCGCATGATCTGCACGCCAACGGATATGCCACTGTGCGGGCTCGACATCCAGAAGCTGAAGCGGCAAATGCCAAAGTCGTAGCGGCAGCGGTTTAGGGACATTCGACGGCCTGACAGGCTGAAGTCCGCCCTGCGGTGATCCAGATTCTGAGATTGGTGTTATCAAAATAGGTGAATAAGTCATGTCAACCGATGCTCCTGTAAAGCCTGATGTGAAGAAGTCAGACGTTGAGTTTGGTTCGTACAAATACGGATTCCATGACTCGATGGACAACTATGCGTTCAAGAGCCGCAAGGGGCTGGACCCGCAGATTGTCCGACAGATTTCGGAAATGAAAGGTGAGCCGGAGTGGATGACCAACTTCCGTCTGGAATCACTGGCCATTTTTGAATCACGCCCGATGCCCAACTGGGGCGGCGACATGAGTGACCTGAATTTTCAGGACATTTTCTATTACATGAAGGCTGCGAATGAGCAGGAAACTTCGTGGGACGATGTACCGGAAGACATCCGTCGCACATACGATCGCCTTGGAATTCCGGAAGCAGAAAAGAAGTACCTGTCCGGCGTCAAGGCTCAGTACGATTCTGAAGTTGTCTACGGCAGCCTTCAGGAAGACCTCTCAAAGCAAGGTGTCATCTTCACCGATACCGACTCAGCGCTGCGGGATCATCCTGAATTGTTCCGTGAGTATTTTGCGACCATCATTCCTCCCGGCGACAACAAGTTCGCGGCGTTGAACTCTGCGGTCTGGTCGGGCGGTTCGTTCATCTACATTCCGAAAGGAGTGAAGATTGA
>CAMAVB010000378.1 GCA_945861465.1 Candidatus Kuenenia stuttgartensis
GTCTTCCGATCCTTCCCGCACAGAAACGTCCTGCGGACGCAGCGATTGATCACATGAAACGCCTGAATCTCATCGTCCGCAAAAATCTCCCGCCGATTCACCCGTGGCATCGCACAACTCCCCTGCATCCAAGGCCCTAAACCAAACACTAGCTACCTCGCCAAAACAGCATAAAAACCTCAGTTTCCTTTGTAAAGTGACTGGTACTATTTTTCTCCTATTTTTCACTTTTGTAAAGTGACTGGTACTATTTTTCTATTTTTCTATTTGTAAAGTGACTGGTACTATTTTTCTAATTTTTCTACTCTCTGGGGCGCGCTATCGCGCGGTCAGACTTCTGGATGAGACGGCGATTCTGGCGTGTGCGGCGTATGTGGATTTGAATCCGATTCGAGCGGCATTGGCCGAGACGATCGAAGAGAGTGAATTTACGTCGGCTCAAAAACGGGCGGCGGGCCGCCGCCGCGAGTTTTCAGTTGGCAGTGTACAGTTTTCAGTTAATGCAGACACGAGCGAACGTGACGCTGGCGATGTTCAGGTCTCCAACTGTGGCGAAGTTCGGCCTGGAGACGAGTCGCGACAGGAGTCATGCGTGGGAGACGTGGTAGACACGGGCCACAACAGTGTTGCGGCGTCAGAACCTGCTCGACACAGCAGTCGTCATCTGGCACCTGTGGAACTGCGGGGAGGTGCGAGTACGATCGGTCCATGTCTGAATATGCAGGGGGCTCGGTGCAGTAACAAAGGCTTTTTGCCGATCTCAACTGCGGAGTACCTGACCCTGCTGGACTGGACGGCTCGGGAGACTCGATCGGGCAAGCGGGGTGCGACGCCGAAACAGTTTGCTCCGTTGTTTGATCGCCTGGGTATCTCGGCGGAGATCTGGTGTCGTCTCGTGAAGGATTTCGGCAAACTGTTCAGCGTCGTTGCCGGCCAGCCTCAGCGAATTGACGAACATCGTCCGAAAGGCAGTTCCCGCCGCTACCGCACACGGCAGGAAACCCGAGAGTTATTGGCGACGGCGTAGCCCGACTAACCGAGTGATCAACATTCGCCGCGTTCTGATGCTAGCTCGTGGCGGCTTAAGAACCCGTAACTTCCCGAAGGGACTTTGATACTTTGGCGGCCTCCGATGCGACTGGCGGCGGGACGGCTTTGAACAGTAACGTCGCCAGCGGGGGCACAGTAATGACAATGCTGGCGGGTTTGCCGTGGGCCGGGGTATCTTTGGAATACACGCCGCCCTGATTGCCGAGCCCCGCGCCGCCGTACCAGTCTGCATCGCTGTTAAAAATTTCTTTGTAGTAGCCAGCGCTGGGTGCACCCAGGCGATAATTGTCGCGAGGTGAGGGTGTCAGATTGCTGACCACAAGGATCGTCTCACGGTGATCAGGTGTCTGTCGCATGTAGGCGACGACGCAGTTTGTGTGATCGTCGCCAACCAGCCACTGAAAGCCTTCCGGTACGACGTCGCCTTCGTGCAGCGCGGGCTCATTGACATACAGGCGATTCAGATCGCAGATCATGCGGCGAATGCCTTCGTGCGTGTCGAAGGTGCGCAAAATCCAGTCAATCTCAGCATCGTGGTTCCATTCTGTCCACTGACCGATCTCCGTGCCCATGAACTGCAGTTTCTTGCCCGGTGCCGCGAATTGCCCAGACAGGAGAACCCGCAGATTCGCAAATTTCTGCCATGTGTCCCCGGACATCTGAGACAGCAGCGACTGCTTTCCATGAACGACCTCGTCATGCGACAAAGGCAGGACGAAGTTTTCTGAAAACGCATAGATGCCACGGAACGTCAGGTCATTCAGATGATACTGACGATAAAGGGGATCGCGCCGCATGAATCGCAGCGTGTCATTCATCCATCCCATATCCCATTTCATGGTGAAACCCAGACCGCCGGTATAGCAAGGACGTGACACACCCGGCCATGCTGTGGATTCCTCCGCGATGCTCATGGTGCCGGGGAATTCCGCGTGCATCAGTGTGTTGAACTGCCGCAGGAAGTCGATGGCATGCAGATTTTCACGTCCACCGTATTGATTCGGAATCCATTGCCCCGAATCTCGCGAATAATCGAGGTACAGCATCGACGCAACTGCATCGACACGAATTCCGTCAATGTGGTAGACATCACACCAGAACCGGGCGCTGGAAATCAGGAACTCGGTCACTTCCCGCCGACCATAGTTGAAGATCAGGGTGTTCCAGTCAGGGTGATACCCCAGTCTCGGATCAGAATGTTCATACAGGCAAGTCCCGTCAAACATCGCCAGGCCATGGGTGTCAGTCGGAAAGTGTCCGGGAACCCAGTCAATCAGCACACCGATGCCGCGCTGGTGCATATGATCGACGAAATACTGAAAATCATGCGGCGATCCGAATCGCGCCGTGGGCGCGAAGTAACCGGTCGTCTGATACCCCCACGATCCGTCGAACGGATGTTCGGTGATCGGCATCAGTTGCACATGCGTGTAGCCGGTTTCGAGGACATAATCAGCCAGAGCATGAGCCAGTTCGCGGTAGTTGAAAAATGTACGTCCATCGTGGGGGCGTTTCCATGATGCCAGATGGACTTCGTACATCGACACGGGAGCTTTAAGCCAGTTTGTGTGGTCTCGTTTCTGGAGCCAGGCCTGATCATTCCACTGAAAATCGCGCAGGCTCCAGACGATAGAAGCCGTTTGAGGGCGCATTTCATGGTAGAAAGCCACGGGATCTGTTTTTTCGAGCAAGTGCCCGCTTTGAGTTCTGATTGCGTACTTGTAGCGAGTTCCGGGGAGGACGCCTTTGATGACTCCATGCCAGACACCATTGTCGCTGGAATCCAGCCAGTCGCGTCCGGCAGTCCAGCCGTTGCCGTCTGTAATGACAGAAACTTCCCGGGCATTCGGAGCCCAGACGGCGAATCGAACGCCGCTGTCCACCAGATGCGCGCCCCAGTGGCGGTAGAGAGTTGACGCATCAGCAGCCTGATCAAATGTGCTGGGTGGGTTGACAACTGTGGGTGCTCGCAGAGTTGTTGATTGTTTTGACATGGCGTCTTACGGCAAGCCCGAATGGATGAAAGGACTTTAATTTCCAACGATCCCTGACGATAATGGTGGTTCGAATTATCTTCGAGATCAATCACAGACACAACTGGAAGTCCGAATCCACTTGCACCGTTTCTCAAACAGATCAGGAATTCGAGCTTCAACCTCGACGATCAGGCTCCGCCTGACCCTCTGCCCGTCTGCGATTCTCCCACAGACGCGTGAACAAACGGCTGAACTGTGGCGGAGTTTCGGAATTGCAGCCAGCCCCAGTAAACTCTTCGGAGTCTGCCCCATTCGATGCCGTGCGCTTTGTTCGGGAATCAGAAACCATTTGCAGGGCCACGACCGCAGAATCAGTGACCTCTGTCCTGTCGTCCAGTCGTCGTTTTGCCCGAGAAATCAGAGTGTCTGCATCGTGTGTTCGTTTTTCTTCGTGCGTGCAGACTCCTTCGGTGCCGTCAGGATCGTTGCCTGTCATCCTGCCCGATTGTTGAAATTGTCGCACGTCAGCACGCAAGTCGGTCACAGATTCCACAATCGAAAAGACGTCGTACTCGCCCGAGATTCCCGCTGGCTGCAGGTCCCAGCCGTCTCGTTCGACACGCACCGGGAGCGTGAAGAATCCATCCTGGCTGAGCTGTCCAGCAGGTTCGAGTTGCTGTAGTGCCGTTTCCTCGACGGCGTCCTCGAGCGTCCCGGAAGGCTGAACCACTGCACCTGCAGCGTCCCGTGAATCGCCGTCACCGAACTGAGCAAGAATCAACCGACCATCTTGCCAGATTTTGAGGCCGGAGAATTCTGGTGATGCTTCGTCATTGACCAGCATGGTGCGGAACAATTCAAACGGTCCCTCTTCCCGGCTCGGCAATCGATGAAGGATCTCGTCAATCAGAATTGCATCCTCTGTTTGCGTAATGGAGATCTGATCAATCGAGCCCATCTGCCGCATTGAAGCCGTCTGCAAACACGACGCTGCCAATCGGTTGGTGGCCAGCATTCCGTAGTCCGCCAACATCAATTGGAGTGCCATTGGCTGTGAGTCAATCGCACCGACTCCGGGTGGAACTTCTCGTCCGAGAGCAATCCATGTGTAACGATCAAAGACCGGCATTAGATTCGACATGCAGGAATCGTCGAAATTGCCGGAACTGGTGCTGGCTGGAAACGTGTTGACACTCCACGGCTCACGATCAAGCTCGCCGCCTTGGTTCTGCAGATTCACGATATCGCTGTCGTCAACGTCTTCAATGGAAATGCTGTCTGCTGAAGACTCAGCAAAAAAACGACGACCAACTTCAAATGGTGCCGAGGCCTCGTACGTGATCGCGACTGGTTCCGATCTGACGAAGTCCGCAACCGCTTGCGAGATGCCGAACTCAAATACTGACGGCGGTGTCGGCTCATCCAGGACTGGTGCAGAAATAACTGTCGTATTCCTGACGTGGAGCACGTTTCTAACGTGCTCGGCACGATGGAATCGTGCCCCACTGATTGCTGTCTCTGTACTTACCAGCGAAGCGACAGAGTCGTGTTCGCGGTCCATAACTCCAATGGTCGGTTCGACGGAGTTCGAACTAGCCACCGTGACAGATCGTGCAGGGAATTGCTCCGCCGGACGAAATTCTGCCACTGCCCTCGACGGCCCCCCAAATTCAATCACACCGGGGGAAAGCGTGGCATGCACCGGTGTTGCTCTGTTGACGGTTGCCGTGATCGTCGGCGAAGCAACCTCAGCAATCATTATTTTTGGCGAAGCATCGTGACCGATCTGGACTTCCGCAGTGTCCTCATCGTGCGACAATGGCGGCTCGGAGATGTCGGCGTGAGGCGATGCGTTCCAGTTGTACTGCAGGTGCTGCAGACGATTGAGTGCCGTGCGCACCGACTGTTCAGTTGCAGTCTTCTCTCCGCATTCTGCGGCCACGACAAGGGTTTCGTCCGCAAGGAGACTCAGACACCGCGGAATTCCGTCCGCTGCCCTCGCAATCAATTCCACAGCCGCAGCAGTCAGGACTTGTGAAATCCGGCCGCCGACGAGTTCAATCTGCTCCTGTAAAAAACGCACGGATTCGGCAGCCTTCATTGGCTGCAGGAATACATGACATCGGATCCGTCGACCGAATTCAGCGCACTCCGGTCGTGCGAGTTGTTCTTCAAAAGAAATTGGCGCTGACACCAGGCATCGCACCAGATTTCGACCATTCCATTCTTCCTCCGTACAAGCTCGCAGTTCGTTCAGCACCGCCACTGGTGCCAGTTGAGCGTCATCAATCAGCAACAGAATTGGCCCCCAGAGCTCCGCTGTTCGCCTCATGTGTTCCATGACAGACGAGCGCGTTGCCAGCGGCACTGGATCTGCAGCCACCGACTCTGCCGCATGTTTGCTGCCAGCTTTCATTCGAGCAGCCTGCAGCAGGACGCCAATCAGTTCGTTTGGTGTTCCCAGACTGGCACCGGAACAAACGATCACGCGGCCTTCGTTCGACAATTGCTGCTGAATATGCCGCAGCAAAGAAGTCCGACCGCTGCCTGGGACTCCCGTCAGAATTGCGATCCCAAGATCTGATCTCAGCGCGTGCAACAACTGTGGCAGTATCGTGCGGATCGATTCTGTTATGAAGAATGCTCGAGACGCATCCGCAGAGTGGAACGGCTGTCGATGAAATCCAAAATGTGTTTCGTACATAACCAATCCGTCCCTGGATGCCGGCGCTATTCCGGCAGAAAATGCCGGTGCCCTCGTCGCGCGGTTTCCCCCTTGTCATCATCGAACGGGCATAACCGTGTTCTTTAGCGCAACCGCTTTATGCGGCAAGGACGAGCCATCCATTACAGTTTCGACTCTCTGCACGCCGACCCAGCCCGCCAATGACCTGCACAGTCTCATTCACACTCCGCGCGGTCCAGACTGCGGGACGTGTTGTTGAATGAGCCGCAAGGCGCTATAAGCACCAGTGCAGAAGTTTTTTAGTTTAACGGCGAGCCGTAGGCGTAGGCGGAAGCACGCTGGATTCGCCTACGCCTACGGCTCGCCGTTAAACGATTTGTGCCAACTTACTTATGCACCAGTGCTTA
>CAMAVB010000379.1 GCA_945861465.1 Candidatus Kuenenia stuttgartensis
GAAGAAGCCTGTGCCGGTGATATTGTGGCTGTCATCGGTCTGCCCGATCCGGAAATCGGCGACACGATTGCTGACCCCTTGACTCCGGTGGCTCTGGAACGCATTGCTGTCGATGAACCCACACTTTCGATGAAGTTCACGATCAACAGTTCGCCCCTTGCGGGTCAGCACGGGAAGTTCGTCACCAGCCGCAATCTGCGAGATCGACTGTATCGCGAACTCAAGTCAAATGTGGCGCTGCGAGTCGAAGAAACGGAAGACAAAGAATCGTTCGCGGTCTCCGGCCGCGGTGTGCTGCATCTGGCCGTGCTCATCGAAACGATGCGTCGTGAAGGGTTTGAGCTTTCCGTCGGCAAACCTGAAGTCATCGTCCGCGAAATCAATGGCAAGAAATGTGAACCGTACGAGTTGCTGGAAGTCGATGTGCCGAGTGCGGACGTTGGCCCGGTGATGGAACTCGTCGGATCGCGACGCGGTCAGGCCAAAACCATGACCACAACGTCCACCGGCATGACGCATCTGGAATTCAGTATTCCGGCGCGCGGCTTGATCGGGATGCGTACAAAAATGCTCAACGCGACCCGTGGTGAAGCCATCATGCACCACCGTTTTGAAGATTATCGTGCAATCGAAGGTGACATTCCTCATCGGCAGAACGGCGTCCTGATTTCGCAGGACAGTGGTCGGACGGTGACGTATGCGTTATTTAAGCTCCAGGATCGATCCGAACTGTTCTGCCATGGCGGGGAAGACGTGTACGAAGGCATGATCGTCGGCGAAAACGCGAGGGACAACGACATGGTTGTGAATCCCATTCGCGAAAAGAAGCTGACTAACAATCGCTCCACCGGTGCGGAAGAAGCTGTCGTGCTGCGACCGAAACGCGAGCTGACTCTGGAGTCCGCTCTGGAATACATCGAATGGGACGAGTACGTTGAAGTGACACCGCAGATCATTCGGCTGCGTAAAGTGCTGCTGAAGGAAAATGAGCGCAAGCGGCAGCATCGCGGCAAGATATAGATCGTGGCCGCGCAACACAGATTTCGCGCGGTTCAACATGGCACATTCGTTTAACCGCGCAGGCAACGCCCCGCGCGGGGACTCCTGGCAGGTTGCTAACGCGGCCTGCTGAGTACGTGGTTAAGCGCGTCAATACCAACTGCTTGCGGGATATGTGACGCGCACGATCCTGCGATCGTATCGATTTTCAACCTGCGCCTGCGGACCAGCCGTAGCCGTCGAGCGACATGATGAGGAACACAATCCCCACGATGACAGCCCCGAGCGATACGAACATCAGTCCGTCGTAAATCGTGGGATCAGAACTTTGTTGTGACATTGTCGCGTCTCTCTATTGTGCCGCTTCGGGTTTCTTCAATGACCAGCCCTACGGCTTTGTCCGGATAAACCTCAGTGATCTGAATCGTGGCCAGGAAGTTTGAATCACGATAGACGGTCATCTTCATGTGCTTAAATACCCCGTCGTCACTGCCGACTGAGATCTGTACAAGTTCTGCACTCCGCGATGAATTCTTGCGCGACTCGACGACGAATCCATCGACCATTTCGACCACCTTTGGAACCGGGCCAATCACGGGATCACGAGGATCAATTTTGTTCAATCGCAGCAATTCATTCAGATGCGTGATCTCCTTCAGGAACTGCACCTCACGAGTTCCGGCTTCGGCAATTGCGCCTTCCATCTCCAGATTCTCGTCTTCCAGGCCCCGGCGAACGGCAATCGCTTCGTTGTTCTGATCTCGCAGCCTTTTGATTTCAGCTCGTGCGTCGTTGGTTTCCGTTTGGCGGGCCTGCATTTCCTGCTGGGCAACCTGCAGATCGACCAGGTGCTTGTCGCGTTCTTTTTCCGCATTGGTCAGGTTGCCGATCGCCTGCTTCAGATTCAGATCCAGACCGTTGACTTTGGCCTCGGCTTTGTTTGCTCGAGCTTTTTCGTCACCGAATTCTTTGGCATGCTTTGTTGTCAGCAGCTCCTTATCGCCCAGCAACTGCGAGACTTGACCATTCGCGCTGGTCAGCTGCTCCTGAGTCTTGTTTGCCTTATCACGCCAGCCGTCCTGGAACGTGAACACCGCGCCGGCAAAGCACATAAAGCACAGACTGAAAACCAGATTGGCCACAATCAGAATTTTGCTGACGATATTATTCATCGTGCTGCTCCGACGCCTCTCAGGTTCATGATGCGAACCCGCTCAGGTGACTACTCAAAAATGTAAAACTAACGTTATCCGAAAACATGACTTCGATCTGGCAACAGGATATGTCCGGCCAGCCATCTGTGCTGCGTGATTCTGCGACTATTGCTGTAGTTGCTGCAGGCGTTGTTCCAATGCCTGATTTTCCAGCTCGAGACGCAGCAGTTGATCCGTATCATGACGCAGAATCTCATTCAACCGAAACAGATCCGTGCGTGCTTCTTCCAGTTCATGTCGCAGTCGCAGTACGTCCGTGCGACGAGCCGCCGTTTCGTTACGCACTTCCAGGGTCTTGACGGAAATCGCCTGAGCTTCATCTGATTGCTGCTGCACGTCGGTCTGCCATCTCTCGGCACCAGCCTTCAGCATCGCCACTCGATCTGCAATCGCTTGATCGTCCTGCTTCTGGGACGCATCATACCTAATCAACTGCTCATCGACTATAACCTTCAATGCGACTTTATCATTTTTTTGACGCCCCATCTGGCTGGCAAAGTCTTCATGAGCCCTTGTGATCGCTGCATAAGCTGTTGTGTCGGTTCCCACCGTGCCGTGTTCCGCCGGCGCGGCGGGATCAATTGAGAATCGACGCTTCACCGTCCACGTGGGGTTTTCACCTGCCGTTTGTTCGAACGAGTAGTTCAGCATGGCCGGAGCATTAATCTCCGACGTGGCGTCAGGATGTACAAAATACACCGACAACGATGCACCCATGAGTGCTACGGAAACGACCGCCACAAACACAACGGATACTTTGAATATGAGGCTTTTCATGGAATCCACTTACACCAAACGAAAAACGGAAAGCCCGGAGCCACTGTCAACTTCGAACCGGGCGACCTTTTTTACTGTATCTGACTGTTTGGCAAAAACAGAGTCAAACACAAAGTCGACTGCGTTCACCCATTTTCGCAAACACTCGGTTGGCGCGCGGGAACATCGCGCACCAAAACCCGTTCTCTTGCAACGTCATATCGGCGGATTGGTACATCGTATCTTCTCACGGTCTGCCATTCCCGACCGCAATCGTCCACTGCCAAACCCTGGTGATCGCTAAAGTTGTTACAGCCGGAAAGTACACCAGCACCAGGATTAACACAGATGATCGTATGTGCAGTGTTAAGTAAAATCAATGCACAGGAGTGTTCCAGCTTGCCGAAGATGTCCAAACCGTGCTGTTTGCGGCATACTCCGCTTCCATGAACTTCAGGATGTTTTAGGTGAAGAGTGCGATGCAACCGAGAGTCTGGCCCGGACGATCAAATCCGCTGGGAGCAACATGGGATGGTGGAGGAGTCAACTTTGCCTTGTTTTCAGAACATGCCACCAGCGTTGAATTGTGCCTGTTTGAGAGTGCCGAAGACAGAATCGAGTCAAGCCGAGTACGGCTGAAGGAACAGACGGATCGGATCTGGCACGTGTATTTGCCCGATGTTCGCCCCGGCCAACTTTACGGCTATCGCGTGCATGGTCCTTTCGATCCGCCCGCCGGTCATCGCTTCAACGCCAACAAAGTTCTGCTGGATCCTTACGCCAGAGCAATTGGTCGCGGGATCGGGTGGTCCGATGCGATGTTCGGGCATGAGTTCGGGAATGTGGCCGAAGACCTGCAGCAGGATGATCGCGACAATGCGTGGTGCGCGCCGCTGGGTGTGGTGGTCGATTCTCAGTTTCGCTGGGGCGACGACATTCATCCTCGCACGCCATGGCACAGGACGCTGATCTATGAGATGCATGTGAAGGGATTCACGAAGTTGAATCCAGATGTCCCGGAACCGGTCCGTGGAACCTACTCCGGACTTGCATCCCGCGCGGCGATCGATCATCTGCAGGAATTGGGTGTCACGGCTGTGGAACTGATGCCCGTGCATTCGCATGTCGATGATCGTCATCTGGTCACACATGGACTATGCAACTACTGGGGCTACAACACGCTGTCATTTTTTGCCCCGGAACCTCGATATTCATCGGCAAGTCGTCCTGATGCAGTGATTAACGAGTTTAAGAACATGGTGAAGCGACTGCACGAAGCCGGGATCGAAGTTATTCTGGATGTCGTCTACAATCACACGGGCGAAGGGAACGAACGTGGCCCGACTCTGTCTCTGCGCGGAATTGACAATGCTTCGTATTACCGGCTGTTGCCGAACAATCGCCGCTACTATCAGGACTTTACCGGCTGCGGCAATACGCTCAACATGCAGACGCCGCGCGTCCTGCAGTTGATTATGGACAGCCTGAGATACTGGGTTCAGGAAATGCATGTCGATGGTTTCCGTTTCGACCTGGCTAGCGCGCTGGCTCGCGAACTCCACGACGTCGATAAGCTGAGTGCCTTTTTTGACATCATTCTGCAGGATCCGATTCTGTCGCAGGTCAAACTGATTGCGGAACCCTGGGATTTAGGCAGCGGCGGTTATCAGGTCGGCAACTTTCCGCATTTGTGGTCGGAATGGAACGGGCGCTATCGCGATACGATTCGTCGGTTCTGGGCGGGCGATGGTGGACTGATCTCCGAAGTCGCCACGCGCCTGACCGGCAGCAGCGATCTGTATCAGCATACCGGACGCAGGCCGTACGCCAGTATCAACTTTGTCACCGCCCACGACGGATTTTGTTTGCGGGATCTGGTGACGTATCACGAAAAACGCAACCTCGCCAATCTCGAAGAAAACCGCGATGGTGACAACCACAGCCACAACTGGAACTGCGGCGTCGAAGGTGAAACGACCGATCCGGAAATCCAGAGCCTGCGACTGAAGCAACGTAAGAACCTGCTGGCAACATTGCTGCTGTCCCAGGGCGTGCCCATGCTTCGCAGCGGTGACGAGGTGGGTCAGACGCAGCAAGGCAACAACAATCCTTATTGCCAGGACAATGAGATCGGCTGGATCAACTGGGACCTGAATGCGGAACAGAAACAGTTTCTGGAATTCGTGAAGCAGATGACGGCGCTGTGGCATGCGCAGCCGGTTTTCAAGCGACGCAACTTTTTTCAGGGTCGGCGTATCCAGGCTTCAGGGGTCTGCGTCAATGATGTGGCATGGCTGGCTCGGGACGGCGCAGAAATCGCCGATCATCATGATTGGAACAGTGGCGAACTTTATGCACTGGGGATGCGTCTGAACGGTGAATCAATTGACGAAGTGGATGAACGCGGTCGGCCGATCGTGGGTGACACACTGCTGGTGTTGCTCAATTCGCAGCCGGGGCATGTGTCATTTCGACTGCCGCAGCACACACCGACCGAACGCTGGATGCCATACATGGACACCAGCCTCGCCTGCATCCCAACAGCACCGTTATCACACATGGACAACTATTCGCTGCAGGGACGGAGCGTCGTTGTGCTCATCCTGCGCTCCGGCTTTCCAACGCTGGAGAAACTGATTGACACTGCGCGTCCGCAGCCGCGCTCGGAAGTGCATACCAAAACATAGTCGCCGAACAGATTTGCAGACATCAATGACACCACAATCATTCATTGTCACCCCCGAAACCGCCGGCGCGGTGCTGGGTGCATTGCGCAAACTCGCGGTGGATCTGACGTGGTCTGCGGCGCGGAAACAACTGGCCGGTCGTCGGATCACAGTCAACGGCATTCTCTGTGTGGATGAAGGCCGACGTGTCGTGGCCGGTGATGCGATCGCGGTTCGCACCCAGCCGTTGCCGCCCCCCCCGCGCGATGAAGATGTGCAGATTCTGCATCTGGACAGTCAGGTAGTCGTCGTGAACAAGCCCGCAGGGATGCTCTCGCTGCGTCATCCGGGCGATACGAAATGGCGTCAGGAGCGGCGTGACCTGCAGCCATCGCTCGAAGAGTGCCTTGCCCGCCTGATCGCGCGCCGTGAAAAACGACGCGACAGCAGCACGG
>CAMAVB010000380.1 GCA_945861465.1 Candidatus Kuenenia stuttgartensis
GAAACGGGTACATCGCGTCCTGGTTGAGTAACGGAGGCTCCTGTCAAAACCATCCCGTTAGGACCGCTCGAGAAATAACTGTCTCTTTTTGTACCCCTCACCCAACGCCGTTAAGGATTTCATAGCGTCAGAATCAGCGAATAACCCCCTCATCCGGCCTCCGGCCACCTTCTCCCCCTTCCCAGGGGGAGAAGGGACTTCGAGAAACTCTGTGAAAACACGACGATAAATACTTAACGGCGTTGCCCCTCACCCTGCCCTCTCCCCCAATTCGTTTGCGGCGACGCTGCCTCATTATGCAGCGTGCAAACACGCAAACGAATCGGGGGAGAGGGGACATTTTTGGGCGTTCCCAACAGAATAAATCCTATCGAAAGTTTAAAATGCTGAATGCGTCTCGATTGCGAAGCTCAGTCCCACCCTACGATTTCTGCGATGCCGATTGCCGTAGCTGGCCGCCGAGGAATTCAACTCCTGCGGCAAGTTCTCGGCGAAACCGGGAAGTTCGTTCCAGTAATTCTGTCAAACGACGATCGTCATCAATCACGCCCTGACAAACGTGGTCGATCGCTGGAAACAGGCCGTCCGAAATGCGCGTCTCCACCATCGACTGCGCAAGTTTGTGAATTTCCGCTGAGAGACCTCGCCGCAGCCGCCATGTATAACTCAGCACCAGCATCGCGGACCACATGATCAGGAAGATCATCGCCGGAATGTAAAAATCGATGGTCAACAGTGGCTCAGCCTGAGCTGCGTTGCCTACGATCGGTGCGAGAAACGAACTCCAGAAAAAATTGTGCCCGATGCGTCCGATCAGGAATACGAGGTACAGCAAAAACAGGATTTCATAGCGAAATCGTGTCCTCGCGGAGCAGTTCCGTTCGGCCAGCTGTTCGATCAGTTCGTCAATGCCGCGTCGCGCGTCTCCGAGAAACTGACTTTCCACGGTCGCAGCTTGATGTCGAAGCACATTGAGATCACGACGATTGCTGAACTCCTCTGAATCAATGCCGGCCGAATGGACATATCCGGACACGACCATCCGTGATTCCTGCAAGTGCTGATCGGTGATCCCGAACGACGCCAGTCGTTCCAGAGATGAGTCCGCTCCCTGCTCATCGACTCGTGACTTCAGCCATCGCGCGCCCTGGACTGCCCCGATCAACGCCATTTGTGCAGATGAACGAGCGCGGAACAGACTGAACGAAGCGATGAATCCTCCCAGCCCATTGTACAAACGCAGCACCGCAGAAAACGGACTGACGCCCCAGATGTTTGTGACGGCGCTCAGCAGACGTCGCTCCCAGAGATTGCGGTTCACCAGCAATTCGTCGCGCAGTTGAGTTGTCAGCGTGTCACGCAGTTTCATTCGCTGTTGCTCCAGAACTTCCTGAAGTTTCCTGATTGCAGGCAGCTCGCGATCATAATCCGAGCGGCAAACAGTCAAAGCTTCTTCCAGGAGGTCAATCAGGTTCGCACGGCGAATCGCCACTCGCCGCGACGTTCCCAGCTGGTTCGTCAGCAGTTCGAGCAGACGACTGAAGTCACCTGATGGACGCTGTCCCTGCACCTGCTCAACAAACGCTCGTCGCGAATCGACAAAGAACATGTCGGGAACCTGATATTCCGGAGCGAGGCTTTTGCGCCAGTCTTCGCGGACGTCAGAATCCTGCTCTGCATGAGTCTGCACGAATACGAGCCGACACCCTGACGCCGCGTCCGCAAGTTCCTCGGCAATTCTTGCACTGCGATATTTTTGCTGAGTCGAAACATAAAGCAACACATCGCAATGGGGCAGAATCGACCGCAGTCGCGCGAGATTGCTGCTGGATTCTGCGGTTTCGCTGGTGTCGGGATCCGGACAGTCAATGATGATTAAATCGCGCAACACGGGAGCATCAATTGTCTTCACCTGAAACTGGCTGAGATCCAACCCCAGCGCCGTGGTTTCAATATCGGGATGCACGAGGAGAATCGGCATGGTCGTCGTGGGACGCTGTCGTCCGGATGCCGATGCTTCCTGCCCGATCAATGCGTTGACGAGCGTACTCTTGCCAGTGCCCGTGCCTCCAAACGTAGCGACAACCAATGGAGATTCGAGGCGAATCCGCAGAGAATTCACGCGGTCCAGGATCTTCAAAACCAGTGACCGCGCCTTCCGTCCAGGAGCCCATGCCGGAGCATCATTGAGCCACCGTCGTAAGCGCAGCACCAGATCATCGATCTCGGCCAGGATCGTGAGTTGCTGCAGTTCAGGTGTGAGTGACATGGATCATGCTTTCGTGTGGACAGCAACGACACTCCACGCTGTCGTTCTTGACAACTTTGTGTGCCACTGGCTTTGCCAGTGTCTTCCAAATCAATCTCAGCGTTTGCCAAGTCAAAGAGAACGCACTGGCGGAGCCAGTGGCACACGAAAATATCTCGCTCAACGGACGACGGACAGGAATGTCCTTCGTATAGATCAACAGACTACAACAACCCCTCAAGTTTTGTGACGCATTTCTGTACCTCGATAAACGCTTCCGACTTTGTCAAACCCGCCGCCGCATTCAACTCTTCAGGCAGCGCGCCCAGCAACTCGGTATGAACCAGCTGCGTCAGCCAACTCGCCCGTCGTGCCGTAAACGCTGAATGCATGCGATGGAACCATGCCTGCAACATCCCGGTTCCGGAACTTGCCGCACCGGACACCGCCGCTTCGCCTGCGATCGCTGCCGTTGCTCCGCCCGCAACATCCGCAAACACGTGAACCACGGCGGACGCCGCTGCATGCCCCAGAAACGGGGCCACCATTTCACCGGCAGGACCGAATCCGATGGAGAACAGCACGACGCTGGTCACAGGGCGGACGACCGCAGACACGTTATTCAACTGACGATACATTCCGAACAGGTCCGGCTTCGTCCTTTGCAGATTCCGCATTTCCTGATCTATTACAGATTTTAGTTCCTCTTCAAAATCCAGCACATCGTGTTTCTGTCGCAGCAACGTCAACAGACGGGATCGAGCATCACCCAGCAAGACGGCCTCGATGCGCGGTCGGATGATTTCGTTTCCGGAATCGGCCATCCATTGCAGCTTGTCGAACAGTTCTTCGACAACTCCCAACACCGCCAACCATTCGCGACTGCGGTAATCTTCCATCGGCGGCTCTGGTTCGCCCTGCAAGGCACGCCGCGCTGCCCGGATTGGCCACAGGAGTCCGCTGCCAACCGTGTTGTAAGCGGAATTGATCGTTCGAGCCCAGCCTTCCTGATGAGCGTGCCACCATTGTCGAATCTCCGCTACCAGGAGCGAATTCGCAGGCGCTGGCCAGTTGCGAACCTGCACAACGCTGTCAGTCGTCAGCCGCGTGGCAGTGCGTCCAAGATCCTCGCTGGCCAATCGCACTTCGCGCAAGTACGCGGGAATGCCGCGTTGGGGGTGAGTCAGTTCATGTAATGAACCGAGCAGGGTCCTCATGCGAATTTCGCGAAATCGCAGCTTTGCCAGATCAGCAGCCAGATCTCGTGGCGTGTTGTCAGGTGCGGGCGTTGCCTTATCCGCATTGGCCGTGGGCATACGCCGCTCGAAAAACGGCAGCCGCAGACCTTCAGCCGCGCGGCGATCGTTCGGGGTGAGATACACGGCATCCGGTGTGATATGTGTTTCGCGGCAGAATGTGTCGAGCCAGATCGGCCAGTAGGGTTCGTCTTCCGGAAGCACGCACTGATTGAAAATCACCAGGACTGCTTTGTCTTCGTCACCCGCTTTGCGAAAAAATTCCTTCACGGCGGCGTCGTTGTATTTTTGCTGAGTCAACACGGCGATCAGTACGTCGGCGGATCGACGAACGGCATCTGCACGCACCCAGTTGACTCGCGCATCACTGTCAATATCCGGTGTGTCGAGAACCAGTAATGAAGGTGGCAGTTCAGGTGCCACCCGCCAGAATAATCGGTGTGCGTCAGATTCTTCCAGAGCCAGCGATGCATCCGTCCATTCGTGGAGTTCGAAATCCGGAAAAACAGCCTGCAGTTCATGCTGTGCTTTGAAGCCTTCGGGCACAAGGCAAGTCGCGTGCTTTGTACCCGACGCCAGCGGACTGGTCGCACTGGCGCGTGATCCGGCCAGATGGTTAAAAATCACGCTCTTTCCGATGTTCGTGCCACCGACAACAGCGACCACCAGAAACGCCTGCTCCCCGAGTTGTGGCACCAGTTTCTGCCGCAGCAATTCAAACCACTCCCGTTCCGCCAACGGCAATGGCTGCAACATCTCCGCCTCGCGTTCCAGCTTCTGCAGGGCAGGAAGCAAGCTACGAATTGCGGTGGCACAATGATGAAACAGTACGTCTTGTTTGGCTTCGTCCACAATCGAATCTCAGCACTGAAAGCAATACTCGGAGTTGCATGATATCAGCGAACTGCCATCAAGTGAACTGCTTGATGCACTTTACCGCGATTCGACTGTCCTCATCGAGTGAAGCCGGAGGGGCCGCTCAGTTTTCAAAACCTGTTGTTTCTGCGACATATTTTTTAGAGTCAGCAGAGCCAAAAACTTCTCACGAAAACATCACAATGACCCGCAATCACGCGGCCTCAGGACCGGCGGAGAAATAAATGTCGTCTTTCGGACGTGGGGCACGTTTGCAACGTGCCCGGCGCGATGGAATCGTGCCCCACTTATTTATGTCTCAGTCCTTAGGACCGCTCGAGAAATAACTGTCTCTTTTATACCCCTCACCCCGCCCTCTCCCCTTCGCAGGGGAGAGGAGGATGCGGTCAATTATTTCTCGAACGGTCCTTCGTACCTGTCCAGAGACAAAACTGTAGAACGGGTTTCGAGGCCCGAACTGCGAAAACGCGGCGTTGTTCCCGGGCAGGTCCTTAATGAGTGGGACGCGAAGGAACTCGCCATGTGTCGCCGCTGGCGAGAAGTTTTTGCAGGTCGCCCTTGCCGCGTTTCTGAGTGGCTTCCGTGATCTGGTGTCGGACCCCGTCTTCGAAGGTCGGTGCCTGAACTGCACGCATGACTCCGATTGGTTCCGGAAAGTCAGGTTGCAGCAAACGAGCCATCAGGAAGGCGTGCATGACATCGCCACGCTCATCATGAAACAGCAGGTCATCCTCTTTGATGCCGGATGTATTGAGATCGACAACTTCGGGCGAGACGCCATTCAGGCGAATTCCCTTATCGCGGTTTTTCCCGAAAATCAAAGGTTTGCCATGTTCGAGTTCGACGGTCGTATCCTCGCGGGTCGCCTTGTCCTGGGCGTAACCAAAAGCCCCGTCGTTAAAGACGTTGCAATTCTGGTAGACTTCGACGAACGACGTCCCTTTATGGGCGGCGGCTCGTTTCAGAGTGTAAGCCAGATGCTTGATGTTCGAATCCACAGTCCGCGCAATAAACGTGGCTCCGGCTCCGAGTGCCAACAGCATCGGGTTCAACGGATGATCGACGGATCCCATCGGCGTACTCTTGGTGACCTGACCTTCGAAGCTGGTCGGCGAGTATTGACCTTTCGTCAAACCGTAAATGCGATTGTTGAACAGGATGTAGTTGATATCCAGATTGCGTCGGATGACATGGACAAAGTGGTTGCCTCCGATACTGAGCGCGTCGCCATCGCCGGTAATAACCCAGACCGTCAGTTCCGGTCGAGAAACCTTGAGGCCTGTCGCAATCGCAGGCGCTCGACCGTGAATCGAATGAATGCCGTAGGTGTTGACGTAATACGGGAAACGACTGGAACAGCCGATGCCAGACACAAAGACCGTCTTTTCCGGGGCGACGCCGATCTCGGGCAGGACTTTCTTCATCTGTGCCAGAATCGAATAATCGCCGCAGCCGGGACACCAGCGGACATCCTGATCACTCGTAAAATCAGAAGGCTTCAAGACCGGAAGTGCAATGCTCATAGGATTTACCTGGGAAGAAATGGAGGGAAGATAAGTTCGGGAAGGTTCGAACAAGCCAGTGCGTGGATTTCTGGCTCAGCCGGTGGCGGCTCACACGGTGACTGCTACTTCAGCAGGCGATGCGGTACTCAGTTCGCAGATTCGTGCATACACTTCGGATACCATGAACGGCTGA
>CAMAVB010000381.1 GCA_945861465.1 Candidatus Kuenenia stuttgartensis
CCGGGGAGCTGGCCTTGCCATCGTTCGGCGGACCAATTCTGATCTGCGGCTCATCGGGAAGCGGAAAGTCGTCTCTCGCAAATCAGATTATCGACGCGATTGCCGGGCAGAGTTATCAATTCTGCATCGTCGATCCGGAAGGCGACTACGAGTCCTTTGAGGGAGCGGTTGTACTCGGTAGTCCCAATGCCGCGCCGCAGATTGACGAAGCAATCCACGTTCTGGAGCAACCGGATGTGAATGTTGTGGTCTGCCTGACTGGAGTTGCGATTCCCGATCGTCCTCCCCTCTTCCTGCAACTTCTGGCGGAACTCATTCAGCATCGGATCAGGCACGGTCGACCGCATTGGCTGATTCTCGATGAAGCACATCATCTGATGCCCGTAGGCTGGTTGCCCCCATCCGAACTACTCCCCGACAACATGATGAATGTCGTGCTCATCACCGTGCAGCCGGATTTGCTGCCAGTTTCACTGCTGAAGCAGGTCGAGATCGTCGCCTTTGTCGGGCCGGATGCAGATCAGACCGCATGTAATTTCGCGGCTGCGACCGGGGTCAGCCCGCCGCAGTTTTCTGCACCGCAACTCGCGACCGGTGAATTCTGGCTGTGGGAGCCAAAGTATCCGCTGCGTGTCACCAGGTATCTCGCCATGAAAAGCCTTCGCGAACATGCCCGGCATCGCAGGAAATATGCCGAGGGTCAACTGCCGCCTGAACGAAGCTTCTATTTCAGGGGACCGGAAGGCAGCCTCAATCTGCGAGCACAAAACCTGATTCTCTTTTGTCAGATCGCTGAAGGCGTTGACGACAACACATGGGATTTTCACCTCAGGAACGGAGACTATGCCCGCTGGTTCCAGGACAGTATCAAGGACGAGAAACTGGCAGCCGAGGCGGAACGGGTTGCCGGTTTAGCAGACCAGGGAGCCGCTGCCTCCCGAAGCCTCATCGTCGCGGCAATTCAACGTGACTACACCCTTGCCGCGACTTCTCTGCTCGCGGTACCGGGAGCAAGTTGATCGGCCGGGTGGCACTGTCGATGAAAATCAAACCGGTGTGCCACTGGCTCTGCCAGTGCTTTTGGGCGTTGGAACGAATGCGCAGTTTATCGGCATGATACGGCATGATACGGCAAGTTCCGGTGGATCCAAACGCAAAAAGAAACGCAAAAAGATGTCATGTGCAGAACCGTGCGAACGCGCGGATGCCGATCGTTACGAAGATCGCAAATCGACTGGGTCTGGTCATCTTTATCAGGGGCGATTCAAATCGTTTCCGGTTCAGGACGATGACCACTTTCTGACCGTCTGCCGGTATGTGGAACGCAATGCTCTGCGAGCGAATCTGGTGAAGCGGGCGGAAGACTGGCGTTGGAGCAGTCTGTATCGCTGGTTCTCGGGAACGGCAGCCGAAAAGGAACTTCTGTCGGCATGGCCACTGCGCCGCAATGCAGGCAGGCTGAAGCATGTGAATTCACCTCAGACAGACGCTGAACTCGCGGTCATCCGTCGGAGCGTCAATCGAGGCTCGCCGTTTGGAGATGAAACATGGGCGACCACAGCGACCAGGAAACTCGGACTTGAGATCACCACCCGCCCACAAGGAAGACCAAAACTCAAATAAACCGTCGCTGACACCTTTTGACCCTTCTGCCTTCAGCAAATGGGACCAGATCTTCAAGGACAGGTTGACGACCGCCGCAGCGATCGACCGCCTCGTGCATCACAGCGTGATCATCGAACTGAACGTGCCGAGCTTCCGTGTGGAAACGGCAAAGAAGACCAAAACAAAGACTCCACAGTAGCCGAGTTTCCAAAACCATCCGGGAATTCTAATTGTCGCTAAACCGCACTTCCAATTGTCGCTGAACACTTTGACCTGAACAGCAATGTTGATGTATCCACTTCGGTCGCAGGAGTGGCTGTCAAGCCGGTGGGAACCGGGAGACAATCGGGCCTCCCTCGTTGGGCAGGACCGCTGTGGCATCCATTCGCCACAGCGGTCGCGCTTAGCATTTCGTCTGGAGAAGTTCGATTCAGGCCTTGCTCGTTGTCCGTCGACGACGCAGGGTCCAGCCGCCCGTCACGATCCCTGCGCAGCCGACTAAGGCCAGCGAGGATGGTTCCGGCACAGCAGCTGAAGAGTTCAGGTCGAAGTTGACGACCGAAGCGCGCTCAGCTGTGGAGAGATCCGCGATCAATCCCTGGAAAAACGGAGACGATTGGTCGTCGAACGCGGCTGCCAAAGCGAGTCCGTCGGCATTTATCCCCTCGATCCCCGTGAAAAACAGCAACGACTTTTTCTCACCCATACCGAGTGCGAGATCAAAGACAGCATTGAAGCCCTGATCACCAAATTCTCCAAACACCGAATGAGCGTCGACCATCCCCACCGACGTCGGTGCGACAGCAGCCCCAGCCCCTGCGAACACCCAGCTGTCGACTTCATTGTCAGTGTCAGTCAAGCTATCTGCAGTGACCACCCAGCGGTCGGTTGTCTCAGCAAGCAGGTCCGCATCGCTGGTGCCGATGGTCAACATGGAATCGTCGGCGCCAGAGTTGTTATGCCATTGCACAGAGGCCACGCCGGCTGCTCCGGTGTTGGTCACACAGACAATCTGCCGCATCACTGGTCCGAACGATGTGAAGCTGACAGCCACTTCAAAGGCCCCGATTGTGGCCGCGTCCAGCGTCAGAACTCCCGCTGTCAAGTCGCCGCCGGTAACTCCGTAGGGAGTGCCATTGACGCTGACGCCAAACGCGTCGTCGAAATGGTCGCCTCCCCCACCAAACCCCAGAGATGTCGCATCATTGATCCCCGTGAAGCCCCCCCAACATCCGCTTCCACATCTGTATAATTAACATCCACGGTATCGAGCGCGTCGATTGGAAGCACAATTACCGACGCCGTACAGGGGAGAACCACTATTCCCCACGCAATTGCAGCAGCTGCGGCACGTCTCATTTGACTCATCAAAATCATTTGCAAGCCCCTTGTTTAAGTTTTTAGGTCGTTGTGCTGTAGTTCAATACAGCCAAAGTCGGTCAAAGCGTAGATGAATCTCATGCGACGCAAAAGCCTGTCAAAAAAAAAAAAAAATGAGAAAATGGGGATTTCGAGGGCAATAGAGATAGTGCCCATACGTATCTATGTGGCGCAGCGCTGCTGACATCCACGTGTAATCCGCGTCCAATGAATCCAACCGGTACCACGCATATCTCAGTTGGCGCTAACGTGAATTCCAGCACGATCAAGTCTTCGAAATGGAAGGCGAGGATGCGATGCCGAAAAGGCACAAAAGGTGTCAGGAACCGTTTCTAGTAAGAATGGCGTATTCGGTTATCGCGGTAGGGACCGCTGTTACCAGCGGCCCCCCGCACAGATCCGTACTTGAAGAATTACCTCATACGGCTCCTCCGTTGAGCAGGGACGGTCACGATGTATACTTCGCTACATGCCGTGCATGTGTACTCACAGTGAGTTACAGTATCCGGCACGGTGTCCGGCGTAACGGCAAGTCGCACAGATCTACTCTTCGGTGACCTCCTTCCCTCCATGGACTCCGCCGCCGGTGTTCCGGCTTTGTTCGCCCACTTCGTCGGTTCTACGAAGTCATCTGAATTCCTGTCGGCGTTCATGTCAGACTTGCCACCTGAGGTGTTTTCTGACCGTTCCGTTCTCTGGTGCGATTGCCACCCATTGAAAACGGAAACCAACAGGACCTCCCGGTGCTCGCGCTTGGAATGTCTACGCATGCACAGGGTCTTCGACTCCGCCGTGTTCGTGCGCACCTTGCCTGTAGCGGTACGCACGATGTGGCCTTCTCCCTGACATTACAGGATCGGCACACGGAAGTGGTGCCCTGTTCATGCTTTTGGGGCGGGAGCTCAATGGCTGGCCTGCGTTACCCTTCGCGCGGACGCTCAAGACAGAACGGTCTCCCGGTCCGCCCCTCCGCTGAAGGCCGAAGTAGTTGGCTACACTTTCCTCGTAAGATACTTTCATTCTCTATTCCAAACCGGTTTATCCCGGCACACAATGTCCCCTTTTCATTTTCGTTTGAATCGGAAACGATTTGCAGCGTCCCTGATACAGATGTCCTGTGCCACCAAAGAAGCCAAAAAAGGGTCAGGTCTCTTTCTTTGGCCGCGCTTACTCGTCCATTCCCGTTACTTAGTTCACCGAAACGAGTATTAACCGAACGCTGCGCGCTGGCCAAGCTGCTGACCCTGGCTCTTCAAGCCAGGATGCCATCCACAATTCGTGCCTCCACGACGCCGGTGAGTTTTTCTTTGAGTCCGTTGTCCATCACAAACAGCTGTTCGTGGCTCAAGCCGAGCAGGTGCAGAATCGTGGCATGCCAGTCGGGGACGCTGACTCGGTCTTCGACGGAATGCAGACCGATTTCATCGGTGGCACCCCAGGTTGTTCCGGCCTTGATTCCGGCTCCGGCCATCCAGGTGGAGAAGGCGTTCTTGTTGTGGTCTCGTCCGGCTTTTCGTTCGTCCTTATCCGGTGGCAATTGAGCGATCGGCAATCGGCCAAATTCGCCTCCCCAGACAATCAATGTGGAATCCAGAAGGCCGCGTTGTTTCAGATCCTGCAGCAGACCGGCGATCGGTTTGTCGGTCCGATCGCAGCATCCCTTGAGATCGTTTGCCAGACCGGTGTGATGATCCCACGAGTTTCCGTTGACATACAGCTGGACGAATCGCACGCCGCGTTCGACCAGTCTGCGGGCGATCAGGCAGCGGCGACCGTAGGAATTTGTGGGCTCTGTTCCGATGCCGTACAGCGCATGCGTGTCCTGAGTTTCTGAAGCGATGTCCAGCGCGTCGCTGGCAGACAACTGCATTTGCGCGGCCAGTTCGTAACTGGCAATTCGAGCATCCAGGACCAATTGCCCGGGATGCTTGCGCCGATGAATCTCATCGAGTCGTGACAACAGTACACGCTCAACTGAAATCAGTTCCGCAGGTCGTTCGACGTCCGGGCGAAGGTTGAGAACCGGAGACCCGGTTGAGCGAAATCGCGTCCCCTGAAAAATCGGCGGCAGGAAACCGGCTTCCCAGTTCTCGACACCGTTCACCGGCAGTCCGTTCGGGTCGTCAAGGACGACATAGGCTGGCAAATTCTGACACTCACTGCCCAGTCCGTAGACGACCCAGGCTCCGACTGTCGGACGACCTGGCCCCATTTTCCCAGACTGAATCAGATAAACGGCCGGTTCGTGAGTGAGATTTGTCGTGTGCATCGACCGGATCAACGCGATATCATCGACCTGCCTGGCAATGTGTGGCAGCGCATCGGAAACCCACATGCCGCACTGTCCGTGCTGAGCAAATCGGAACGGGCTTCGCATCAACGCGCCCGCGCTCTGAGGATTTTCAACCTCGCCGGCGATCCGGTCGAAATACGACTGTCCGTGATGCTGATTCAGGAACGGTTTTGGATCGAACAAATCCATCTGGCTTGGTCCACCTGTCATAAACAGATGAATCACTGCCTTCGCCTTCGGTTCAAAATGCGGGGAGCGCTGCCTGAGGTCCGTCCACACCGTCCCGGATGATTTCGTGTCGGTCAACTCCGCTGCAAGCAGTCTCGAGTTCAACGAGAGGTCTCGTCCCATCAATTGAGCCAATGCAACGCCGTAGAGTCCTCCCGAAACGCTGTGAAAAAGTCCACGGCGAGTTACGGGGTTTGGCATCGAATTGTGTGGCATGTTGTTTCGTTTTGGGCGCATGGCGGCTTTACTTCGTGACGGTATACTCAACGCGGCTATGGATGAGAGAATTGGGGTTCAACGACAAATGAAGTGCGCAGTGGCGAATACATTGGAAATTGTTGTCAATCCGGTCGCAGATAGGTAAGCCTGAAGGGCTTCTGGAATACAGCCTGGGGCAAGTGAAGTCGCTTCCACGACGAACGCCGCCCCAGGTCACAGTTCACAAGGCGTTTGTACCCTGAAAGGGTTACAGAATCACGATTCCCCTGCCCTTTCAGGGCGTTTCTGATCAGGGTGCTGATTTCCTGGGCCGTTGGCCCAGGCTGGATTCCACCGTCCCTTCAGGACGAAT
>CAMAVB010000382.1 GCA_945861465.1 Candidatus Kuenenia stuttgartensis
TCTCGCCGCCGCCGAATCCGCTCGGCCCACTCGCAATGCTTCCCATGATCTACAAGACGCCCCATGATTCATTCCTCCGCTCGGTTGAAGAAAACTCAAACCGACACAGGATGCAGGGGCTGTCTATAATGGTTGTGGGGTACGGTTACATACGATAAGCCGCTGGCTCACTTCCGATGAACTGCCAGTTCTTGCGACCGATCGCAAGAGCGCGGACTGTGCGTTCACTCAGATTGTTGTCAATCGTCAGACGGCCATCGGTCGTGAAGACATTCAGTGCCTTCCAGTTGTTGCGAGCGTATCGAATCGCTTTTGCTGTCGATGACTTCGGCAGCACACCGTCGGGAAAAGCGTTCTTCGAAAACACGCCATCGTCACCAACCTTCAGCCATTCACCCATTCGGCGCAGGATCGGAACGGATTCGGCCTGACGCAGTGCCAGACGTTCGTCATCCGACATCAGCAGCGCGCGATCTTCGATGTCGTACAACTGCCGAATCCATTCGAGCACCAGACCACACACTTTGCGATCGTTCGGCAGAGCCTGCTCGAAGTAACGGCGCGCGTGAGTCCAGCACGCGACTTCAATGATAAGTCCGTTACTTGCGTGAATCACGGAATCGTAGCCGCTGTAGGCATCCGCATGCAGAAATCCCGACCAGTCGGCCAGCATCGACATCGGCCCGTCGCGATCACGGCTGATCGTGAAATCGAATACCGTGTAGGGCGCATCTCCTCGCGCGATGTACGGCCAGAAGCGACCGCGGCGAAGAGTCGATTCCCCTTTCTTCGTCTGCACCGGTTTTCCGTTGCGATCAAAGAACATCACCGGCGTGTCGTCGGTCCAGAGCACATCCTGCTTCAGAATTCGGGTGGCGATAAATGCCGCGAACGGCAGCAGCAGCATGGCACTGCGATGCATCCAGTCACACAGTGTTGACCGAGGAATATGCAGCCCGTGTCGCACGAGAATATCTTCGCTGCGATACGTCGGCAGGTGGTCACCTGTCTTGCTGACAATCAACGAGGACAACAGTCCGGGGCCAGCGATGCATTTCTCGATCGGCTTCAGTGGAACCGGTGCCGTCGTGACTCCGCATTGCCCACACGTGCAGGCGTATTTCTTCAGATGATGGTTGTGAACCTCGAGCTGTCCCGGCACAAAGTCCAGGACTCGACTGATCTCTTCACCGATACACGTCTTCTCGCGTTGACACTCACCGCAGACTTTCTCTTCGTCCGACACATCGTGATGATGTTCAATCTGTGGCAACGCATCCAGGCACAGCTTTCTGTCGGCACGCTTTTTTCGACGACGGGCAGCTTTTTCCTGAGCGGCTGCGGCCTTGGCTGCTTCTTCTGCACTCGCAGGGACTTCACTGCTGGCCGAGGATTCCTCTGCGGAAGGCTCGGGCTCGGCGAACAACTCGCCCATTTCAAACAGATGCTGCTGCTTTGCATCGGCGACGTGCCGTTCACGCCGCGAACCGTAGATCCAGCGACGAAACAATCGCAGTTCGTCGATCGCTTTCTGATGATCTTCCCGAAGCTGTTCGAAGTCCTTTGCAGTGCGATCCAGAACCTGTTCGAGATCAGTGTACCGCTGCCGCTGTTCGGCGTGCTGCTGTTGCAGTTGCTCAGCGTGTTGCTGTTCCATCACGACGAACAATGACTGCTGCTGTGCCATCAATCGATGGCACTCAGCAAGGTCGCCTGGAAAGGAAAGTGATTCCGTCATGGGCCGACTATGTAGCGCATGGTGAGCAGTGTCACCAGGTCAATCGGTACATTTTTCTGAAAGGTTTTTCAGATTCTGTTTTCTGGCTTCAGCAAAAAGAACGGGCCACTCTTCGATGATGAAGAGCGGCCCGTGCAGGAACATGTTGTGATCGTGCTGATGTGATTCAGACAGCGACCGGTTGCTGATATCGCGCGCGTCGCCGCGCCGACTTCAGGTCAATGCCGCGCAGAATCATCGCCAGCTCGTGAGCTTCCAGCTCCAGCGTTGTCGATGTCGATCCGGGAAGCTGCCACGTCCCAACTTCAAGTCGCTTGTACCAGATTACGAATCCGTCATCGTCCCAGAAAATCGCCTTCATGCGATCGCGACGCTTGTTGACGAACAGAAACAAATGACCGCTGAGCGGATCCTGCTGGAACTCCTCTCGCACAATTCCGAACAGCCCGTCAAAGCTCTTCCGCATGTCCACAGGATTCATGCAGAGAAACATTTTTGTACGTGACGGCAGACTCAGCATGATGACACCTCATGCTGCCGCAGATCGCGCGTTGTCATGTCGGCATGAACGCCGGGGATCTGACCGGCCGCGATGATCATATCGCCCAGCCGATGGCCATCCAGATCGCCAGCCACATGAATCACCACGCCGTTCGGCAGTTCGATCCGCATGCTGCTGCCATGGTTGGATGCGATGCTCTGTGGAGGAGCGGGATGCGTCGAAGAATCTCGCAGGGCGATCGGCACAAACTGAGACGCTCGGTTCTTTGAACCTGATGCCTGAACTTTCGTTTGTTGCGTCGATCGTAGTCGCCGAGGACCTTGCGGCTCCGTCAGCAGTTTCTTCCACCGATAAAATGAGGCGACCGAAACGCCCGCCTCTTCGCAGCACTCGGCCACCGTCAACCCAGACCACGGCTGCCACTCAATCCGCTCACGCCAAACCTGCTCCCGTTCGCTCATAACTCACCTCGCCAGAAAAAGCCCAGAGACCGGAATTACACCGGCCGCAAGACTACCGACCCTGGCAAGAATGGTTTCCCCGGACGCTTACTGTTGCTCGTACGCCACGGGGTTGGCGGTGTGAGGTGGAGGCTCGGGTTTTGGATGAGCGGTTCGAACGGTTGCTGGGGTATGCGCCGCAGGCGGATGTGTTGTTGGCGTCGAATGATGGGTTGCATCGGTTGTGGATTGAGTTTGAAGTGAGTCGCGCTGACCCCGTGGCGAATCATGCCAAGTTCGCAACGGCTCATTTGTTTCAGCCGCAACGACCGACCGACACGTTTGTGTCGATGATGAGTTCGCACGTCGCTCGAGGACGACGAAATCTGGCGGCGAATACTGTGCTGCTGATGCGGCGGATTGGGATGAAGGCGTTTCAGACGGTGTTGCTGCCGTCAATGGCTCCGGAAGAAATCAAACGACTTAACACCCGCAGCGACGGTACCTCTTCCCTGCGTTCGCTCGATGTTGACGCCGAGATTGATCGTGCTCTGGCTGTGGCAAAGCCGTGCTTTGATTCTGATCAGCATCAAATTCATTTTGTCGGTGAACCTTTGGATGTCGCATGCAACATCGCTACATGGAATCGCGAAATGAACTCTGAGGCTGGGCAAAGGCTCTGGGGACGTCGGCGTGTGCGATACTTTGCATTCGATGCGTCCAGTGGTGAGTTCGCTCCATCGAAGTTCTGCGCGTTTCTGAACGCCCGGCTGGGAACCTCGCTGGACGCCGAGACGCTGGCCTTGCCGATGACGATGGAGCTTTACGTCTCGCTTGATGAATCAGAAGCTCGTTTTGACGGCAACCGGGCTCAGCAACATCTGACGCGAAAGCTCGGGATGGTGGCGGTGAATCTTGATGAAACGCCTGCGGAACAATCGCTGATGGTTGCCGAGGATCGACGGCTTTCCATGTTATTTTACTACTGGCACGCAAAGCATCAGGATGCGATCCAGATCGATGCCAAGGGCCCCATAATTCTCCGGCCACACGTGTGGTATCAATAGTTGCGTTCGATGCGGCGCATGCGATGCGTAACGCGAATCGTCGATCAAATGGAGCCGAAAAGCGACTGAGGAGTTTCACACCATGGGATTCGAAAAATGGCTGTCTGAACTTCGTGATGTGAATCCGAGCGGTGAAGCGCCGCATAAGCCGCTGTTGTTGCTGACGGTGTTGAAAGCTGCAGAGCGGGACGGAGATTTGCCGGAGGTCTTGCTGTTATCTCCGGAACTGGTTTATCAGTTCAAATTGTTTGAGCACATTGTGGCTCATCGGCGACAGCAGAAGCTCGATATCCGGATGCCATTCCATCATCTAAAATCATCCGGTGTGTGGACGCCACTCGACAAGCATGGCGAACCGTCGATGCATCGTTCGGTGACTACCAGCGTTCGCATCAACCCGGATTTTCGTGCGGCGTGTCTCGATGCGGAGTTTCGGCAGCGGGCGGCAACGATTCTGATTGAGACTTACTTTCGGCCCGAAGAGCAGATTGCTCTGCGTGAAATGATGGGGCTGCCGGCTGATGTGGTGATCCCGGAATCAGAGTCCGATGAAACGCCGGAACAGGAAGCTCGTTCGGAAGGCCGCTGTGCGAGGTTTCGGCTGGATGTTGTTCCCGCCTACAACTACACCTGCGCGTTGACTGGCTACCGCATCATCACTGTCGATCGAGGCACCGTCGTGGATGCGGCGCATATCACGCCGTTTCGGAGTTCGAAGAACAACGATGTGCGAAACGGTCTGTCACTTTGCAAGAACGCTCACTGGTTGTTCGATGTCGGCCTGTGGTCGCTGGACGATGATTATCGAGTGATCGTGGCGCACTCGGCGTTTGATGAGGATTCACCAGACCAAACGCCGCTGAAGCAGATGGTCGGCAGGCGTATCCGGCTGCCTCGGGAAGAACGGCATTGGCCGTTGACGGCGAACCTGGAGTCGCATCGGAAGTTGCATCGACTGGGGTGAGTGCGGCTGTGGTTCGACGACTTTCAGTAGCCATCACTCTCTGAGTGATGAACTGCGTTTCGTCGCGGTGTTAAGTCGCATTTCGTCACTCGGAGAGTGACGTCTACTTTTGGGATCTCAAGGCCGCTTCCACTTCAATCTCATGGTCGCTGAGTGGCACTCCCAGTGTTTGTTTCAACACGTTGCCCGTGAGCACGACACAAGTGCTGGCTTTCGACAGGCGGCCGGCTATCATGGCGCGGCCTTCCCAGGTGTTGGTGTTGCTGCGGTGCCAGTTGATGGTGCGGAGCTTTTTCAGTTTGCCCGGCCAGGTCTTTGGAAATTCGGCGAGCAATGATCGGCCCAGGCGCGCGAGTCCGGCCAGGGCGATGCCGTGCGCACAGACGAATTCGCTGCGGTAATCCGCAGGCAGGATTTTTTCGGCATAGGCAGCCTGCCAGTCGGGCATGTTCGCGGCGACGGTGTTCCAGAATTGCACTGCAATGGCAACCCGGTCCTCAACCGATTGCTGCTTGTAATCGGCGAGCAGTTGCTGGTTCGCCTGGTGAATTGCACTGAACGTGAACAGGTTGCGGGATCGATTGGACAAGGCGGTCTTGGTCATGTCGACTCGCCCGGTGAAAATTGCGACCAGGTCGATCGTTTGCCGAGTAACCGCCATCCATTCGCCACGATCATCCAGGACGGATCGCTTTGCGTGACTTCTGACTGCGGGGGAACCTTGGTTCGTATCTGCCAACTGTGCAAGTTGGGCTGAATCGCAGTGGGTGTGGAATTCGACCGAGATATGACTCGTACCGTGATTGCCTCCGGCGAGTGCTGCGATCGTGCCGTGTCCTGCAATGACGGCCCACTCGATCTCCTCGAAAAGGTGCAGGTACACCAGATCTTTGCCGCCTTTCGCTCTCGTGGTGCTCAAGCTTTGCCTGGTGCCCAGTACGATCGGCGGAAGTGTTATCAGCCGGAATGCGCTAGCGTCCGGTTGGGGACCGGGGGCTAGCGCCCGGCGGCTGATTTTGCGAGCGTCGTGTGGTAAGTCGCTGAATGTCCATTTCTGCAGCTCCGCAACATCCACGGACGACAGGTAAACCGGATGGCCGAGCTGTGCTCCGGAAAACGCCAGAAGTTTTCCAATAGGCGTTCTGGCGAACATGATTGCAGTTACTCCAATTGGGGATGGTCGGGAAATTGAATGCACAGCCAGTCTCAGTGTTTGTCGAAATCACCGGGCGCGTTGCATCTTACAATACCATCGCCAACCAACCCAAGCGGTACGCCCGGAATCCGAAATTGCTCGCGCCTTGTTTCGGCAACTGCCAGGCGAGCCATTGTAAACGACAATGCTGAATTCAAACG
>CAMAVB010000383.1 GCA_945861465.1 Candidatus Kuenenia stuttgartensis
CTCGCCGTCAGCTTCGCAATCTGCTCCGATTGCCTGGCCACCAGCTTCCGAAGATCCTCTATGATCTTGTCTCTCGCATCCATGTGCGAAAGCTAACAAATCTCGCCAATCTGACCCAAGAGCAATTCGATCCCGTGAACGGTTACGAAAATCTGTTGGCTCGTACGATTCTTTGGGCGGATCTGGGACCGTTGGCTGCACCGTTGGCGGTTCGTATGGATTCATCGCAGTTACTTTGTCAGCTTTGGCGTGGGTTCCGGCATCGGAGTGATGAGAGGAATGGGATTCATGTGATTCACCAATCCCATACCTCGTATCAATCCCATAACTCCCATGGCTGTTCTCGCCCATGTCGATCTGATAGATGCCATGGCCATTCGTGGAATACGCCCACCGCACCGCCAGCTTGGTGGCGTAGTCCTTCGCCTGGCCGACGCCTTCCGTCAACTGCTGATCCCATGCCTGCGCTTCGACCGTTGCCAGCTTTGTGTTGCGATACTCCAGGACGCAGTCAGCCTTCAGCGACTTGCCCCGCCGCCCGTGGCCCTCGATGCGACCGAGCGTGATCGGGTACTCGCGACGAATGCGGCTACCGTCAACAACGCCCCAACCCGCCGCAGCGAGGGCGGGGTCGATGTGTTCGGCTCTGGTTTCGGCTTCGTTCACGGCGTTCAATGGATAATTGACAATGGACAATGGATAACGAATCGCAAGATAGCAGCTCGTTATCAATTATGAATTCTCAATTGTCCATTATCAATTGTCCCTTGTTTCCTTTACCTTCTTTTCGAAGTTCTCCAGGTCTCGAATTATTTCCAGTTCTGCCTGAGCTTCTATCGCAGTGCGGCGTCTTTCACTGAATTTTTCGTATTCCCGTTTGGCCTTTTCATCGGCCTGTTCGCGAGAAACTGAACCGGCATCCGGAAGAACTGATCGGTCATTGAATCGAAGGAACTCATCGAGCTTGATTGTCCAGTCGGACATGAAGACCTGTTTCGCAGGTACATCCGCTTTTCGCTGGCTCGAATGTCTCGAATGCGTTCCAGCAAGTCATCGAAGTAATCCGGTACGCCGGGTCCGGGCGGATTGTTCAGGCGTTCGTCGTCCATGGTGAATCCTTTCACCAGGTACTCTGTGAGCCGAGCGGTCGCCCATTGGCGAAACTGAGTTCCGCGAGGACTGCGGACGCGATAGCCAACTGCGAGGATCATTTCAAGACTGCAATGCTGTGTTTCGTAGCTTTTTCCGTCCGCGGCAGTTATCCGGAATTTCCGGATATCTGAATCCATTGACTATTCCTTGTCCGCAATGATCGTCTGAATGTGTTCATTGATCGTCCGGACATCCTTCTGAAACAGTTCCGCCATCAGCTTTTGCGTGAGCCAAATCGTCTCATTTTCGAACCGGCACTAAATGCGAGTCTGGCCGTCTTCGGTCCGGTAGAGAATGATGCTCGAGTTGACGGGTGACAATTGAGAATTGACACCGGAAGTTTCGTCGTACCCGTCCTTTTGTTTTTCACTATGCATTATCCATTCTCCACTGTCAATTCTCCATTATCCATTTCCAATTTGCTGCTTGTCATGGGAGGGATGGGATTTATGGGAATTATGATGGCGTGAATGTGTGGACGTGTAATTATTGCCTTGAACGTTGGTTGCGGTAGTTCAGGCGGGCTTTGGTCATTCGTTCACGAAGGCCGCCTTGTTGGACGAATTCCTTTTCCAACGTCTTCAGTTACTGATCCAGCAGATAATTGGTCTGATGAATCAGGCAGATCGCGATGTTTGCAATCACCTCTGCGGGACGGGTTTCCGCGAATTCGCGGTAGAATTCAAATGTCTGCGGTGTCCGTCGTCCCAGGTCACGCACAAACAAGGCTTCTTTCGAGTCCTTGTCACAGATCTGAAGATCGCCGACTCGCAGATAATCGCGAAAATCGGCCAGCAACTCTTCAAGACTGGCCCGGGCCACGTTGGTCAGCTTGATTTCCGTTTCCTTCGATGTCGTCGCCGCGACGCGGGATGATGGGGCGTTGTTCATGTGAAGAATGCGAATGTCGTCTGGGCGGTAACCGAGGCTAGCGCCCAACGGCTAATGTCCACGCTCCAGCTTTTCGGTGAGTCGGCAAAGGTCTTCTGCAATTCCACGAACTCGGCCAAGTCGTCGTCGTTCAGCGGATTGGTCTTGCCCATGTTTCGACCGGGGTCGAGTTGGTAGTACCAGACTTTGCGCGTCGCCGATCCTTTCTCGAAGAACAGTACGACGGTTTTCACTCCGGCTCCCTGGAACGTGCCGCCGGGGCAGTCCAGAACGGTGTGCAGGTTGCAGCTTTCCAGCAGCAGTTTTCGCAGGCTCACCGAGGCGTTGTCGGTGTTCGACAGGAACGTGTTCTTGATCACGATACCCGCTCGTCCGCCAGCTTTCAGGATCTTGATGAAGTGCTGCAGAAACCGAAACGCGGTTTCGCCCGTGCGGATCGGGAAGTTCTGCGATTCGTCGGCCTGCGTCAGTTCCGGTTCCGGCAACTCCAGCAACTGGCCGAGTTGGAAGACTCTCTGTATTCTCTGGAACTGAAGTTGCCACACGACAAGGATCTTGATTTGGTCAAGATTGGAACCGTGTGTCTTCCACCAGTCTCTGACGAGTCGCGGATGTCATTTTTAGACAAGAGAATGGTATTCGTCTTCAATGGCGACGCTTTGCCAGGCTGGCAGGGGCCTGATTCAGATCGCCGATTGCGGTCAGCTTCAAACCGGGCACTGAATCGGAGTCTTTTCCAAATTGGCCCCCTGGATGGCCACCACATCACGGGGTTGTGAATCCCTTTCGCTGTCGTTGAACCCTTAATTCTGTCTCAGTCTGCAGCACAGATTGGATCGTAGAAAAGTGAATCGGTGCCAGAGACCAATGGGGGCCGGAATCGTCTGCCGAGATACAAGCAGGTCGGACGACGATTCTGTGGAAGCACTTCGTGTGACCGTTGCCACAAGGGGTGCCAAAATCCTGTCCGGCAGAAAAGCTCTACTTTTTGACTGTGAAGAAGAACGTGGATTCAGCGGTCGTGCGTAACAATTTGCGGCGGTCGGCGGCGGAAACGAAGTCCAGTTGATCGCGGACAAGGGCGATCGACGCGGCGTAGCTATTCGGAGCGGTGAGTTGATACGGGCAGTCGCTGGCCCACATGAGGCGGTCGGGACCGAAGGCGTCGAACAGACTTTTAATCATCGGGACCAGATCGTGATAAGGCGGCTGTTTTTTTCCGAATGCGTAGTACGCTGAGATCTTAACGCGCACGAGCTTGTGTTTTGCCAGGTTGCACAGATTCTGAACATCCTTTTCGTGAATTGTGCCATCGCCTCCGATGCGGGCGAAGTGATCGATCACGACCGGCGTTTCAGGATACTTCACGCACCATGCGGCTGTCTCCGCGAGATTCGAAGGCCCGATCAGGCAGCACATCGACTGACGTGTTTCAGCGGCCGTCTTCCACATCAGCTTCATTCCGTCACCGGCCAGCCAGTCCGGTTGATCGTCCCGCGGCCCGATGCGGAAACCTGTGACGCCGGTCTGCAGCATGTCACGCATGCGTCGATCGACGTGGGGTTGATCCGAATCAATTTGTCCGACGATGCGAAACCGATCGGGATGTTTCTTCCATGTATCAATCAGGTACGAATTGTCGTAACCGTGATGTGGATAGTGTTGGATCAACACCACACGACCAACACCCTGCGGCATCGCGATGGACATCAGTTCTTCATCTGTAAAGCTGCGAGGCTCAAGCACATCGACGGTCTGATTGTCCCGCAGTGGATACTTCGTCAGATCTGTGGTCCAAATGTGCGAATGTGCGTCAATCCAGGGATGCGCATCTTTGTCTTCAGCAGCCTGTGTCTGATTTGCAGCGTGCGATCGACGCGCAACCGTGGCTGCGAACGTTGTCAATGCGGCAGCGGCCAGCATCTGCCGGCGGTTAGGAATGGAAAACTGCGACATAGCAGAGGACTCCTGAGTAGAATGACGGATAGTAGGCGAACGAGTAGGATGAGGGGGCATTCAAGGTTGGAAGCGTGCGAGAAAAGCCCGGAAAAACCTGCGCTCTTCCCCCAAATCGTTTGCGGCGACGCTGCCGTTTTATACACTTTTTATACTACAAAAGCCGTTCCATGATACAGAACTTGTCGTCCCAAATCGATGCTGTCACGGACATTCGAAAGTATGAGTGGCAAAGTGTATCGAAGTACCTGTGCATTGTCGTCGTTGTTGCGACGATGGCTTCGCCGTGCGTCGCCATTGATCAACCGGAAAACTCAGTTCAACAGCGGCTGACGGCGATCTGTCACAACCTGCAGACGGCGACAGTTCGCGTGCGCAGCGGGACGGATACGTCCTCCGGGGTGATCGTCTCAAAAAGCGGACTCGTGCTCACCGTGGCCCACGGTCTGAAGCCCGGTTCTGACACTGCATTGGTGGTGTTTTCAAACGGAAAAACATGCGAAGCGAAGCGGGTCGTAGTCGATGAGCAGGAGGATGTTGCACTCTTGTCAATGGAAGTTGAGTCCTTGACGGATGGTGATTGGAGCGTCGTGCGTGTCCCCGTCGTCGAAGACAGCATGGCAGGCGAAGTGGTTCTGGCCAATGGATTTCCAGCGCGGGAGCCGGAGGGCATGGGGGCCGTCGTGCGAATTGGAGAAATTCTGGCTGTGGACCGGGCGGCAGTGAGAACATCCTGCACTCTGACGAGCGGCGATTCCGGTGGGCCGTTAGTGAACAGCTCTGGTGAACTGATCGGGTTGCACCGTCATATCGGCGTCGGAGCTGAATTGAATGGCCATGTCGCCTTGACCGCGATTCGCACCGTGCTGGAAAAATCAGAAAGATGGCAATCTCTGGCCCAGCACGCCGCCGACGGTCCGGGTGCAAAGTTGTTGTCAAAGGACTTGACGGTCTCACCGCATGTTGTCACGGCAGCATCTCGGGTGACGGCAGCAATACATGGCACGACGGCAGACGGGGAGTCAGCCGTCAGGATCCTCGGCACTGTGCTCGACAATCATCATGTCGCCACGAAATTGAGCGAGATAGTTCCGTGCCACGCCTTGAAATGTCAGTTTGTGGACGGCTCAACGATCGCCGCGACATTGAGCAAATTCGACCAGAGGCTCGATCTTGCTATACTGAAATTAGCAAGCCCGTACAACGACGGAAAGGTACTGAATGCTGCGGGTTCCGATCGGCGGAAATCGGAACTGTTCTACAGCCAGTTGGTCGTTTCGGCAACCAGTCTGACGGACGTTTCAGCGGTCGGGATGATTAGCCGAGTCGCGTATAATGAGCCCGCTCAGCCCGCCCGACTTGGTGCGACCATCGAGGCAAACAGCGATCGCCTGTACATCACGGAACTGTCGCCGAACGGCAGCGCGGTCCTGGCGGGACTGCAGGTCGGCGATGAATTGAGCCAGGTTGACGGGAGGGCCTCGACTTCACTGAAATTTATAGGCGATCTGCTGACGACCAGGCAGCCGGGTGACTGGATATCGATTGACGTGCTGCGCGCGATGAAGCAATTCAGCGTGCAGGCACAGTTGCTGCATGACCCCGGCCAGCAGTTTGAAAAGACGGAGTTTCTGGACGGTCGCACAGGGCGTGTGAGTCGGCGTCGTGGCGGATTTCATTCAATCCTGCAGCACGGCATCGCTCTTGAACCTGACGCCTGCGGAGGACCGTTATTCGACATGGAAGGTCACCTCATCGCAATCACCATCGCCCGTCGTGCCAGAGAGTCAACGCTCGCGATCTCGATTGAACAAGTGTTGAAGTCAGCCCAACGCTGAAGTTAGGATCGCTCGAGAAATAACTGTCTCTTTTACACCCCTCACCCAACGCCGTTAAGGATTTATCGTCGTGTTTTCACACGGTTTCTCGAAGTCCCTTCTCCCCCTGGTAAGGGGGAGAAGGTGGCCGGAGGCCGGATGAGGGGGTTATTCGCTGGATCTGACACTATCAAAT
>CAMAVB010000384.1 GCA_945861465.1 Candidatus Kuenenia stuttgartensis
CTTCTTCGTGATCTGTTTGATCGCCCCCTGCACGGCAGTGACGCTCATCGGAGTCTTCGCCTGCGATGGTCCTTTCGGATGCGACACGCCGCGATGGTCACGTCCGTCGGCAGGAAACACAAACGTCCGATGTTTGTGTGTCAGCCAGAAACCTCGCAGCATCAGCAGTGTCGATTCCGGCAGCGGAATGTAGTGATCCTTCGCGCCCTTCCCGCGATGCACGTGTACCATCATGCGTTTTGAGTCAATGTCGCCGACGTGCAGATTCAGTGCTTCCTCCAGTCGCAGGCCGAGGGAGTACACCGTCCAGAAGAACACGGCCATGCGTTGCGTCCTGCAGCAGTTAATGATCTGATGAACCTGCTCGATGGTGAGCACTTCCGGCAGAGACTTGACGTTCTGAATCTTCATCTGAGCCAGCGTTTGCCATTCCCGCCGACACGTCCGTGTGTAGAAGAATTTCACACCGGAGAACGCGACGCGCAGCGATCCGCTGGCGAACTCCTTGTCGTTCTTCAGATGCAGAAAGAATTTTCGCAGCTGGTCTTCGGTGATCTGATCGGGCGACAGTTTGCAGAAGTCCGCCAGTTGGCGAACAGCTCGCAGGTATCCTTCATGAGTCCGCTTCGACATGCCGCCGAGATGCAGATCTTCGCTCATGCGTTGATACAGAGGTCCGTTGAAGTACGGCGAATGTGTGAGTCCTCGTTCGCTGTCGGGTGCCTTACGCGGCGGCTCGATCTTCCGGCGTTTTGCATTGAATTTCCGCTGGTCGTCATTGTTGTGAGACGGATTGTGATTGGTCATGTGAAGATCTTTCTGTCAGAAACCATAAACGGAGCATCCAGTGACGCTCCAACGACAGACAGATTGACCAGCCCGCTTGCCAAACGCTACAGCTTCCCGGTACGATGGACTCGCAAAGAACCCCGCCGCGACAGCGGCTTACTTGAACAAAAAAATGGGTTCCTGGCGATTGCGCACCAGAACGCCGATAGAGCGTCATCGACGCACCGAAACAGCTGGCTATCCCTCGTGTGGTTGCGTCCCCGCAGAGCCACACTTCGTTTCGCCAGTCAACGCCAGAATACTCAGTCGATAGCCGCAATTCAACGCTCCATCGAACACTGAAACCCATGCCTCAAAAAATCCAACATCCCTGTCGACACACTGCACAAAAATCGAATTCGAAAATCCTTTTTTGAATCTGCTATTGACGTTATTCAAGACCGTAGCTAATACTTTAAATGCTATTCTTAAATGCTAATGCCCCTTGAATGCCTCCTCAGAAACCCTGTGCTTCCGCCTTGCCCTTGGACTTATCGGGAAGTACTCAAGCGCTAGGCAGGATGTGGTTTCCATCGACCGTTACACCGCAGTGTAATCATCAATCCCAATGCCCCTGCCTTCCGGGTCGAAACGGCCCGGAACACCAAAACGAATTGACAATCACTGGCAAGAAAAACCGCCCATGTCCAATTCGTAACAGGAAACTCTGGTTGTCACTCAATAGCAAAACAGACTGGTGCCGAACATTAGACTACCGTTTTACGCGCGGCAAATGCGTTTCGAAACGAAAAGTCAATGTGTACAGAACAGCAGTTATCGCACATGGCGAGTTCTGTCGGTCCTCGGCTGATCGGAATGGAATCCGAATCAGCACGCCCATTGCATGGCGACCTCTCACGGAAGAACTCTGTTATGTGGAAATCGCGCGAACTTCAGTCATTCGTCAGCGTGTTTGCCCAGTTGCTCGGCTCCAGCCGTCGTCCAAACGCACGCCGACGGTTCAGACAGTGCCCCAATGTGGAATCATTGGAAATCCGACAGTTACTCTCCGCCGATTTTCAGCTCCTGCAGGATTTGAACAACGTACCTTACAATTCGTCGCCCGAGCATTTTGTGAAGGTGGGTGCGACGACATTTTTCGAGGCCAATGGTTCGGAGCTTTGGAAAACAGACGGTACAGAAGCCGGAACCGTTCGTGTCAAGGCGTTTCCCGAAGCATATGAGCATCCCTGGCTGGGAGACATGATCGATGGGAATGGCATTCTGTATTTTGCCGCAAAGGAACCAACCACCGGCGCTGCGATTTGGAAAAGTGACGGAACGGAGGCTGGCACACAAGTTGTAAAGAGTATGTCGTTTGGGTGGTCTGGATTACCAAACCGACTCAGTTTCTTCGACAACCAGTTGTTCTTCTTCGCAAGAAACACGGATGTCAGTTTTCCGGCGTCTAAATTGTGGAAGAGCGATGGAACGCCTGAAGGAACAGCCCCTGTCAGCAGTAGCAATCCTGCCCCAACCGGGTACGACCCCGCTGATTTTCAGTCTGTCCGATACCAGAGTGCGGCTTACCGTACAAGAACTGGACGTTCCGATCGCAACTTCGGCGGTGAGCTTCTGAAGACAGACGGCAGGGGGACCACATCCGTCAGAATCCTGTCTCAGCCACAGAACCTCATTTTAAGCAATGGTCTGCTTTATCTCACGACCAAAGATACCACTGGCAACGTGGGGTTATGGAAGAGTGACGGGGCCAGCGATGGGACTGTCCAGATAAAGCAGTTCACTCCGGATAACTTCCCTCGACTGTCTGCAGTAGCAAATTTCACTCAGGTGAACAACACGCTGTATTTCACATTGCAATTTGAATCTGGTCACATCGAACTCTGGAAAACCGATAGCAGCAGTAGCGGTACCGTGAAAGTCAAAGACATTGACTCGGACGCGCGTCTTTTAGAACTGGCGAATAGCAACGGTACGCTGCATTTCTCCACGACAACCAGATACGGTGCCAGCCAAATCTGGAAGAGCGACGGTACAGAAGCCGGCACAGTGCCTGTGCCAAACCCGTCGCAAGGTGTCGTCCCGGGTTTCCCGGCTCACCTCACAGATGTAAATGGCACGCTGCTGTTCAGCGCGACTACACCTGCGGAAGGCACTGAGCTGTGGAAGCTGAACGCCAATGGCGAGCCAGTGCTGCTGAAAGACCTTAATCCTGCAATCTATCAACAGGAGTCGAGCAACCCATCGCAATTTACGATGATGAACGGAGAGCTGTACTTCGTCGCAAGCGACCGTCTCCATGGTCAGCAACTGTGGAAAACGAACGGACTTCCCGGCGGGACAGAGAGGCTCACTTCGGTCGCAGACGGTGGAATTGATGCGACTGTGATTGCTGCGGGGAATGGTCGGCTGTATTTCAAGACAAAACGCGGCGATCAGCTTTGGAGTTCCGATGGGACGATTGACGGAACTCATTTTGTCAAGAGGTTTGATATTCCCACCAATGTCACGGGAACGGGATTTGGACCACGACGAATGCTCAACGTAGAAGGAACGCTTTTTTATATCGCGACTGATTTCTCTGCTTCCGGGTGGCAATTGTGGAAGAGCGACGGCACCGAAGCCGGCACGGTGATCGTTCGCGATTCTGCGGCCACGCTTACATCTGTGGAGCGCAATGTTGCTCCTGTCAATATCAATGGCGTGGTCTATTTTGTAGCTTATGACGATGCGCACGGCGGCGAACTCTGGAAGTCTGATGGAAGTTCTGTCGGGACGGTCATGGTGAAAGATGGATTTCCGGGCGTCGATGGATCTCAGCCAAACCAGCTTACGAACGTTGGCGGAACGCTTTACTTTTCCGCGTATGACAGTCAGTACCGTTGGAGATTGTGGAAGAGCGATGGCACCGCGAATGGAACGGTGCTTGTCAACAACACCGTTGATAGGTTTGGCGAAAGTCCCCAACATCTCCTCGATCATAAAGGGACTCTCTTCTATGCGGCATACGGTAGTGACACACTATTGGGAGTCTGGGCAAGCGACGGAACACCCGAGGGAACTAAACCGGTCAACGCGGACCGGAACTATAATTTCTACAGCGGTACTCAATTGCTGTCGGCAGGGGAGTTTGTGTATTTTAGGGCGGATTTGGCCGGGTACGGTACAGAGTTGTGGCGGACCGATGGCACTGACGCCGGAACGAAAATGGTGAAGGATATTCGTCCAGGCGCAGACAGCTCAGCACCACTGCTGCTGGCCGATATCAACGGTGTGCTGTATTTCAGTGCCGACGATGGCGTCGGCGGACGTGAACTCTGGAAATCAGACGGCACCGAAGCCGGTACCGTCATGGCCTTCGACTTCACGGGGGACGGCACCAGCAGCAATCCGTCGGCAGTGGCGATCATCGTCGATCGCGTAATTGTGGCTGCGGGCAACGCGGCAAACGGCCGAGAACTATTCGTCGAGGACCGGAATAGCGCACCGACGGATATTACACTTTCCGCTGCGTCAATTGTTGAAAACTCTGCACTCGGTACTGCCATTGGAACATTCAGCACGGTTGATCCCGACGCAGCCAACACGCATGGCTATGCTCTCGTCGCGGGCGAAGGTGACGCTGACAACGATAGCTTTACGATTGTCGGAAATATGCTTCAAACATCAGGGTCCCTGAATTTTGAAGCGAAGAGCAGCCATACGATTCGAGTTCGAACCACGGATCAAGGCAATAGATTCGCGGAGCATGTGTTTACAGTCAGTGTGACCAACATTAATGAAGCTCCCATTGCGGTCCGGCTTTCTGCAGGTGCGGAAACCCTTGCCGATTTCATTAAAACGTCGTCGCCCGTGAAAATTGCCGATGTCCTGATCGACGATGATGACCTCGGCACAAACGTGTTGTCCTTGTCCGGAGCTGACGCGACCTACTTTTCACTCGTTGGACGACAGTTGTTTCTGAAAGCGGGTACCGTTCTGAACCGCCAGACAAAACCGACTTATTCCTACTCGATCCGAGTCGATGACGCGACAGTTGGCAATTCACCGGACGCTTCGATCAGCACACAGCTGACAATCACAGATTCGTATACGACCATCAACGCTCCGGGATCAGAAACGTCGCTGCAGCGACCAGTGATCAGGTGGACTCCGGTTGGTGGTGCAGCAAAATACTATGTCTGGATCAGGAACTCATCAACGAACGTCCACGCCTACCTGATCGCCACGGCGACAACAGCGTCTTATACCCCCAGTTCCAGCCTGGGAATCGGCAAGTACGTCGTCTGGGTTCGCCCGGTCGGTCCGAGCGGTGAAAAGGCTGGCTGGTCTTCCCCGTATTCTTTCCGCGTGACGACGCCCGTTTCTTTCCAGCCTCCACGAGCTCAGCAATCGACCCCCAAACCATCTCTGCGTTGGGATTCTGTTCCAGGCGCAACAAAATATGACTTGTGGATCGACAATGTGTCGGCTCGTCAGAGTCAGGCAGTTCGGGTCTCCGATCTCCGCGGCACGTCATGGACATCCGCCAACGATCTGCCGATGGGATCCTACCGGGCATGGGTTCGAGGCAGTGATGTTTCCGGAACCGCTGCACGTTGGTCAGACCCGGTGAACTTCATGGTATTGCCGACTGTGGAACAGATCGGACCATTGACTTCCACATTTGACATGACACCGGAGTTTCGCTGGGTGGCCGTTCCGGGAGCGTCCACCTACAACGTCGTTGTCCGAAACGCAAATACCAACGTTGTCCTGATCAATGAGTCGGTGACATCCGGATCAACCTTTTCACCGTCATCCAGTTTGCCTGTCGGACGCTACGTGTGGAACGTGTATGCCGTCAGTTCTGCAGGGTTTCGGAGTCCCGGCGCGACAACAGCCGAGTTCTTTGCCGGAGGCCGACCAACTGTACTGTCCCCGTTATCGACGACATCTCAGCGGACGCCACAGTTTTCCTGGAGCAATGTCGATGGCGCTGTGAGTTACAGCCTGTTTGTGACGCGACTTGATGTTATGACGACAGGATTGATCAATGTCGTCGGGCTGACGTCTACAACCTACACGCCGTCCACACCACTGCCAGCGGGAACATTTCGAGTCTGGGCCAGAGCCATCAGTTCCACAGGCGCGCTGAGCCCATGGAGCATTTCATCGGATTTCTCGATCGTCTAAAATGTTCTGCCGAC
>CAMAVB010000385.1 GCA_945861465.1 Candidatus Kuenenia stuttgartensis
CCTGAGGATCTGGCGTTCATTCTGAGTCCTGAGTCCGACAATTCAAAACTGCCTCCGGTGGAACTGGGTATGGACGCAGCGACGCGCGTGTTTCAACGGGATTTTATCCGACGCAGCATTCATCATGTCGCCGACAACATGACCGACGCAGCTAAAATTCTGGGCCTGCATCGGTCCAATCTGTATCGCAAGATGAAACAACTGGAGATGAAAGAAGTCGGCGGGATGGAATAAGACGCTTGCAGTCGCGAAAACTTGCGGAGGTTTATTTTTGGCGATCGAAAATGAATCGTTTAACGGCGAGCCGCAGGCGTAGGCGGAATCCGTTATCGACTACGCCTGCGGCTCGCCGTTAAACGAAAAAAGATCTCATTCAACCGCGTGACGTTCATTCTCATTTCACAAGCCAAAGCTAGCTCTGCAAATCCGAGGATCATGTTTCGACTTTTAGCATTTCATAACGGTCGTCGGCTGGAACGCGAGTTTCTGCTTGTCGCGGGCGACACGTACGTTCTCGGACGCGGTGGTGATGCGAATCTGCATACCGATTGGGATGAACTCATTTCGCGTCGTCATGTGGAATTGCATGCCGCGGCGAATGGTGTGACGCTCCGCAAACTGGCCGACACTTCCAATTCCGTTTTCGTCGATGGCCTGGTCGTGTCCGAGGCAAATCTTGCCTCCGGCGATGCCTTTGTGATTGGTTCAACACGCTTTGAATTCCAGCAAGTGAGTCAAAGTGATTCGCCAGGTGCACAACCAATTCAGCAACTGGCGATTGATCGTCAACAACTTCAGCGAGTTCGGTATGACGATGCGGCCAAGCGGATTGAGGTGCTCACAAGTCTGCCAGCCGTGATCCGTGAGTCCGGGGTTGAACGGGATCTGCACATTCGTCTGGCCAGCCTGCTGCTTGCCGGAGTCCAGAACGCCGACGGTGTGGCGATCGTGGGACTTTCTGACACAATGCGACCGCGCGTGTTTCATCAGGAACAGCGATTCGAAACAGGGATGCTCATGCAGCCCAGTGTGCGTCTGATTTCCAACGCCATGGAGCAGCAGACCACCATTCTGCACATCTGGGACAATACGGAACTGAAGACGACTCAGTACACACAGGTTGCTGGCTACGGGTGGGCGTATTGCACACCATTCCCCGACATGACCGGCGACCGCGCGCTGTATGTGACTGGCCGAAGTCTGCCGGAAGCCGCGAGTTCCCATGAACGGCGGTTGCATGCCGACATCAAATTTACGGAGTTCATCGCGGATATCGTCGGATCACTTCAACGTCAACGTCGGCTGGAACGTCAGCAGTCGGGCCTGCGTCAGTTCTTTTCGCCTCCCATTCTGGAAGCGCTGGGCCGGGATCTTGACACCTCCCTGCTGGAACCGCGTGAATGCGATGTGACCGTGTTGTTCTGTGATCTGCGTGGTTTCAGTCATCGGGCTGAGGAAGAATCCGAGAACCTGACCGCTTTGCTGGAATGCGTCAGTCTGGCGCTGGAAGTGATGACCAGTCAGATTCTGCGTTTCGGAGGTGTCACGGGCGACTTTCAGGGCGATGCGGCACTCGGATTCTGGGGCTGGCCGATCGCGTCGGAAGAATCGCCGCTGAATGCGTGCCGCGCGGCGCTGGCGATCCGGGAAGAATTCAGCAAAGCTCAGGCTGACCCTGATCATCCGCTTAAGGATTTTGAAACGAGCATCGGCATTGCGCATGGACGTGCCGTCGCCGGGAAGATCGGAACGCGGGAACAGGTCAAAGTGACTGTCTTCGGGCCGGTCGTCAACCTTGCCAGTCGTCTTGAAAGCATGACGCGCGAACTGCACGTGTCGGTGCTGATCGATGAATTTCTGGATAAGCAGATTCGTGAGAAACTTCCCGGCGCGGAAGGACGCGTGAGGCGTTTGTTGCAGGTGCTGCCGTATGGTATGGAGCGTCCGTTGCTGGTGAGTGAGCTGGTGCCGCCCGAATCTCGCAGTCCGTCGCTGACCGATCAGCACCTGGCAGATTTCGAAAAAGGTGTCGCGTTGTTTATTTCGGGTCAGTGGTCAGAAGCATGGAAATTCCTGCATCGGATGCCCGCCGAAGACCGTGCGCAGGATTACCTTTCCATGTTAATCACGCAGCACGATCGCAAGTCGCCCCCCGACTGGGACGGAATCGTTCGCATGAAAAAGAAATCCGGTTGATGATGGATCAGACTTATTTTGATGCGGATGAGGAATCCTTTCTGTTACGGAGGCTGAAGGACTGTCCGGAGATTTTTGCCGCGATTTCAGCAAGTACTCCCGCAGAACTCAGCAGCCAGCGTAAGCTGCGCGAAGCATTCGACGACGAACTCGTCCGAGCGGCGTTGTCTGTGCATGAAGCCCGGCAGCGCGCGGCGGACTTATTGCCCAATGCAAATCAGTTGTGGTTGACGCGCGTCGGGCTGGAACAATCCACGTCGCGGGAAGTGGCGGCGCACAAAGCCAAACGGTTTTCTCAATTTGCCAGCGTGTTTGACCTGTGTTGTGGAATCGGTGTGGATGCGGCGGCCATGGCGGAGCATGCTGATGTCACTGCGATCGATTCCGCCCCCGCAATGTGCCTGCGAACCGACTGGAATGCCGCCATCTGGGATCGATCAGAACACATCCGGACGCAATGCGCTGATGTGACGAACCTTGACTGGTCGGACCAGATTGTACATGTCGATCCTGATCGTCGATCCGGACGTGATCGCCCCACGAAACGTCTGGAACTCTATCAGCCGAGTCTCGAATGGATGCAGCAGTTGACACGCACGGCGGCAGGCGGCGGAATCAAGATCAGCCCGGCCAGCAATTTTCTCCAGAAGTTTCCGGGTTGTGAAATTGAACTGATCAGTCTGAACGGCGAATGTCGCGAAGCCACGGTCTGGTTCGGAAGTCTGGCTGGCGAGCACGCCTTTCGAGCCACCGCGTTACCCACGGGCGATTCGATCAGTGCAGAACCGCTTTCGGCATGGACAAATGTGGTTCCAGCCGCTGCGGAATTCATGTTCGATCCCGATCCCGCGATTGTGAGATCGGGGCTGCTCGACGTGATCGCGGAACAATATTCGATGCAGCGACTCGACTCGGAAGAGGAGTACCTCACGGGCGCTGAATGTGTGACGTCCGGTTTCGTCAGGGCATTCCGGATCGAAGCCGTCCTGTCAGGAAATCTGAAAGATCTCAAGCAACATCTGCGAACTGCGCCATCGACGCATTATGAAGTCAAATGCCGCCGGATTCCCACAAATGCCGACGCCGTACGACGACAACTTCCCACCGGCACCGCAGCCCCGCGCGTGATCTTCTTTGCCAGAATCTCCGGTCGAGCGACGATCGTCGTGGCGCATCGTGTACTGCCGTGATTCTCGTAACTTGACTCTCCGAGTCGAGCCTTTCGCCATCGGTGCCGTGTCAGAACACAACACTCCGCAGCGAATCAAGTGCTTCGCTTCTTCGACATCGGGCAAAAACGCCGATTTGTTGAGCCGAGTGGCACTGACCTGCGTGATTCCCCTGCGTGATTCCCCGGCGAGCGGCCGGGCGTCAGCCCTCCGTGTCCCCGCGTTGGCCTAGCAGCCAGGAAATCTACTGCAGATCTTCACACGGTGGGCTGACGCCCAACCGCTCGCCGTAGTGTCTGGTGTCAGGTGCATTGTGTGCCAGGCACTTGTCGTATTTCTGAAACCCAAGCCGCCGGTGCCAAAGCCGTCGGCGTGCGGCCGCAGGTGCCAGACACCGTAGATGCCAGACACCGTAGATGCCAGACACCGTAGATGTCAGACACCGTAGATATCGTACCGTTCAGCCTGCTGTCGCTCGACGTCGTCGCCATGCAGCGACGACGCACCCCAGTCCGCCGAAGGCACAGAGGGTCAGCGTCCCGGGCTCCGGCACACTCGCGTTTACCCCGTAAGTCCCGAGGAACATGTCTGTGGGCGTGAACGCCCTGTACATATTGCACGGCGGAATATTTCCGACATCATTGGGTTCAAATCCTATCATCGCACCATTGGAATTGGTGAATTCAAATGCGGCGAAGAAAAAGCTCGTTGGCGCAACTGGGCCGTCGAAGTAGAAGTCCGTCCCAGACTGGTAGACCGTCAATCCAAGGGAAGCAGTCGATGCACTCAGATCGGCCAGGGTGAATGTTTCACCGCCGACTGTGAAAGAGAACGCGAGATTCGTCAAGCTGCTCAGAAGATAGGTTCCATCCGCGAGCATTTCGTCGAAACTCAGCACGCCCGACCCCACGTACAGGGGATTCAAAGTGCGATCGAAAGTGTTGTCGAAATTTGTCGCAAAGATCATCCCGGCGTTTGCCGACGCAGCGCCGGCAACGAGCGCCAGTCCGCAGACCAATCCACACAAAAGAAACCCAAACCTTTTCATCAGATTTTCCCAATTCTGGAACTAGAAAACAGGTGATGGAGCATACGATTGCGCATCGTCCCTGGGCAGGTTTGATATTTCAAGCCTGTCGTCGTCAAGAATTCGGTCCGCCGTCAAGATCTGATTCTCGGGTTCGGGTTATCAGCAGGAACGCATTAGCGTCCGGTTCTCACCGTCGGCTAACGGGGTGTTGATTTAACAGCAACGATCCGCCGCCGGGCTAAGATGTATTGTCGGGCCTCAACATTATGGGCAAAAAGATGTCGGGCAAAAAGATGTCGGGCAAAAAGATGTCGGGCAAAAAGATGTCGGGCAAAAAAATGTCGGGCAAAAAAATGTCGGGCAAAAAAATGTCGGGCAAAAAAATGGCTGCTATTTTTCTGCCCAGACATTTTTTTGCCCCGAACGTCCTCGCTTCTAAAACGTCGTATTGACGGTGGCGTACGCGCGAATTCCTCAGCTTAGCTTTGCAGCGGGCCGTTGTTTAATAAAACCATTCCGTTCATCATGAAAGCCACCGGTGCCATGAAAGCCACCGGTGCCAGACACAAAAGCCGCTAGACACGGTTCTCACCGTCGGCTAACGGGGTGTTGATTTAACAGCAACGATCCGCCGCCGGGCTAAGATGTATCGTCGGGCCTCAACATTATGGGCAAAAAGATGCCGGGCAAAAAAATGGCTGCTATTTTTCTGCCCATACATTTTTTTGCCCCGAACGTCCTCGCTTCTAAAACGTCGTATTGACGGTGGCGTACGCGCGAATTCCTCAGCTTAGCTTTGCAGCGGGCCGTTGTTTAATAACCATTCCGTTCATCATGAAAGCCACCGGTGCTGAAAGCCACCGGTGCCGACACAAAGCCACCGGTGCCAGACACAAAAGCCGCTCTGGGAAGTTCAGAAGTGGAAGAGTGGGTGTTCGGGAAACTCAAAATGCTGGAGGGCGATCAATGCTCCAGCGGCTTCACACGTTACGTCCTGAGCCTCGGGGCTGTGGTGGGAGACTGGACCTCGACAAGAGTCAAAGAAGCCGTCGAGAAAACTCCTGTGAAACTTGTGGAAGCGTGATGCAACGAACATCTGCCAGTCTCCCTACAGGCTCAACGAAGACTCGCCATTTCCCCTCAAATACCGTTTACAAATCTCACCTGATCAATATTCTCACGCAACCCCAACTTTGCTGCTGCCTGGAGTCACATGCCTGGAAACCAGGTAGCATTCTGAGAGTCCACGCGGTCAATCAGGGGATTGGCATCCCCGCTCGTCAAAGAAATAGAATAATTCCGACCGCGCGGAGTTTCATTGGGTCGCGGGCGAAGTCTGCGACAAGTCGCCCGCGTGTTGTTCTTTGCGAAATGCAGGTGATTTGAAGAAAACGTATCCAGTACCCCATCAGCGAAATCTGACAAAAATGGCCAGGATTGGCACAGATTCGGTCCAAAACATTGCTTCCGTGTGAGTTAACGGGTACAATTCTGTCGAAGTTTCCTGATGGATCAGTTTCGTAATCCGT
>CAMAVB010000386.1 GCA_945861465.1 Candidatus Kuenenia stuttgartensis
GAAGATACCTGCCAGTTCCGACGTGTTTTCAATAAACTGATGATTGCCCCCGCTCTTGCCCGCCAGTGCCACCATCAGGTCTTCGTTGTAGCCCAGGCCGAGTCCCAGCGTCGAGACGCTGATGTTCTCTTTCTTCATCGACGCACCAAGGTCGCCCAGTTCACCAGGTGCCGAAGGTCCGACGTTGGCCAGTCCATCCGAAAGCAGAATAACGCGATTGACGTGCTTGTCGTCCATGAACTTGCGAACTTCCGCAGCCCCTTTGCTCACGCCTCCGAAGAGTGCTGTGTTTCCACCCGGCTGAATCGCACGTATGATATTCGCAACCTGTTCTTTATCGGTCAGTTTCGTCGCAGGCACCAGCACGTTAACGTCAGAGTCGTAGGCAATGATTGACACGATGTCGTTGGCATTGAGCATATCCAGCGCCCCGATCGCCGCTTCGCGCGCCTGCTGAATTTTATCGCCCTGCATTGAACCCGATCGATCAAGCACAATCGCCACGTTAATCGGTGCTCGGGCACCCTCGCGTTTCAGTTGAAATCCTTTCAGTCCCACACGTATCCATGCCTGCTGTTTCGCGCCCGCCTTCAGTACTGAAAACCCTGGTGCCGCTTCCAGCGTCAGCTTCTGCGCCTCCTCGGGTTCCCGCGCCTGAACGTTGACTGCACTCCACATGACAAAAGCGGCAACAACTGTCGCCAGATTTCTGAACAAGCTCCGCATGACAAGTCTCCTGATGCACAAACTGATGTTTTTCGTAAAGGGGATTTGCCAGATTCCGTGTCCTGAGGCCGTCCGGTAAATCCCAAGTCACCGTATTGGAGACCATTTCGCCACTTCAGTGGTCAGGGCTCTGTCACGAATATGTAAGAATTCTGTGAGCCACTGGGAACACCGATAGACCGTGAATAATCCATTCAGGATCAGTGACTGCAGCATGTAGACGTTGTACGCGATCGCAGGAGTTGGAATTTGAGTCGCCATATTCTGTGGCATGGACCAAACTGCCCAGTTCCGGCAGGTCGGCTAATTGCCGGAACTACGCTCCGCTTGGTCCGGCCTACCGCAGAATCAAATATTCTGACGATGCACTAGTTGGACAGCGCCACTTTGAGAGTCCGATTTGCCATAAGATATTGTTCAGATTAACGTTGCGTCATTCCACCTTCCCTTCTGCCCCGAAATCGGGGGAGAAGGTGGCCGACAGGCCGGATGAGGGGCCTGTCCAGGATGTCAACTTGCGAAAAAAGCCCCCTCACCCCAGCCTTCTCCCCCAATGTGTTTGCGACCACACTGCAAAGAAAAACCACGCAATCTCCGCAAACAAATCGGGGGAGAGGGGGCAAAGTGGCGCTGTCCAACTAGAAATCTTCCGATTTCGCGCGCCTCGATTTTCGCCCCGTGTCGGCTAAGAGCCTATGACCGTTCCGTGACGCAACTTTCGCGGAGCGAAGGGCGACACTGAGCAACCAGGGGCCACTTTGAAAAGCGGGAACAAACATGTCCAGAAAATTAGTCCGCGTCCAGGAAGTTGGGAAAGCATTTCGCACGGTTCGGGCTGTCGATGCCGTTTCGTTTGAAGTCAGAACGGGCGAGATCTTTGCTCTCCTGGGGCCCAACGGAGCCGGAAAATCCACGCTCGTCCGAATGATGATCGGAATGATTCCCCCGGACCAGGGTTTGATCCAATGGTTCGATGAGGACCAAAATCCAATCTCGATGAATCCCGGGCAGATCGGTTATCTGCCGGAAGATCGAGGGCTTTATCGCGATCAGAAAGTCGTCGATATTCTGGAGTACTTCGGGCAACTTCGCGGCATGTCACGTCCACAATCCAGAATTGCCGCAGTTGAGTGGGCTGAACGTCTGGAGGTAACTCAATACCTGCACAGCAAACTCGAAACGCTCAGCAAAGGCAACCAGCAAAAGGTTCAGGTGGCGGCGGCCGTGTTACACCGCCCTCGACTTGCGCTGCTCGATGAGCCATTCTCTGGACTCGATCCACTAAATCAGGAGATGATGCTGGGGGTGATCCGTCATTTGCGCGATGCCGGGACGACCGTCGTGCTCAGCGCGCATCAGCTGGAACTGGTTGAGCGACTTGCCGATCGAGTGTACCTGCTGGCTCAGGGCCGCCGCGTGCTGTCGGGAACGGTCAACGAAGTAAAATCCAGCGTCCACGGCGGCTATTCACTGCGAATCACATTTGCCAGTCCGCCACCATCGGATGCATTCGAAACATGGCATCATGAACCGAATCTTCTCGAGTGTGAACGGCGAGCCGATGGGACTCTGCAACTCACACTTCATCAGCAATCTGATGCCGCCGAGTGGCTTGAACGTGCAACGAAGCTGGGTGAAGTCACCGAATTTCGAGGCGGCACTTTGTCGCTTCATGAGATCTACCTGCGTGCGCTGAATGCGAATGGCCCGAAGTATGCGATGCTGACGGGCGTGTGAGGGGAGGTCAAGAATTCAGTGTCGTCCTTCGCTTCGCGAAAGGCGACACTCCGTGATATTTGCAAAAACAAGGACTCTCCCATAGTTTTTTGTGCCGCACAAACCATGTTTTTTAAGGACCTCAACAAATGCAACAACAACTCAAAATGACCTGGACCGTCGCCTGCTGGGAATTTCGACGATACTTCAAACTGAAGGACCAGATCGTCGGACTGGTCTCACTTCTGCTGGGAGCTGCGGTCGGCTTTGGCGGATTTCGGATCGCGCAGTCGGCGGGGCAAGTCGAACTGGCGGTGCTTGGTGCGAGTCCAGGTTTCGTGCTGCCGGAAAAGGGAAAACTATCGCTTGTGACAGCAGATCACACAGAGCAGGAATGGCGTGATCTGGTGAAAGCCGGCGAGGTCGATGGCCTGTTGATCATCACGGCACCGACGAAACCTGCGAGTGATTTATGGAACGCTCAGCTCATTGTTCGTCAGGAACCTACATGGCTCGAAGAACTAAAACCCTTGCTGCAGGCCGAACGCATGCAATGGGAAATGCAGGCCGCCGAGATTGCTCCTGCCACACTCGCCCGGATTCTCGCTCCCGCAGATGTTGAGGTCGTTACCCTCGCCGATCGTGATGTTTCCAAAACCGATCGATTGGCGGCTTACTGCATTCTTGGAGCGACGCTGGTTACCAGTTGGATTGGGCTGGCGTATCTGCTCACGGGCATCACCGGCGAAAAGCAGCAGCGAGTCACCGAACAGATCGTCAGTGCGATTCGTCCTCAAATGTGGATTGATGGCAAGCTGCTCGGAATCACTGCGGCTGCCATTTGCTCGCTGGCGTTCCTGATCCTCACGAGCCTGATTACGCTGGCGGCATCCATGATTCTGGGATTTGAAATTCCGCTCCCCGGTGCCTTGCGTCGCTGGGAATTCATCCCGTTGCTGGCGGCGTTCTACTTCGGTGGAGTATTCTTCTGGAATTGTTTTTACGCAGGGGTGGCCGCCGTCATCAATGACCCTAATACTTCTTCGCGGAGTTCGCTGCTGTTCCTGCCACTTCTGCCGATGTTTGCCTGCGGACTGGTCGCTTCTCAACCCGACGGCGCGATGATGCGATCACTGAGCCTGATTCCGGGAACATCATCAGTCGCGATGCCGATGAGACTTGTGCTTGGGGAAGTCTCGACCGTGGAATTGCTCAGCAGCCTGATTCTGATGGTCGCCGGAATCGCCGTTCTGCGTTTAATTGCCGGAAGAGTTTTTGCCGCGGGCATCATGCTCTATGGCAAGGAACCGTCGTGGCTCGATATCGCATTATGGACGCTGGGACGCCGCAGCGAAGTTGCAGGCGGAAACTGAATTTCCGGCGACGAATGCACTCGCGAACCAACTTTGACGCAGGCAAACATCGGACAGAAAAATTGGGGACAGATGATTCGACGTCTTCAGCGGGACGGCTTCGGAATATCAATCCGAAATACGTTGACCCCGATGGCATATCCGACGATTCCTGATTCCGTCGGAAGAAGACGTATCTTGTTCACTGCGTTCCCCATTTCGACTGCGTTCCAGGTTTTGCCGCCGTCGGTCGTTTCAAATCCGTTCGGGACCGCTCCAACCCAGCCGGTGTTTTCGTCCATAAACGCCACGCCAAATTCACGGACTTTGGCGTCCGTTGCCAGCGGTATTTCCTGCCAGGATTTTCCGCCATCGGTCGTTTTTGCGACGAAGCGATCGGCAACCTCAGGATCCGGGTTGTATGACTGAATGGTGACATAACCGACGTCCCTTGACGGAAAAGACATCTTCCATGTCAGTTCATACGGACGATTCGATTGCCATGCTTTGGTCCAGGTTGCACCACCGTCGGTCGTGGCCAGAATAAGAGCATTGGATTCCGCAACGTCGGCGCTGGATGCTGCGGCAATGAATCCTTCGCGGCGGTTGAAAAAATACGCATCGAACGCCATCGATGCGTGAACACTGATATCTACCTGCTTCCAGGTTGCTCCGAGATCGTCGGATGCGATCATCGCCGCTGGTCCACCCACACGCCCGACTCCGATTAATCGCACGTGGGTGTCCAACTGGCCGGCATTGACAAATTCTTCCCGCAGAACCTGCAGCGCACAGAGCCCAACGATTGGTTCCCCTTCAATGCTTGAGACAGGTGTCCATGTGACACCGCCGTCTTTCGTTTCGTAAAGCGGGACTCGGTCAGTGACATTCGGAAAATAGTCGGGGCCAATGTTGCCGGCGAAGCCATGCTTCTCATCAATGAACGCGATGCATCGGAAGTACGTGCCCGGCTGGCTGAGTTGTTCCGCCCACTGAGCACCGCCATCGACCGTTTTGAAGATCTTGCCCGCACCATTGACGTACCAGCCAACATTCTCATTCACAAAGAATATGTCGTCCTGCTTACCTCGATACGCCTCGGTCTCGAGCTTTCTCCATGCCGGCAGTTCGTTATCAAGAGCCGCCTCGACCGTCGGAGTCGCAGGCTCCTGGGCAAAAACCGCAGGCGACAATACAAAAAATGCCCACGCGAATACGTTGATCAACACCCGACAGCCTTTTTCTAAATCACGTCCGAAGCCCATGTTTGGCACACTCGATAAGTTAAGAATTGTGAAATTGCCACGGTCTATTGTTGCCGCAACTACGCACGAGTCAAGTTTTGCGCTGGCGTCGCCATGGACAAATGACAATGAGATTCGTTGCGACAAGAACGCGGATCCCTGCGGGTGAGGCACAACATCGAATGCGGCGCGTTCAACATCTCTTACGCAGATAGTCAATGAACTCAGACTTGACCAATCTTGCCTGCAAACCTCGGTTCGAACATGTTTCGGTGCCGAAATGTCGGCCTGAGTTGCTGAAGTCATGTCGGAAAATGCTTGCGAATGGTAGAGTTTGAGGATTTTTTCCTGATCACCGAATACGACTATTGTCTCAATTGACAGGGTCCGATGGGAGCAGGAACCGGGTAGGCGGATACTCCTTCGCTAGTCAGGCAATTTGTCGACGTAATCTCGAAACAGTCCGCCCGGATATTCTCTCCGATTCGACGCATAAGACCCGCCCAGACCGGCGCGACATCAATTTGACGTTGCGGGTCCCCGGAATCTCATGGAACTGCGCAGTCAGACCGCTCACACGCGTAATTTTGCTCTGTGTGGAAACAATCACATCCTGAGCCCGCGAAGTGGTGATGCCGAAATAACTAAGGAGGGCGTGTCCTGAGTCATATTCGCAGGAACGGTGGATGGTTCGCTCAAGCAAGGGGAACCCCGCGACGCTCTGTTCGAACCCGCTCCGGTGAGACCGACCGACGCAGTTTCTCGAACGGTCCCAATTGGACAGCGCCACTTTGCCCCCTCTCCCCCGATTTGTTTGCGGAGATTGCGTGGTTTTTCTTTGCAGTGTGGTCGCAAACAAATTGGGGGAGAGGGCTGGGGTG
>CAMAVB010000387.1 GCA_945861465.1 Candidatus Kuenenia stuttgartensis
AATGTGAAAGCCTGGGGCATCGCATCAGGAATCGGTCTTCGAACTTTAAAGCGTTGAAAGGCAATGCCGCGAAGGGTTATCTATCGATAAAACCAATGGATGGACACAATCCACGTGATTTCTCGGAATGTGATTCAGTCCCGGAGGGACGACAAGATGTAGCCACGGGCGCGAGCCCGTGGTACGCGATGATGGAGCGTTGGAAGTCCCGAAGGGACAACAGGAATTGCGACTGGGTTGTCTCATGTCGTCCTTTCAGGACTGAAAATCACCTGTATTTCTCTCACCACGGGCTCACGCCCGTGGCTACAACCTGCCGCCACATTCGTGGCACAAACGCAGGATCGATTCGCGCACTATGCCTTTCACGAGTCCCGTTTTTTTGCGGGAAAGTGCCTTTGGCACGAATCGCAATCTTGTGCATCTTGCTGTTCATGTCCGGCACCATCCTAGCGCAGGAAAAACCTCCTATCCGTATGAAGATGGAACTGATGTCGATTCGTAATCGATCGTCGGGACCGTTGCCCGTTCATATCAAACTGGAATACAACAAGCCACAGATTCTCGAGGGCGACCTGGAACTGGCGATTTATGATACCGTCAATTTCGTGTCTTCCGACAACCTGATGGCTTCGCTGCGATACGAAGGGATTGTGCTGGCTGGCGCTGATTATGAATTCAACATCGTACTGCCACCGCTGAAAACAGCCGACATTCAGAACTGGGCGGTGGTCGCGTCGTTTGTCACCAAACAGGGCAGGATTCAACTCACGTCTTTGCCGAACAGACTGGGCAGCGCGGAGCCCTTTGATTTGTTGACCACCAGTCCGACGGAACGCGGCGTTTTGTTGTGTTCGTGTTTCAAGGAAACGCGGCGGCTCAGCGTATCTGCCAATCGGACGTTTCTGGAGAAGGCACTGTCGCTCGATAACTACAACCCGATTCATCCAAAAAAAAAGGAAGCAGATGCCTCGGACGGAGACGTCGAAGAGCTCACCGGGGCACAGAGATTGGCAATGATGGGACGGACGATCATCTATTTTGCCGGACAGTGGTCATCCAGAGACCTGCCCCAGGATCCGCTTTCGTACTGTGCATTTGATCTGGTGTTGCTTACTGATGAATCATTGGCATCATTGCAAAAGGAACAATTGGATGGACTGACCGCGTGGGTTCGAGCCGGCGGCAGCGTCTGCGTCGTTCCGGACGTCCCGATGAAGCCGCTGCAACTGGAGTTTTTGCGAAAACTATTTGAACAGGGTGCCGACAGTTCTGCAAATTTGTCGTTGGATGCCGAGGGTCGGTTACTGGTGGTCAGTGATGAGGCCGACCCGATCCTCATGAGTCACTGTGGTCTGGGGCGTGCGGTGCTGTTGCCTGCCGTGAACGACTTTTCGGCGAGCCTGGCAAAAGAAGACCTTGGTGCCATCGTAGCATTCCTCTGGAAGGTCCGAAAAGACCAACCCGTGTGGCAGGGGCAAAACTGGATTTCCCCCGACGTCGTGCAACGTCTGAAGTCACAGGGCCTCGATGTTGATCGGGATGAAGCAGGAATTTACTCCCGGAATGCGAATTATCAGTACATCGCCGATCGAGAAAAGGACGGAAAATATTACCTCGACGTCAATCAACTTAAGACCCAATTTGGAATCGATAATCGGCTATGTCCGCAGGCCGAGCCTTTATTGTCTGTCACCGAACAGGCATTGATGCCGTCGGACGTGCAGATGGTGCCAACGTGGATTATCGGGATGATTCTTGCAGGCTATGTCGTGGCGATCGGGCCGGGAGATTACTTTCTGCTGGGCTGGCTGCGGTTAAGAAAATACACATGGGTGCTGTTTCCGGTCATCACCGGCTTCTTTACTCTGCTGACCGTGATGGTGGCCCATGCGTTTATGGGCAGCGAGGACACTGGCGGAAAACTGGTTATTACCGACCTTGCCGACAACGGAATTCCCGTCCGGCAAACGACGCTGGAGACCTTCTACTACAGTTCGCAGGCGAATGTCAAAAGCGACCACAAAGGCGAACTGGTTGTGTTGGCGGAGGATAATTTCACCAACGCGGACTACTACAACACGTATGGACAACCGCAACCACGTACTCAGGATTCGCCACTGAACTACAGTGGACATTTCCCACAGAACTACAGTGTCAGCCATCGCGTTCAGCAATGGTCCCCGGTTTCGTTGAGGACGCTGTCGCTCGAACCGCCCGAGTCTGTAGTGCCGCCGATCGACTGGAACGATGTCTCACTGCTGACGACGCCCGAAGGCAACACTCGGTTGAAGGCGGCGATGACGCAGTTCACCATGGGAAGGCAGCGGAATTCTGTGACTCCGGTGCAGTGTTTTGCGGTGATCTATCATGAATCCACTGTGGTGAACCTGATCGGGCAGATTCCCACGAAATTCTATGAAAAAGACGTGTATGAAGGGTATCTGGATCCAACTCGTAATCAATATGAACTACAGCAACAATCGGCATCGGTCACGATGCTGAGCTGTCTTCCGACCGTGAAAACTTCACAGACAAATATCTTTGGTCTCGTCAGTCAGATCGCGCCACACGGAGCAGGTTCATTGGAAGACCTGGCTTTTCTGGACAGTTCAGATCCCAGCCAATGGGCATTAGTGATCATTATGCAACAGGGCGAGAATTTTGAAGTGTTCAGAAAACTGTATTTCGTCCAGCCGTAAGATGGACATTCGTGTCCGTCGTCTTAATCGTTTAACGGCAAGCCGCAGGCGTCGGTACTACCTTTCACCTACGCCTGCGGCTCGCCGTTAAACGAAAATGCTGACATTGAAGACTAAAACGACAATCCCAATGGCTGGTTTTTGAATCACCGTTTGAAAGAAAGCTCGGACAAGAATGTCCAAGCTACATGAATCGCAGGAATTGAACGATGACGATGACCGATCCGGCAACAATGGCAATGCCGCCGAAACCGAAGCCGCTGGCGATCTGTATTCGCGATCTGCGAGTCAACTACGGTAAGTTCGAAGCGGTCAAAGGGATCTCGCTGGATATTCCGCATGGCGAAGTCTTCGGTTTTATCGGTCCTAATGGTGCCGGAAAATCTTCGACGTTTCGCGTACTCGCGACGCTGCAGCCAAAGTTTCGCGGGATGGCTCTGGTGTGCGGGCTGGATGTACTGAGTCAGCCACAACAGGTTCGCGATGTGATGGGTTTCGTGCCCGATTTTTTCGGAGTCTATGAAGACCTCACAGCGTTGGAGTACCTGCATTTCTTTGCAGCGGCGTACAAGCTGCCGATGCAGAAACGCAAAGGGACGATTGACGATGTACTGGCGCTGACGGACATGACCCACAAAGCGGATTCGCCAGTGGACGGTTTGTCCCGAGGGATGAAACAGCGTCTGGCCCTGGCACGCGTGCTGTTGCATGATCCTAAAGTCCTGCTGCTGGATGAACCGTCGAGCGGGCTGGATCCGAGGGCTCGCATTGAAATGCGTGAACTGCTGAAGGCCCTGCGGGAAATGGGCAAGACAATCCTCATCAGTAGCCACATTCTGCAGGAACTCAGCCAGTTGTGTACACGGATCGGGATTATCGAACTGGGGCACATTGTGGCTCAGGGTTCACTGAATGACATTTATCGCAAGTTGCAGTTGATGCGCGTGATTCATGTGCGTGTCGAGAATCCGGCAGATGATCTGCTGGATCGCGTGCAGAAGATTCCCGGTGTGGGTTCGGTGGAGGCACAGGTCGATCGCTGGGCCATTAAGTTACACGAAGATCTGATGTCCGTCGCCGATCTGCATCAGGCACTGGTGGAGGAGAAAGCCAGACTGACGATGTTTCAGCCGGAAGCGATGGATATGGAAACTGCATTCATGAAGCTGACGGAAGGGAGGACCGCGTGAGCATCTTCGGCATCATTCCGGAACTTCCACTGCTGCGGCGGGAATTGACTGAGCTGTCCAGCCGACGGCGGACGTACGTCATTCGGTTTGTCGGCGCGATTATTGTGTTGACGGCTGTCATGCTGTATTTCAACGATCATGTCGCCATGCTGGAATCGTCCGGCTACGGTGACGGCAGTGGAAATCCTAACCGATTCTTAGGTGCCGGTGCCCCGATTTTCAAAGCCATCGTGCCGATGCTGTTTGTGTCTGTGCAGTTGCTGATGCCAGCGCTGATCTGTGGTTCGATTACGATTGAGAAAGAACGCAATACGATTGGCACGTTGTTTGTAACGCGGCTGTCGCCAATGACGATCGTCCTCGAGAAACTGTGCAGTCGACTGGTTCCGATGTTTACATTTCTGCTGCTGACGTTTCCGGTCCTGGCCGTTGTTTACTCATTGGGTGGAGTGGAAACAACCTTACTGCTTGGTACGCTGTGGCTGTTATTCTGTGAATGCCTGCTGTACGCCAGCATCGGATTGCTGTGCAGTTCATGGTTCGCCACAACGGTGACGGCGCTTATCTGGTCGTATGTACTGACCGGATTACTGGCCGTGTTTTCGGGGTTGTTCGCCAATGATCTTCCGACGGCATTGCCGACGCCGTTCTATCTGTGGATCGCCGCGTTTCAGGGGTTCAATATGTCGGAGCCCGGGCAGGGAACTAGCGCGCTAGTGGCGGAGTCGTCGAGCGGAGTCCTCCAGACTTTGGCACAAATGCAGTTTGTTGTCAAAACCACCCTTCCATCCTTGTTGGTCACAACGGTTATGGTGCTGATGGCGCGCGTATTTCTGGTGCGGCGCGCCTTTATTTCTTCGGCATCAGTGATGCTGAGAGTTTTCAAGTCCATTGATGGGTTCTTTGTCCGGTTGAATGACCGCACAACCGGTGGCATGGTGCTGATGAAAGACTACAACAGCCTGCCGTACTTCGACCCCATTGCATGGCGTGAGAGATCCAAAAAATCGCTCGGCAAGGCGCGCTATCTGTTTCGCATTCTTGTTGTGATGGAAGTGCCGACCCTTTTCATCTGTATGGGAGCTGCGACTGTTACTGCGAGTGCAGATTTTTCCGGACTGCGAGTGCTGTTGTTGCTCGTGTGGGCAATTGTGGCCATGATTCTGGCGATGAAGGGCGCGACTGTCATCTCCGCCGAACGTGTCCGCGAAACTCTCGACGCTCTGCTATCAACTCCATTGACAGCGAAAGAAATTCTGACACAGAAAGTTTCCGGCATGCACCGTCTGATGATTGTGCTGGCGATCCCGATTCTCAGCGTTCATCTCACGCTGTTACTCCTGAATGTTGACTTACTTACGATGTACTCTTCATCGCAGAGGATGTTCAATGTCGGATGGTACATCGTGAGTTGCATTCTGACAACGTTTCTCACGATGCAGATCCTGGCGTGGCTGGCAGTGCTGCTGGGACTGCGTTCGAAATCGCAGTCTCGGTCCGCGATGACCGCAATCTGTCTGATTGCGGCATGGGTACTTATTTCTTCGTACCTTTGCCGACCGGATTCGGTGATGTTCAGAGTCTTAAGCGGGACGAGCGACTTAATGGACTCGTATGACACCCGGTATCTCGGACGAGATTATACTCCAATGCAGTTCGGCCAAAACATTGCATCTGCGATCTGCTGCATGCTCCGACCCGACGGCGGTGTCCAGGCAAATGAAGCCGTTCTGGCCTGCGCAGGCAATCGGTACGTCCAGGATACTGAAATCTATTATGCACCATCGCGGTCAGTCGCTTCAGCCTTGACGGTTTCTGCTGTCGTGTTTGTCTGGCAAGTGCTGCTCCTGTTGATAATTCGGAG
>CAMAVB010000388.1 GCA_945861465.1 Candidatus Kuenenia stuttgartensis
TCGATCTGCCGTGCGTTGATTCTGTTGTAAAGGCTATCCCAGTCGATCAGCGTGATCCGCGTCTGCCAGATGTCTCCGCGTCGAAGGTCATCGATCGTATTGTTCTGTGATTCGAGCGTGATGATCTGAATTGCCTGGTTGGTGCCGTCGATTGTGCCAGTCACAGATTTTCCGTATTCGTATCGAGGATCCGAGACCGTTGCACCCATCAATGAGGTGACTCGGTCGATTAAGATGGCTGCTTCGAAGATCTGATCGGCTGCGTTGGCGACAATATTCCCGCGGCCGTTTCCGTGTCGCGGTGCGGCGTTCAACGTATCGACAAGCTCAAGCAAGTCGGACGACATTTCCTCAGTCGGAGATTCAGCCGACTCTTCGTCGTCGGATTCAAACGATTCAGGAACTGACACCGGTGGTGCGAGAGACGTGTTCGGCGTATTCGGAAAAGATGCATTGCTGTCGGAGTGAGTCATCAGCGGTGCGTCTGCCAGATTCCTGAGAAACACAGCAGGCACGACCTGGAGAGGCTGTGCTTTGGACCAGTCGGGAAACGCAGGAATATCGATGCGCACGGTGGCCGTCCATTGAATCTTGTTATCCGACAATTCGAGGCTGAAGGCGTCCGTTGTGGGGAACGCAAAAGTGAATTCTTCGGAAACCAGTTCGCCTGCCGTCAGCATGTCGTTGGCGCGAACATCCAGCTTTTGTTCCAGAATCGTGTGCGTGTGAGTGGTCGCTTTCGTGCCGCTGCCGGACGTGGCGGTTTCTTTTCCCAGCAGTAAAAGTCCGATGCTGTTGATGCGAAACTGCTTTCGAGGCAGAAACTGAATGCGCGCGGTCCATTGTTCGCCAGGGGCCACGACAACATGCGGAATCGAAATCGAAACTTCTCCCAGGCGACTTGCCAGCGCCTTTTTGCGAAACCAGATGAATCCTGCGATGATCAGGATGATGGGCAGCAGGAAGAATGCAACGGCCGCCACGAATGCCAAAAAGACCGCAATGATGATTCCAAGAATGACCTTGCCAGCGATCGAGGATTTACCAGCCGCCGGCGTCAGGGTAATGATCGCACTTCTGCTTCCGACAAAATGTGCCGGAGGTTCGCCCGGCATCAGCACATAATCTTCTTCGGCCTTGGGATTGAACGCCCAGGGAACATTCATCTGGACCGACACGTAGTGATCCACATTGATCATCGTGCCATGATAGGTCACCGGATGGGCTGGTGAGAGCAGTGAAAACGATATCTCATGCACTTCACCCGGCGAATACGATCTGACTGCTTCCAATTCAACAGTCTCTTTTGGGCCGGACGTCACATTGCCTCGACCGTGAGTCCTCCATTGGTGCGTCAATGTGATTCCGCTGCTCTTGACCGATTCGTTGACACGGATGTAAACCCGCCCCGTGACAGTTTCGCAGCCCGAGTACGTGCGGTCCTTGCGGTCGAATTCAATTCTGAGATCGCATTTAGACATCCTGAATGTTCCTGAGCTGCTGAAAGGTGTCGTACATTGAACGTTCAATGCTGCGAATATCTGAACCAAACTGCGCGAACAGTTTCGAGGCTGTGGAAATCGTGATCGACGGAATCGGCCCGCCATCACGCCGCGCGAACTGAATCCGCCTGTTGAGGAGCGTATGCACACGTAACTCGTTTGTGAACTGACTCGCCGCAATTGTCACGATCGGCCGACCGGCCCGGCGAAGTGCGTTCTCAAAATCAGTATGAGTTCCCAGGATGAGCCGACGGTCCGAGCGAAACGTCTGCCATCGTTGCAGCAGAGTCATGCGCTGCGCTTCGTCGATCAGAAGCGGCTCACCCCGCTCCGGAATCGCAGCCCGGCGTCCTTCCGGAATATGAATATAAGCACTATCCGCAAAGTGCGTGGCGAGGACCAGAAGATGGGTTGTCTTCCCGAATCCTTTCTCTCCGATCACCTGCACGACAGACCGCAGCAATGCCAAGTGCCGCAAAGCTTCGCCACAGTCTACAACGGCCAACGCAGTCCGTTCAACGGCTGTCAGCTCACCAAATGGATTTCGCCGCAAATTCAGATGGGAAAAAGACAAGGCGGTCAATTAGCACCTCAGATCGCGGTAGACAATAGTAGCGCCGGTTTGTATTTGTAATGGTATCGAAGAGTGCGGATTGTCACAGTCGAGGAGTCATTGAATGCGATCAACAAATTTAACACGTCTCGCTTCCGAAGTCAGCCGACGCCGGATGCTGCAGATCGGCGCGGCAGGATTGCCAGGATTGTTGAGTGCGCGGTCGCTGCATGCGGAGCGTGGCGATTCACTTGTGGCAAAGGCCGATCATTGTATCGTGTTGTTTCTGAACGGCGGTCCCAGTCATCTGGATATGTGGGACATGAAGCCGGAAGCACCGTCGGAAGTACGCGGTGAATTCGATCCGATAGCCAGCAGTCTGCCCGGAGTTCCGGTCTCCGAACATCTGCCGCGGCTCGCTCAACAGATGCATCGCACGACGCTGATTCGGTCCATGCATCACAGTGTCAACAATTCGCACGCTGCCGCTGTTTACGCTGCGCTGACGGGGCATGATCGCGGCGAACAGGGTGGTGGTGCGAAGCCGTCGGATCATCCGTCGCCGGGTTCCGTGATGGCCATGCTGCGACCGGCCGCCAATCGCACGCTGCCTTACATCTCTCTGCCTTACAAGACCAAAGAAGGCGCCGGCGGACCGTTGCAGCCCGGATTTCTTGGCGGCTTCATGGGACCGACGTTTGATCCATTCTGGGTCCTCAACAATCCCGATGCCGCGGACTTCCATGTCGATAATCTTGCACTCCCCGCGCCCGTCACACCGGAACGCATGAAAGATCGATCTCGATTGCTGTCAGACCTTGGGCGCGGCCTGAAAATCCGCAACGAACCATCCCTGACCGCGATCGATGACTTTCAGTCGCGAGCATTTGAACTGCTGACTTCCGATGCCGCGCAACATGCGTTTGATCTGAATCGGGAAACGCCCGAGATGCGGGCTCGTTACGGCCGCAACATCTATGGTCAGAGCACCCTGCTGGCTCGACGACTGGTTGAGGCTGGAACGCGATTCGTGACGCTGTCATGGGCTCCCGACGCCAACGCAACCTGGGATACTCACGGCGACAACTTCAACAAGCTGAAGAAAATCCTGCTGCCAGAATTCGACGCCGCGTGCAGCAGCCTGTTGCATGATCTGGACGATCGTGGTTTGCTGGAACGAACACTCGTCTGTGTGCTCGGCGACTTTGGGAGAAGTCCCAGAATCAATGCCAACGCAGGCCGAGACCACTGGAACTCCTGCTACACCATCATGCTGGCCGGAGCCGGAATTCGCCAGGGTTTCGTCTATGGAGCCAGCGACCGCACGGGGTCCGTGCCTGCTGAATCACCCGTCAGCCCCGGCGACGTAATGGCGACGATTTATCGTCTGCTGGGCGTGCAATCGACGACGCAGATCCTTGATTCCCTCGGACGCCCGCACGAAGTCGTGCCCACGGGCCGTGTGATCAGCGAGATCCTGGCGTAAACTCCCGGCGCAAGAGGTGGAATTCCAAGTAAGTTCATTCTGCCTTAGCAAACGCCATGCAGTGGTCCACTCGGAGCGGCGAGGGCATCCACTTTGCGACAGGTTGCGGGATCGGTCTCCAGCGCTGGTGCCAGATGCGCCTTGATGCGGGCGTCGATGACCATCGGGCCACGGCATCCCCAGTGCTTCTGTTCGATGAATGCGTGCACGCCAAAGATATCCGCCGCCGGATTACTACGTGTGAACGTGACCCACAGAAAATTACTTATCGATGCGCCGCAGAACCGTGCGTCATCGGCCAGCACAATCAAGGGGAAACCACTCAGGATGGTCGGAGCAATATGCTGCAACGCATCGCACAGAATCTGTGGTCCGGGATCGTATTCGTGTGCACCGACAGACCATTTCGGCCCTGTGATTGCCAGTATCCCGGGCTGGCAGACGGTCGGTGCAGAAAATCCGTCCGGCAATCGAAGTCCGGAAGGAACTTCAATCGACAGTGTCCTCCGCACACGACCGGCTGCCGCCATGACGAGCTTCGATCCGCAGTTCAGGGCGCTGCCGCTGTAGTCGAGCGTGTCGATTGTGGTTCGAGTCTGAAAATGCAGATCGCGCGTGAGATCGATTCTCTGCAGGACGTGGCGCAGAAAAGCCGCTTTGTCGTGGATGTCCAGTTGCGGATCATCTTCCTTCGCGGCGATCATCAGATACTTGGCGAGCGACAACTGTCCCTGCCCCAGAATCGCGTTGGCATTTGTCAGCAGCTCCTGCGGCAGACGCTCAGCACCATACGGCACATAACGTTCACTGCCGATAGCAAGCAGCAGCGGATGTACGCCCGCCTCATCAACGGCGTGAACCGCATGCACACCAGGCAGCACTGCGGGGATTGCAGGCCCCGTAAGTTCATGAATCAGTGCACCGAAGACGGAATCTTCCTGAGGCGGACGACCGACGACCGTGAAGGGCCAGATGGCGTCACGGCGATGGTAGACGGCATCAACATTCACAACCGGAAAATCGTGGGCCAGACTGTAATATCCCAGGTGATCGCCAAACGGACCTTCGGGAAGCACGCGATCCGGATCAATCGTGCCGGAGATGCAAAAATCCGCATCCGCACAGATCAGCGGCCCGTCGCTCCGGCGAATCATACGGAGGGCGCGCCGTGACAATGCGCCAGCGAACGCAACTTCGGGAATTCCGTCCGGCAACGGCATCACTGCAGCGACCGCGAGTGAAGGCGGACCCCCCACCAGAATGTTGACTCGCAGTGGCTGGCCCTTGCGAATCGCGGCCGCATGGTGAAATCCGATGCTGCGATGAATCTGATAATGCAGGCCGACTTCTTTGTCCGGTTGGTACTGATTGCCGCTGATTTGAACGCGGTACATTCCGAGATTCGAATGGACGTAACCCGGTCGATCGGGATGCTCAGTGTAGACCTGCGGCAATGTGATAAACGCTCCTCCATCTTGCGGCCAGCATTTCAACTGTGGTAGTTTGCTGAGCGATGTTGTGCATTCCATTACGGGGCCGGATCGCCGCTTTGCGCAACGCATGGAAATCAGCGTGCGCAATGTGGCAGGAATTCGCAGCGGATTTCTCAGAACAAACAATGGATCCTTTTTCGACTGCACCAAAGCTTCGACGCCGCAGAGTGCGTCGCGAAAAATATACTTCGCGCGGTCCAGTGTGCCGAAGAGATTACTCACCATCGGAAACTCGCAACCGACGACGTTTTCAAACAGGATCGCCGGGCCACCGCGTTCACAGATGCGACGATGAATCTCCGCCGCCTCCAGCTCGGCATTGACCGCAACCTTCAGCCGCAAGAGCTGACCATGTCGTTCCAGATCGCGTACACATTCCTGAAGACTGCCGTATCCCATGATGTAAGAACCCCTAACAAAACCTGCGTGAGCCGCGACGTTTGTGGTTGTGTTTCAGGCAAGAAGAGAGGAAGTGACGGGCCACCCCGTCGATGACGAACGACGCAGACTGAGACGCAAACACAAGCGTCCAGGAGGGTTGCGTCGATAGCGACCGATCTGCGGCGTCATCACTCCTCGACGACATTTGTCGTCTCGTCGTTCTTCCTTGCAGCTCGACCACTCTCGACACAACGCGGCCACGGAGGTTTTTTAGGGGTTCTAGAGGCCAAGATCCCGTTCGATCCGTTCCAATCGTTGTTCCATTGATTCCA
>CAMAVB010000389.1 GCA_945861465.1 Candidatus Kuenenia stuttgartensis
CTGTACGAGACATCATTGATTATGCACCATCTTCCCACCACCGCACATGTCGCTGGTGCGATGATGATCTTTGGTTCGATCGCACAATTATTTCGTCACATTCTGTTTCTGTTGATGCGTTTTAGTGACGACTGATCGTGGAACCGCACTGCATCGAGTTGCATTCTTTCAGAGTATCCACTGTCGATGCTGAAAGATCTCAAGCTGTGCCGTACGTACCTGTCCAGAAACAAAGCTGTCGAACGGGTCTCCGAGCTCCAGTCGAAAGTCGGTCGGGCCTGAAGTCCTGACCTGAGAAAACGCGGCTTTTTTCCGGGACAGGTCCTAAGGACCGGCGCAGAAATAACTGTCGTCTCCCGGACGTGGGGCACGTTTGTAACGTGCCCGGCACGATGGAATCGTGCCCCACGTATTTCTGTCTCAGTCCTAAGCAGAAACAGCGATATATCGGAATCCCTGCCTGACAATCCGCCGAAGTGGAAGAGCACCGTGTGAGCGGCAAGGCGCTAGCCGCCGGTGCTGACCGAATGCACAACCCGCGGCTTAACAACACGTCCCTCAGTCCTGGCCGCGCGGAGTCTAAGTCACTTCAGCTTCGAGTTCAATTCCTCAAACACACTGCGTTCCAGCGGATGGATGCCTTTCAGGTGCAGGCCCAGCGACATGCTTTCCCGCCACGCCGTTACGGCGGAGACGGTGTCACCCGACAGCAAGCGGGCCTGAGCGAGATGAAACTTGTTTGCTGCGGAGGGCGTATCAGCAATCGCCTGCTCAAGATCGCGGATCGCTCCGCCGGTGTCTCCTGCCGCCAGATAGATTGTAGCCCGTGTGTCCAGCAGGAATGACAAAGGTCCGTTCATGTCAATCGCTTGATTCATCAATTGGATGGCCTCGTCGGTTTCGTGGCGATGCAATGCCAGCAACAGTGCCAGTTCATTGGATGCCAGCATCGTCAACGTGGGCTGAGATGTATTCTGAATGGCACGTCGATACAGCGTCTCCGCTTCGGCATAATTGCCGGCAAGGTGTACAACGTTCCCCAGCTGAAATAACAGATCGCTTGATTCCGGATCACGCTGGAGGGCTGCCTGAATCAGGCGTTGCACCTGCTGCAACTGCTCCGGAGTCGCCTCGCGCGCACGCAACAGTTCGACATAGGTGGCGGCAACGACCTGCGGCGGAGCTGATTGCCATGTGGATTCGCAAAGCGCAAACGCTTCTTCCAGTTGCAAGTTGCTGCCCAGAAATCGGACCAGGTCAATGGTGCGCTCCGGTTTGCGGGCTGCAACCTCCCGATACATCTCTTCGGCCGCCGTCGCCAAAGGCTTCGCGTTCTGCTGTCGGCCTGACCGGTCAAAAGCCGAAGCCAAATCGGCCAGCACCGCTGCGACCTGCCCAATCTGCAGGTCGCCCTGCTCAGGATCAGCGGATGGCCTGCTGGCGAGTTCCCGGAGCATTGTCACGGCTTCGTCCACTTTGTTCTGGGCCGCCAGGACTCTGGCCCGCAATTCGATCGTCCGAAACTGATCGGGTTGCAGCTGTTCGAGCTTTTCGAGCCACACCATGACTGTATCCGAGGCATCGTCGTGTTGCAGCAGCATACGGACACACAGGGCAAGGAATTCAGGGTTGTTCCCGCGAGACTGCAGCAGGGCCGTCATATACGGTCGAGCCTGGTCCACGTCATCCTGAGCCATGTATAAGCGGATCAAACTGATCTGGTCTTCTGGGTTCTGTTGGTTGTTTTCGTCCAGCCTCTCCAGGATCGCGACAGCTTCACGCCGCAGGCTGTGGGATGGTCGAGTGGCCAGCAACATGGCCTTCATGCGGCGGTCAGCAGTCGTTCCTCCCTCGTTTGCCAGATTCTGCTCCAACAGCGCAAGTCCCTCCTTATACCCTGGATAGCCGTGCCGCATTGTCAGCACCATGGCAGCAGCCCGACGAGCCGATGCCGCTGCCACGCTGGCCGACGAGTTGAGAGCGATCAGCCGACGCAGCAGGACTTCGGCTTCCGGCCACCGGGCCTTGTTGAGGTAGAGTTGCGCGAGCGCCCACAGAACCTGTTCGTTGTCAGGTCGGGCTTCCAATGCAAGTTCGTACTGTTGCTCAGCCTGCTGTGTTTGATTCAATGCTTGATAACACTGTCCGAGCGTGTAAGGCGCATCTTCGTCGGACAATCGTCCCCGCAGGTTGTTCATTTCCTGCAGTGCCTCGTCCGTCCGACCGTTGCGACCGAGGAACTGAATGAGCGCGATCCATGGTTCGTTACGCTCGGGGGCGAGTGCGATCGCGCGGCGCAGGCACAACTCAGCCCGCTCCGACTGGCCAGCCGCCCACAGAATTTGACCCCGCCACAGGTGATCGCGATAGTCCGGGGATTCTGACGATACTGCCAGCTCAGCAAACCAGCTGGCCTGTTCAAGGTCCTTTGAGCCAATTGACACCTCGGCGGCGACACGTCCCAGTTCGCCGGTTAATGAGACGGTGGCCGAATTCCTAAGTCGCTCCACGACGTCCGCCGCTTCGGCATACCGACTTCGCTTGTACAGGAGCCGGATTAGTCGATTAAACACATCCGGATTGGTCTCTCCAAAATCAATCGCCTGGGAATAGTAATCGATCGCCAGTTCTTCATTTCCCGCCAGTGATTCAACGTGTGCCAGTCCCAACGCGACACGCGGCGAACCTGGCATCTGAACGGTGACCTTCTTCAGCAGTTCGCGCGCTTGTTCGAAGGTCTCCTTGTCGGCCTCCGCGTTGACGACGGCCCCTTGATCGCCCGAAGTTTTGTAAGTCGCCACCCGCTGGTCTGCGACCATGAGCAACCGCTGCGCCTCCGCCAGCATCGTTTCCGGGCCATCGTTGCCCTGAATGCGTCGAATTTCCTGCAGCCAGCGTTCGACTTCGTCCGTGGAGCCGGTTTGCAGAGCAGCCGAATAGAGGCTTTGAATCACTTCCAGATCGTCCGGAGACTTCTTTGCGACGGCTTCCAGATGACGCTTCCACCGATCAATATCTCCCAGTGCTGCTGCTGCTGCGGCCAATGCCCGCCACACATTCAGCTGCGCCACACCGGAGAAATTCTGTGCAGATTCTTCGAGTTCCGATAATCTGGCCTGTGCCGCATCGCCCTTAAGTGCTGAGGCGTACCGAATCCGTGTCAGCAGGATTTCGACACGGTTGCCCAGCGTCTGCTCGGCAGTGAGTATGACACTCTCTGCCTGGGCGATGTTGCCCATCTGGAAGTGCGTCTCCGCCAGGGCCACCCGCATCCCAACGTGGCCGGGATGGCGTTCGATTCCCCGCTCCAGCAATTCGAGAGCCTGCGTGCCCTGATCACGTGCGACCAGCATGAAGGCACGAACGACGAGCGAATTCTCGAGGTCCTCCCTCGCGGCAGTATCGAGCACTTTTTCGACTTCGTCCCAGTTCCGCTCGGACGCTTGCAGTTTCAAGTTGCGCAAGATCATCAGTCGGGCCATTTGAGTCTCGACACCTGCCAGCTGCCAGACCTGACCATAATGCATGAGCGCATCACTGGTCCGTCCAATGCGGGCCAGCGACCTGGCCAGACCAAGACGCGCCGCCACAGACGATTCGTTCAGTTTCGTGGCTTCTCGGTAAGCAGCAAGTTGCTGTTCCACGTGCCCCAGATTCTCATAGCAACTTCCCAGACATAGGTTGATCTGGGGCATAAGTGTGGAAACCGCTCCAGCGCTGCGAACGGATTCAAATTTCTGGATCGCTTCCAGCCAGTGACCCTCCACCATTGCGATTCGGGCCAACAGATACTGCTCAAGCGGTTTGGCCAGCTTCAATTCGCGTAATCGAGCTATCTCGATGCGTGCTTCGACCACTTTCGACTGCGCGATCATCATTTCCGCCAGCCGCCAGCCAAGCTGCAGATCTTCGGATCCACCCTGAATCGCCGTTCGAAGTCGTTGCTCCGCCAGATCATAGCGACCGCGGTGCGCGTCGAGCTGCGCGATGGCGACCAGTAACCCGACGTCGCTGCTATTCTGCTCCAGCGCGCGAATCAGACCCGCAAGCACCTGATCCACGTTGAATTTGTTGTCGCGGTCCCCCCAGGAGGCGATGAGCCCTGCGACAAACTCCAACACTTCAGGAACCTCAGGACCAACCTGGAGCGCGTACAGCGCATCGGATTCTGTGCTTGCGACCTTACCGTGCCGTTGATTAAACCGAGCCCGGGCCAGATAGACCTCGTACGAACTCGTTCTGGACGCCACCATCTGATCGATGACTTGACTCGCTTTTTCCTCTTCGTTCATTCGCTCGTGCAGCAATTCCGCAAGCTCTTCGTAGGTGCTGAGGGAACGCGGAGCGCAGCGAATCGAATTCTCGTAGAATCCAACAGCTCTCAGGTTCTCGCCCACTGCCGCATAGCTGCGAGCCATCAGCAGATGCAACTGGTCATCGCTTGGAGCGTTGGCAATCAGCATTTTCAGATGCTCAATCGCGTCCGGAAATCTGCCGCCGGACATCAACAGATCGATCAGCCGTCGCCGTAGCTCGCTCTGGGTTGGATCGTCTTTCAGCACCTGTTCGAGGAATAGAAAGGCCTCGTACCGCTGTTTTGCCGATTTGGCGACGTCTGCCAGGGCAACAGCCAGCTTTTGCCTCGTTTCCCTGTCATCCGGCTCCATCAGCAGGTAACCACGCAAGTGCGGGATGGCATTGTCCAACTGTCCGACCGCGAGCGCATCGTCGGCACGCTTTAGCAGATGCGAACTGAGTCGTTCGATTTGATACCGATGCAGCCCCTCCACAAAGGAAAGCAGCACCACCAGCGTTGTGGCTGTGAGAATCAGGAACCTGTAATTCACATGCCTTAGACCAGCTTCGCGCGGATGTCGCTCAGGGTTCGGGCTATGATGATCGTCAGTTTCGAAAATTACCGTCGTCGGTGGCTGCGATCGATCTTCGACCGTGTCTGGCAGGAAAATTGAGTGGTCCTGTCTCATTTTAACCCGTCCGTCACATGCGAGTCCAACGGAGTGACATCGTTATCCCGCCACGAACCAGAGCCTTGTCGTTTGCCGCAACCTGGATTTAACCTGAACCCGGAACTCATGCTCCTGAGAACTTCGAAGTTTGCGGACTGCAATCGTAGTGGCATCATTGTGGATTGTTGTGATTTACGAGTGTTTCGTTTGTCTGAAGATCATCATGTTATACCACGCTCGGGCAAAATTGGTACATTTCTTCGGCGAGCGAGGGATGTCAATCCCATGATTGACCGCGTGGACACTGCACGCGGTCAGGAATGATGCCCTGCGTTATCAGCCGCGTGGCCAGCAGGCCGCGATTGTTTTATTTGAGATTTGAGATTTGAGATTTGAGATTTGAGATTTGAGATTTGAGATTTGAGATTTGAGATTTGAGATTCGATATACAAAACGCGGGGCGTTGCCCACGCGGTTTAACGATTATGCAGTCCTCAACCGCCTGATGTCCACTTTGAAACGAAACAACCTGTCATTTCCCTCCTGCCCGCTGCAGTAAATTCCAGCAATTTATACTCCGCGCGGTCAGATTTGAGGTTTTGTGAGCGGCAAGGCGCTAGCCGCCGGTCCTGACAGAATGCACAACCCGCGGCTAGCGCTCTGTCAAGGCTCAATTTTCGGGTACGACGGACTTCCAGTCCGTCGACAAAGGTTACCGCCGACGGACTGGAAGTCCGTCGTACAAATACAATTCAACCCCAACTTTAAA
>CAMAVB010000390.1 GCA_945861465.1 Candidatus Kuenenia stuttgartensis
CAGTTTACCCAATCGTGGTGGCTGCGCTGCGGGTGTTTGGACTGCCGAGTGCGGCCTGTGTTGCCATCATCAACGGTTTATGCAGCATCGCTATCATCTGGCTGACATGGGTTCTTTGCCGACAACTTCAATTGTCGCAGCGTGTTTCGATGATCGCTACAGCGATCACAGCATTCGACCCACTGCTGGTTCGCTACACAATTCTGCCGATGACCGAAGTCCCTGCGGCGGCAATACTGACGGCAGCGGTTGTGGCTCTGAATGCTGTCGATGCTGTTAACCCCCTCATCCGGCCTGCGGCCACCTTCTCCCCCGATCTCGGGGGAGAAGGGACGGCAGCGTCAATGATACCAAAGCGGTGGTTGCGAGGCAGATGCTGCTGCAGGGGCGAGTTCAAGGGGTGGGCGTTCGTCCGGCGATCGCAAAACTGGCAATTCGTCTGAATTTGAATGGCACAGTAACGAACACGTCGGAAGGCGTTCTGATTCATCTGGAGGGACTGGATTCCGAGATTGCTCGTTTTCAGGCACTGTTGGTAAATGAGCTGCCGCCACTGGCGGATTTCCACGTTGGTCAGATTGGTGGCGTGCATGTGGTGGGATGTCAGGATTTCAGAATTGTGGCCGGATCGAATTGTGCCAGAGTCACTGCTGCTGACGTGCCGAAGGATTTGGCCATGTGTCCGGAGTGTGCGCGGGAATTGGCCGATCAATCCAATCGGCGGTTCGGCTACGCATTCTCCAGTTGTACACAGTGTGGACCTCGATACAGCATCATCCGCCTGATGCCGTATGAACGACGCGACACGTCGATGGCTCCTTACTGTTTGTGCTCATGCTGTGATGCGGAGTTTCGCCACAGCGAGGACCGCCGATTCCATGCCCAAACGGTTGCCTGTTCAGCCTGCGGGCCGCAGCTTTGGTTCGAAGCTGAAAACTCGCCGAATCACGTCACCGGAATGGACGCCATCTCAGCAGCAGCCGAGATTCTGCGAGCTGGCGGAATTCTCGCGATGAAGGGACTCGGAGGATATCAACTAATCTGCGACGCCACGAATGAAACCGCCGTGCAGCGGCTGCGTCAACGAAAGCGGCGGTACTCAAAACCATTGGCTGTGATGATCCAACGATTCACAAGTCCCTTCTCCCCCGCCTCGGGGGAGAAGGTGGCCGACAGGCCGGATGAGGGGGGGGCACTGGACGCAATTTGCTGAAAAAGCCCCCTCACCCCAGCCCTCTCCCCCAATTTGTTTGCGACGACACTGCACAACATAGTGACGCTAACGGCGCAAACAAATTAGGGGAGAGGGGGCTATGGGACGCAGTCCAGTTGGTCATTCGTGCACTGGGCATGGCCGAGTTCGCCGCTCTGACTTCGCCGGCAAATCCGATCGTCATTCTGGAAAACTTCAGCCTGCCTGCGTTGGCGTCCAGCGTGAGTCCAGGCATGAATTCACTGGGAGTCCTGTTGCCAACGACGCCGTTGCATGCGCTCTTGCTCAATGAGGTGAAATTGCCGATCGTGGTCACGAGTGGCAACCAGGATTGTGATCCACTGGCGTTTGAAGAAGCCACCGCCAAACTGAGCCTGTGTGGAGTTGCCGACGGCTGGCTGCATCATGACCGACCGATTGAGCGGCCGATCGATGACAGTGTTGTGCGGGTGATTGCGGGAAAAACCGTGACAATCCGGGCCGCCAGAGGAATTGCTCCGCTGCGGCTACCCTTGCAGACACGTCACTTGATTCTTGCCGTCGGCGGCGAACAGAAGGTAGCCTGTGCATTGTCGAACGGAAGGCAAGTCGTACTCGGACCGCATCTCGGTGACATGTCATCACTGGAAGTTCGGCGAAAGTTCGCGGAACACACAAAGTCTCTGCAACAACTGTATGGTGCTGAACCGCTCGCGATCGCTCACGATCTTCATCCGGATTATTTCACGACGCGCTGGGCTGCCGACCAAGGGGTGCGAACTATCGACGTTCAGCATCATCATGCTCATATCGTTTCCGGGATGTTGCAGCATGGACTGCTGGACCAGGAGGTTCTGGGCGTCGCGTTTGACGGAACAGGTTACGGAACAGACGGCACGATTTGGGGTGGCGAGTTCCTGTTGACGACCAAGACCAAATTTCGGCGTGTCGCAGCTCTGGCGCCGTTCGTACTCCCCGGTGGTGAAGCGGCAATTCGCGAACCGTGGCGCGTCGCCGTGTCTCTGCTGACTGCGGCGATCCCTGACATCACGGCTGAACAAATGGCCGCATTGCTGCCTAAAAATGGTAAGCCGACGCTCATTCAGATTCGTCAGGTTCAGCACCTGGTGTACTCCGAAATCGGACCGCTGACCAGCAGCATGGGGCGGCTTTTCGATGGCGTGGCTTCCATGGTTCTCGGCATCGGCCACGCCGGATTTGAAGGTGAACCAGCGATGCGGCTGGAGGCCGCGTGCGATGAGATAAATCCTGATCGGTCGCGGCCACGGGCATGTTGCACACTCACATCGAGTCAGGACGGGTTGCGTGTTGACTGGCAGCCGATCATGCGGCAGGTCTTCGCAGATCTTCAAACCGGGCAATCGGCATCGTTGATTGCCATGCGATTTCACCGTGACATGGCAATCGCGGTGGGAATGGTGGCAGAGAAGTTTCCGAATTTCCCAGTGGTTCTGTCAGGAGGATGCTTTCAGAATCGCATCCTGACAGAACTTGTGGTGGCTGAACTCCGGACGCAGTCGCGCACGGTCGCATCACCGGGTACAATTCCTCCCAACGACGGAGGCCTGGCCGCTGGCCAGATCGCCATCGCTGCCGCACAACTTGAGGCAGAAGAGCAACAGGAGAATTCCGCATGTGCTTAGGTGTGCCTGGCAAGGTCGTCGAATGGATCGATCGAGATCCTGTATTTGGCCGTGCTCTGGTTGAGTTTGGCGGGATTCGGCGTGAATGTCACATGGCCTGTGTGCCGGATGCGGAAATTGGAAATTACGTCATTGTGCATGCAGGCATTGCGATTACCCGTGTGAATGAACAGGAGGCCGAACGCACACTTCAGGACTTTGCGGCCATCGCGGAAGGACTCTCGGAGCCTGACGAATTCAATTCGGCGGGGACCATATGATGAAGTTCATCGACGAATTTCGCGATCCCGCGCTGGCGACCGAACTCGTGCGGCGGATCAGGGCCACTGCGCAGCAACCACGGGTATTGATGGAAGTCTGCGGCGGGCAGACACACAGTCTCCTGCGACATGGCATTGATGTCGAACTTCAGGGCATAGTTGAACTCATTCACGGCCCCGGCTGTCCGGTTTGTGTCACGGACATTTCGGCCATTGATCTGGCACAGCAACTCGCGTCTCTTCCCGGTGTGGTGCTGGCCAGTTTCGGTGACATGTTGCGCGTGCCCGCTTCACAGGGGTCATTGCTGACAGCCAGAACGGCGGGCGCGAATGTGATGATGGTCTATTCGCCGGTGGATGCAGTTCGACATGCCCAACGTCACCCCGAGCAGCAGGTGGTCTTTTTTGCAGTCGGATTTGAGACGACGGCACCGGCCACAGCCCTTGCGGTTCTTCAGGCGCATCAACTGGGACTGGAAAATTTTTCGCTCCTTGTGTCGCATGTCCGTGTGCAGCCAGCAATGGAAGCTCTGATGCAGGCACCGGACAATCGTGTCCAGGGGTTCCTTGCGGCGGGCCATGTTTGCAGCATCACCGGCTACGATGCGTATGATGATTTTGCACAGCGATATCGTGTCCCGGTTGTCGTCACAGGATTTGAGCCGGTGGATCTGCTGCAGGGAATTCTGGAATGCGTGACGCAACTGGAATCCGGGACAGCCGAAGTCCGGAATACCTATGGTCGCTCGGTCACACGTTTCGGCAACCCCGCGGCACAGCGTGTCGTTGAGACGGTGTACGAAATCGACGATCGTGCGTGGCGCGGCTTCGGTGTGATTTCTGCAGGTGGATACAAATTGCGTGACCAATACGAGACATTTGACGCCCCGCGACGATTTGGTCTGACACGCTCCACAGAAACGAATGACTCAGCGACGGCCCAGCGATGCCGCGCCGGAGAGGTCCTGTCGGGGCGGCTCAAGCCCTGCGACTGTCCGGAGTTTGGAATGGCCTGCACGCCGGATTCGCCGCTCGGTGCACCGATGGTGTCATCGGAAGGGGCATGTGCCGCGTGGTTTCGGTATCATCGTGGGAGTAAGCTATGAATGAGCCCATGCTCTGGAATCGCAATTGTCCGATTCCGATTGCTGCCGACGCGGAGCGAATTTCGCTGGCACATGGTGAAGGTGCCCGGCTCAGTCGTCGCTTGATCTCGGAGATTATTCTGCCTCGCTTTGCAGCGACTGCGAATCGAAGATTTGCTGACGCCGCCATCGTGACCACGATCGGTTGTCGGCTGGCGATCTGCACGGACAGCCACACGGTCTCCCCGATGTTCTTTCCTGGCGGCGACCTTGGCTCTTTGTCTGTGTACGGAACGGTGAACGACCTCGCGGTTACAGGAGCCTATCCGCGCTGGCTGACGATGTCACTGATCATCGAAGAGGGTCTGCCGATTGCCATCCTCGAAAGAATCCTCGACAGCGCTGGCCATGCAGCGCGGGAATGCAAAGTGACGATCGTTGCGGGCGATACCAAAGTGGTGCCACGCGGTGCTGCGGATGGCCTGTTTATCAACACAAGCGGTGTAGGAGAAATGATGGATCCCGTTCCACCGGGACCTCAGTCGATTCTGGTGGGAGACAAAATCCTCGTCTCAGGACCGATTGGTCGGCATGGAATCGCTGTCATGAGTGCCCGGGAAAGTTTTGCGTTTGATCCTGCCCCGTTGAGTGATTCAGGATCGGTGATTCACGCTGTGGCCTCGCTCCGCAATTCCGTGGGCGAACATCTTCGCACAATTCGCGACGCGACGCGGGGAGGTGTCTCAGCGGTTCTTCACGAATGGGCAATGGAATGTGGTCACACGTTCGCATTGACGGAATCCCGCATTCCCGTCACCGATGAAGTCCGCGGTGCCTGCGAATTGCTGGGACTGGACCCGCTCTATGTCGCCAACGAGGGAACGATCATCGTCGCCGTGGCTTCGCGCTTCGCCGAAATCGCCGTAACCGCACTGCGCCATGTGCCGGGTTGCGAGCAAGCTGTGATCATCGGCGAGGTGCAGTCACGCGGCATCAGTCCGGTCACGATCCGTCGCACCATTGGCTCGGCACAACCACTCGACGAACCCTCCGGCGCGCCGCTTCCGCGGATCTGCTGACTCGTTGCAGATCGATCGCCTGAAGCTAAGTACCTGTCCAGAGAGTAAGGACTGAGACAGAAATAAGTGGGGCACGATTCCATCGTGCCGGGCACGTTACAAACGTGCCCCACGTCCAAAAGACGACAGTTATTTCTGCGCCGGTACTAAACCAGTTCGTGCAGTGGCTTATTGTCGGGATCGACGAGATATTGCGGGACGCCCGACAAATCGAAGACGCGCGTATTCTGAGCATCCACGCCAGCGCAATGGTACAGCGTGGCAAAGACCTCCTGAAACGTGACCGGGCGCAGTTGGGGTTGTTCGCCGTATCGATTTGTCGATCCAATGGCCTGCCCCGTCCGCATCCCGCCGCCTGCCAGGACAGCCGTGTTGGCCTGCGGCCAATGGTCACGACTGTTGTTGCCGTTGATTTTTGGCGTGCGACCGAATTCTCCCCAGACAACAACTGACAC
>CAMAVB010000391.1 GCA_945861465.1 Candidatus Kuenenia stuttgartensis
TGAACCATCAGCGACTCGACAAACGCCTGCACCGCTGGCGTCATCTCGGCTAAAAGTTCCGGTGGTATGTCAGACATCCGTGTCATGCACGTGATGTCTCAGATTCTCACTTTCCTGTACAGACCAATCCCGGGCCGTGAACGGTTACCGGTGCGTGTTCCAGATTGTACGGCTGCGGCCAGATCGTGAATCCATAGGTCTTCGCGAAGTCCGTTCCGTTAATAGTCTGAGCCAGCAGCGTGGTCAGAAACGCATTGTCCTGTGTCTCCTCTTCAAACAGCAGCGCGAAGTCGGTGTCTGAGCAGGGAGTCATCTCGCCGCGCCCGGTCCCACCCAGCGCCACCAATGCGAACGGTCGCTCGTAGCCAAACGATCGACGTTGAGCATCCACCCAATGCGCCGCCAGCCCGGTGTGAATGGCCGCACGCTGGGAAGTGATCTCTCGCCCGTTGTCCAGATCCGACGCGCGAATTCGCTGATTGTTAACCTCAATCAGGTGCCGATAGGCGTCCAATGGCCCGAACTGGCGAATCGCCTCGGTGACCTCATTGTGATAGACCATATCCTGCTCCCGATTCTTGTTTGTGATCGATATCCGTCGCATCGCAAAGTCCATCAGCCATCGCCGTGATCCAACCTTGTCAGGTTGCCGATCGCGGCAAGCCGGTCTATTGATTTGGTGCTTTTTATAAGCACCAGTGCAGAAGTTTTTTAGTTTAACGGCGAGCCATAGGCGTAGGCGGAAGCACGCTGGATTCGCCTACGCCTACGGCTCGCCGTTAAACGATTTGTGCCAACTTACTTATGCACCAGTGCTTAGCTCATGGTCATACCAACCCGAAGCGCCAGCGAGGAATTCAGCCATTTCGGCCTCGCTGGCGCTTTTTAAAGTTGGGCGTTTTGTGGTTGATGTTCCCTCTCCCCCAATTCGTTTGCGTATTTTCGCGTCGTATGACAGGGCAGTGCGATCGCAAACGAATTGGGGGAGAGGGCAGGGTGAGGGGGCTTTTTCTCGAACATCATGTTTCACCCCCCTCATCCGGCCTGTCGGCCACCTTCTCCCCCGATTTCGGGGGAGAAGGGAAGGTGGAATGACGCAACATTAATCTGAACAATATCTTATGGCGAATCGGACTCTCAAAGTGGCGCTGTCCAACTAGGCAGCCAGATAATTCGTGGCTGCGGCGGCCTGAAACACGGGGACTGCCGCAACAAAAGTCCGACTTTTTCAAGAAGGTCTGATTTCTCTTAACGCGGCACCAGATACGTGCCCAGCAGCCAGTCATGCGGAGCTCGTTTTGGGAAGGCAATCGTGAAAACGCCATAGACAACGAACAGCCCGATAAGGACCTTGTACAGAATCACGGAAAGCCACAGAGATTCAACGTGCCACAAATCAATCCATGTGATCAGGAATTGCACGACAAGAAATGGCGCTGCGGCCAGGATCGACCTCAAGAGATACAAATGCCATCTCGCCGACCGACCATCGCTGCGGACGACACACAATCCCGACGCCCGCAACGAAAATCCGCCACGCGTCAGCCCCGACCAGATGACCAAAATCACAAACGGCAGCAAAGAAATCACGATGATCCAGAAGGGACTGCGACGAAGAAATTGGATGCTGCCCGTGTCCGGCGGCGACTGCACAAAGCGAGTCAGCGATTGTAGATTAACAGGTTCCCGGCGATCGGGTTGCGTCCAGTTCACCGCGATCAGTTCATCCTGCTGCCACGCAAACTCAACGTTCTGCAGTTGAGCAATTGGATTTTCAGTCAGGTTGGCTCCGTTCAGGATTGCTCGCGAAAAGGCCCCCATCCCGAGCCAGCGAAGCGAATATTCTTTGCCCAACCGCGCTTCCATCAATGAGCGTTCGCCAAGCCACTTCGTCATTTCCTCGCGCGCGGGGAAAGTCTTCGCGGGTGCCGCAGCTTTGGCATAATCGGCTTGATGTTCCGGAGAAATCAACCAACTCACTGCCTTCGCGGCAACCAGTTGATCGGAGATCTTTGACATCATCAGTTGATTTCCGAGTCGGGCAATGGAGGCAACGGTCCCCAACAAGAGCGACATTGTCAGCATCGCCACACCCAGACCGAGGAAGCGATTTTCCAGCGTGGCTTCCGCTGGCCTTTGAGCACTGTCTTCCAGAGTTGTCAGCACAGCCCTGGTGATCAGCGGCCGATTTGAGTCCCTTCGTTTTTCAGTGAGGGATTGAAGCAATTCCTGTGCATGCACCGGGACGATGGCCGGAATTTGCAATGGGGGACTCGAGAGTGGCTGGCTGGTGCCGCACAGAGTCAACCGCATCGTCTCGCAGAGCATGGCGCAGTCGCAGGCATCAAGCGTGACGAGTTTCTCGGCAGTCCCGGCGAGCGGCGAGTGATCCGCGTCCGATGTCGATGTTGACTCGGGTGGCGTAGCGGTTTTGCGGACAATTCCGTCTGATGGTGACCAGTCTGTGATGACGATTCGGCCTCGCAGATCCATCCAAATCTGATCCAGTGACTGCACCTCGACGTGAGTTCCATCGTGTGTCCTCGAATCAATTTCTTCGACGAGCTGCCGCAGAATGCTTCGAGAGGTCTTCCACGTCAGAGGTGAATCCGTTGCCGTCCAGTGCTTCAGTGGCGCGCCTTGACAGGCGAGGTACGCATCCCATCGCCATTTTTCATGAAGTCCGCCGGTCAACCATCGCAGTCGCGTCGTCCGAGCACAGCGGCGACGGGTTGACGAAACTTCGGGATCGGTCGCGGGAGTCAGATGCAACCAAATGTCGCGATCCAGTTTCAGATCACGTCCGGCCAGGACGGCGTGAGATTCGGAGGAACAAATCAGGCCGACGACTGAATATTCGCCGAACTGACCCGGATATCCCGTCGCGGCCAGCAGCGGAGTATGGTATTCCGCGGCCCGGATCGCCAGCTGTTCCTGAGGTGGAACATACTTTCTATCGACAACCATTGTTCCGCTGATCCAATCGTGCATCAGCAGACGGCCCCGACGACTCACAAGCAAAGGCGACAAGACGGCCAGATACGAAAGCACGTAGCCGGTCCATTGAAGACTCAACCAGCTTTCAACATTTTGAGGATTGTAAAAAGCGTACAGCAGCAGATCACTGAGAACTCCCATCATCAACAGTGCCGAGATCGTGCGGAACGCCAGCCGCCATCGATGAGGCGGCTCACCAGTGTGCTGGCTGACAATATGCAATCGCAACAGCCGTTTGCCGATTGAAGCGTTCTTCCAGCCTTCGCACATCAGAAAGTAAATGAACACCGGGAAGATGAGGTACAAGTAAACATCCAGCGGGACGATCGTCCTGGAGTTCGTCGGGACAAAGAAGTACGGGGCGATGCCTCCAACAATTCCCAGCAGGATGCAGTCGAGACCGTAAGCCGCGAAGCGACGTCCCCAGGCTGCGATCGCCTGTCGTCCCGAAACGAACGGCTCCAGAGCCTGACGCAATTCCGCAACCGTTTGAAAACGCTCGGTGCGGTCCCGCTTCAGTCCGCGAAGGACGACTTGTTCCAGCAGCGTCGGAACCTGGGGATTGAGTTCTCGAATGGACTGAGGATCTTCGGACACAATTCGTGCAATCACGCTCGTCGCTGATGAACCTGCGAACGGAGCCTTTCCGGTGAGCAGGTAATAGAGCGTGGCACAAACGGAATAAACATCGGTGCGAACATCAATCGCATGTCCCTTGACCTGCTCCGGTGACGCAAACAGCGGAGTTCCCACGAAATCGCCGGTCTGTGTCAATTCCGAATCACTGACCATGGAGCGAGCCAGTCCAAAGTCACCAACTTTCACGCATCCATTGGCTTCGAGGTAGCAATTTGCCGGCTTGATGTCGCGGTGAATCATGCCGTGGGAATGTGCCTCTTCAAGACCGTCGAGCACGTCGATGATGGCTTTCACGGCGATCGACACAGACAACTGCTTTTGATCCTGGCGCAAGTCCTTCAGTGTCCTGCCCGTCATCAATTCCATCACAATGAACGGCTGGCCGTTATCATCATCCGCAGCTTTGACGAACACGCATCGAGGGTGATTGATCTCGCTCGCGATCTGCCCTTCCTGCTTGAACCTGAGGAGTGATTCCTGCGATCTCGCAAGGCGTGGCGAAAGCAGTTTGACCGCCACGGCATTTCCAGAAGAATCAATCGCTTCAAAAACCTGTCCCATTCCTCCGGCACCCAGCAGTCGCTTCAGTTGATACGGCCCGATTTGTGTGCGGGTGCCGGATGCGGTGCGGTCTTTTGCTGGAGGATACGAAGCAAAGTCCGACATGTTCGCAGCGGACTCGTCTGCTCCCGCATCCCGTCCGACCCTTGTCACTCCGAGAGCATCTTCAGTCGCCAGAAAATCGATCAATTCGCGCCGCACATCATTGTGGCGATCCAGCCACTGCTGCCGATCCAGCGGATGTCGTCGGTCGATGGCTTCCAGATACTCGGCAATAGCTTCGTCAACTTTTTCCTGCCGCTTGTCATTTGTATCGTGGGGGGCGTTCACGGGTCTTCCTCCGACAGGCGTTCGCGGAGCGTCGCAAGACCCCGTTTCAGCAAACCAGCCGCGGCGGGCCGCGTCTTCTGCAGTTGCGTCGCAATGTCTTCCAGCGAGAGTTTTTGAAAATAGCGCATCACGATTGCGTCACGCTGATGCACTGGCAATGCTTCGATCGCATTGGCCACGCGCACTTCGCGGAAGCGTTTTTCCAGTTTCTGACTGGGTGAAGATTCGTCGGCGGCCAGCAACTGGTCCAGCCCCAACGCTGATTCATCCAATTCCTGCTGTAGCGCCTGCTCGCGCCGAACATCGCGCTGCTCCCGCTGCTGAGTCCGCAAAGCATCGATCAGATTACAGGACAGCAGCTGCCTTAACCAACCCGCAAGTTGCCGGGGATCTTCTCCACCCTCAAACTGATCCCGCTTGCGATAAGCTTCCAGTAACGTGTCCTGCACAATATCCGATGCATCGAGCCTTGCCTGCAATGATCTCGAAATCTGCCCCCGCGCGAGCACAATCAGGTAAGATCGATACGCATCAAGTTCGGGCAGCGCAAAGGGAGTAGAAGCCATAGGGCGATCTTGTTACGGCAAAGTGAAAAGTGTTTGACAGATACCGTCGCGGTAATCCGAAAGTTCCGCCGTAAATTCGCCTTATTGAGGTTTCGATTTCCATGATTCGCGGAGATGTCGCGAATTCGCTGCGTAAACCAAGTGAGGATAGAGCAAGAACATGGTTACTGGAACCGACTTTGCGACGTCTCAAATCTGGTCCACAAGCCGCATTTCGAACGCTGAACTGGTGAACAGAGGTTTGGATGGGCGCTGGGGAAGACGTTGTTCGCTCACCGCCTGCGTGTGGTTTCTCTGTTGAAATCAACATCAAACGATGCAGCCAACGTAGTGGCGAGGACCTTGAACCACGTTCAGATTGGACACCGGGGTTTGTTTTCGTGGCGAATCGCATGCGTCAACTGGCCGATGATCGGCATTTCACGGTCTAAGCTGAACTTGAACCGCCATTCAAATAGAGATCCGCAGCGGAACCCAGTGTTTTTCAATGAAAAGTCGTCAAACATCCTTGAAAAGAAAATGCGATCTCTGGCTACGCATGAGTTGAAAGCAGGTCGAGCACACGGCGTTGCAGAGTTGTGGATTCGGTCAGCTGATTGAACTCAGACGCGCT
>CAMAVB010000392.1 GCA_945861465.1 Candidatus Kuenenia stuttgartensis
GAACTACAGCAAATCATCCCGCGCGGATCAAAAAAATGTCCGATATCCGGAGCACCCCAATAGATAGGCAGACTTCGACAGAGAAAACTGTCGATCAGCTTCTCGGTGAAGTATCCCGGGGTCCGTGAGTTCTCAATGCAGACTGAGAAGTAATAACCATCATGCGCTTCGCGTTTATCCTCGACGCGATGATATCCTGTGCCGAACAATTTCAGGTCGGTCGCTGACCGTCTGGACCAGGCTGCGATTCGATGACGAAGCTTGTGGCCTGTGGTTGAATTCTTTGACGATGCAATTAAAGAGATTCGATGCTGCTTGGTCCTGTTATTCTTATCCAGGCACGAAACAAACGCCCCGCCATGTGCCGTAAACCGTGCATTTGTAAGTTTTCCCAGGAGCATGGTACTGTGCGTCAGAACTCGGTGATAACGCGTTCCAAATAACCGACAGAAAGTGTAGAACCGTGGCTTGATGGCAACGGGTTCCTGGAGCAACAGGCTTACGTGACATCTTAATCGACGATAAGAAGCAGTAAGTATTCGACTGCTGGCACCCAAAATCAGATGGTCGCCTGAGGTGAGCTCCCCCAGGGTCTCCCGACCGGCCATCTCTCCGTGCGACAGCATTGGTGCGGCGATTGGCAAATCGGCGAGTTGCTCCCAATGCCGATCCGGCTTTCCAAACGGAATTAGAACGATCGCCATGTGTCCCGCCTTATTGATGCCGTGTGCGCGGCTGTTGTTCCGAATGCGGTCAACGTCAACTGCGTTTTCGCAAAACGACGGCGCAATATGGAGAAGGGGCAACAGTACTGAAAGGCAACATTCTCGGCAGTGTCCCAAACGTCTTAAACAAGGACCAAGTCCTTTCCTAAGGACCCCTCACCCCGCCCTCTCCCCTTCGCAAGGGAGAGGAGGATGCGGTCAATTATTTCTCGAACGGTCCTAACCCAAGTTCTGCGTTCGGGCTATCGCATGGGATGAGCAAGGCGAATCTTCTTGACCGTGTGTGTTCCAATAAGATTTGCAATATATCCAATTCCTACCTGAACGCTTTTGGATGCTGGTGACGTAATCTTGTGTTTCAGATAGCCTCTGAAAGACCTGCTTCTGGCGAGCTTCTGGACGTGGTGGGAGTCTCGCTCCGCAAGAATTGTGCTTGTCAGGGCCTCAGTGGCATCCGCCTGACACTTTATGACCCATTCCTGAGCGACCAGGGCTGGGTCTATTTGATATATTCCAAGTCCGCTATTCGCCCCTATGTCACGATTAAAGAGCACCTGGTCTGGAGAAACGGAGATGTGCAGCGTTCGCTCAAGAAGTGTTGATGCTGCCGATCGATTGACGAAATAGCCTGCAGAACCACCATGATATGATTGCAGCTTCTGAATTGCATACGCACCGTATGAATGCTTTGGACACCGCGCCATCCAAACTCGTTTCTGCACAGTCTCTGCTTTCACGATATCGGCATCGGGCGGAATCCAGGTGTCATCGCCAAGAAATTGAGCCAGGTTTTCGTGGATCAGAATATCGTCTTCGGCTATGAACGCCCACGGGCTTTGCCCATTGGCAACCTGCGACCAGGCGATCCGGTGGCTGAGAAAGCAGGCGATCTCACACGGTCCGGGCCGGAATTGCTTGCTCGCGATGGATTGCCAGTGTTGTAAACTTTCAGCGTCGAACTGAGTGCCATCGATGGCGGCGATTCTTTGGAATGATATCTTCAGCTCATCCAGTTGCCTGCGCATCCATTCCAGTCGTCCGGCACTTCGATCGAGGTTTATTAGATAGAAATCCACGCTGATGACTTCTCTGTAAAAAACAAAGCCCTGAAATCGTAGTATTGAGAGCAGTGTATCAAAATTTCGGAGGCCAACGCAATAAATATAAAACGTTCGTGTTCATAGTATTCCTCGTCAAATTACGCGGCCTTTTTCTGCTGCGAATTGGATGAGTTCTCAATGCGGTTCCAGGAGTTTGGGACTATGTCCGACGAGACTCCGGAGGAGGGACGAAACCAGAATTGCGGAGCGAAAACCAGCTTCGCAGGATTCCGATTGAGCCAGGCCGCCCACCACGAAAACGTCGAATTTGAAATCACCTGATGGCTGCAGGACGACATCAGCTTCAGGTCTTCCCAGGCGGACGCTCTGTCATTACCAACGACTGGTTTGACCTGACACGGGAAATTCAGATTCCGAATCGCCCAGTCTGCGTCGTCTGAAAAAAGATAGACGGTATGATCAACGCCCGTCTCGGCCTGAATTCTGGCAACGGCTTCCTGGTAATATTCCGGCGAACATGTTCCGTGAAGGGAGTTGGCTTTTTGATTTGAGACATAGTCGCCTCGACGCACATGGACCGCGATCGAGGGTGTGGACTGGATTTCATTTGCGATCTGAAGATTCCGATTTGACAAAGTCGATTTGCACTCAAAATGACGTCGAATCAGGTCTTCAGATTGAGCAAAGTACTTCTCGGACTGCCAGTAGCCGTGAAGGTAGACACTGCCCTGCTCCGATCCAAGTCTCTCGTCATATGCGAGGCTTCTTTCTCGCAGCAGACGAGGCGATCGACCTAAGAGCTTCCATGTCAGGTACTTGAATCTGTCCGCTTTGTTCGGCGGCAGCGTCCGCGATGTCCCAATCAGGGCGTCAATGCAGAAGTCGCCCAATGAATAGGGAAACGACGAGTTTGAGTCATAGTGATGGGTATCGAGCTGAAGTCGGCGATTGGTTCGATTTGCATACGCGAGGCCAGCAGCGTACTGAAACAGCTGATTCCCCAGTCCTCCAAAGATCGCGACTGTGACAAGATCGTCACCGCGTGCTGTGACCGCAGTCGTGCGTAGTTTTGCGTGTCCTCCGAAATCTGTTTTGTCTCGAATCTCAATATGCAACTCCTCGCTGAGCTTCCATTTCGCCGGATAGCAGTAGCCAGCGTGACGAACAACATGCGGGTGATCAAGAACATATCGGTTGAGATGAGACTCATCGTGCCAGACGGCCACGACGCCATCATGATAGTCCGCGTCAATGGCATCTCTGGCGCTTTTTGCAAATCGCAGAAAGGTCTTAGAATGCCCTCCATTCACACCGCCGCAGACGTAGTCTTTTCCTGTTCCAAACGGAATGCAGGCCCGCGATCGACTGCGGCGCTCGTATGGCATCTGATCAGGTTCTTTGTCCACATTGCCCGGGTGTCGGACGACCAGCAACTGCTCGTTATCCGCAGGCAGAAAGTCGAGAGAAATGTCCTTTCGAAAAAGGCAATTTGCATTGAAAAAGAACAGATAGTCATGACGCGATAAATCGTTTTCCACATTCAGGAACATGTGAAATCGACGCAGCGTATTGTCCGGCCAACCCAGATTTTCCTGGTGAATTCGAGTGACGTTCGGAGCGTCTTCCTGGGCGAAGTGCTGGTCCGTAAAAACATAGTAGTGCTTTGGTGTATCTGGCAGAAAGTGCTTTTCACACGAATTAAAGAACTCGTCCCAGAAACAGATGTATTTTCCAGTGCAAACGTAAAGAATAGCGACTGTGATGTTTTTTCCTTGAGTCATAAAATTTCGTTCCGTATTCTTCCGAACATGTCGGCCAAGGAATTCTGGCCGCTGATCCTTATCAACCGTTGGTGTCAGGCGCTCGCACGACTACGCGACGTCTCGCTGCGCGTTATTCTCAAATGGATGGGTCGGTTGGCTCATCTTATTCGCCAAATCGGAGGCAGTTTGGTTTTCACCGCCATTCATTTGTGAATGGTATCGAATCTTCGCGCGGTAGATCGCGCGGGCGATTTCTCGTCGAAGACGAAGTGTCAATGGTTTGCCTTTTCTCGTCGCTCCGATGGTGCTGCCGCCAATCAGACCGGAAACTTCAACCACGCTTCTTGGCTGCGAAGTCAACACCGTAACCCCATGAATCCACTTAAGCTGAATTGCCGCATCGACTGGTCGGTCAAATCTCTCTGAGAACTCAGCCAGCCTTCTCGCGGCAGACAATGTCACCAACTGAGCAGAAGTTCTCAGGGGTATCACGGCTGGTTGAACGAAGTGGTTCTGCATGGCTGGCGGGTTTTGCTTTGGTCGACCTGGCTGAAGCTCTCTGACCTGAAATTGGACATAAGCATCATCAGGGATATTGTCGATGGCAAATTGCAGCGCCTTGTTGAAGTTGGGCAGGAACTCAACATCATCTTCGAGCACAAGGAGTTTCGGAATATTCTTCTCAACCATCATCTGCCAAATGCGGCGATGACTAAAGAAGCAACCAATCTCACCACGTGTCAGTTTAAATGGATATCGTGGGTAGTGCCGTTCGGGCTGGCAGACAGCCGCAATTTCGCCCGCCGTGAGCAGCGAGCCGTCGGTGGCGTCCCACGTGTCGCACGGAACCGGACAGCTTGCGATGATCTTGCGGACTTGTTCGGCTCTGGCGGTGCTTCTTCGCAGAGTGATAACCAGTGATGAAATCTTCATTGTGAATAACCTCTGAGCTTATGCTGCTTTGGCCCACAAGTCCTGATAAACCTGCACAATACGATCAGCCTCGGATTTTGCCGAGTAATTCTGTGCCACGTGTTGGCGTGAGTTTTCGCCGAGGTTGTGAAGTCGAACGGGGTCGCCAAGCAGTTCCGCAATGGATGAAGTCAAGGACAGCACATCTCCGCATGTAACCAGACTGCCCGTTTTACCTGGAATGACCGCTTCCCGATAGCATCCGGTTCGACTCGCAACAACAGGCACTCCACACGCCATTGCTTCCAGCGGAACAAGGCCGAAGCCTTCGTACCTCGCCGGAGCGACGCACAGCGACATGGCTGAATGAAAGCGTGGCATGCGATCGTACTCTATTTCGCCGAACCAAATGATGCGTTTCGTGAGACCGGCCTTTTCGATCTTCGACTTGAGTTGCTGATGAAACAGCTCGTGTTCCACGGTCGCTTTTCCGGCGATACAGGCTGTAAACGCAGGGTACTTCGGCAACAGCTGGATCATCGCATCGACAAATAAATCTGTGCCTTTTTCGGGTCGAATGCGTCCAATCAGCGATATTCCATGCTCGCCGGGGATACCAAACGCGCGCATTGCGGCACTGCGATCTCCTGATGGCTGAAAACGATCACAATCCACACCATGCGGAATGGTTGCGACGACGTTCTTGACATAGCTTGCCGCTTCCTCGCTGGTGGCAATGACGGCATCCATGGACGCCAATAATTGTCTGGGAAACCAGGAATGCCGACGCAGCGCGCAGGAGGTCATCACCAGGCGAATTCGACCACGCAGCACATGCTTGATGATCAGTCCCAGCAGCATTTCCTTGTTACGGCGCGCGTGCCAGATGCGAAACGGCTTGCTTTTTGGTTGTTTCAGACAGGCCATGACTGCGGCCAGAATACCGACAGACTGAATTCCGGGAAGAGTCCTGGTTGAGACCATGGCCAAGGGCTCAATCAAGTGGATATGCGGCGCGAGCGTTCTGATCGTTGAGCCAACGCCGGTAATGCGGGGATGCATGTCCGTCATAATCAGGTTCATGTCATCTTCGGCCATCACTGCGAATCCATTCCGATTAGACCGCCCGCCGTTGTGCATCGCATATTCGTTTATCCGCGAGGGCAATGCCCCGCGCTCCAAATTTCAAATTTCAAATTTCAA
>CAMAVB010000393.1 GCA_945861465.1 Candidatus Kuenenia stuttgartensis
TCGCAGTCGCATCTGGGTATCGCGCGACAGGCGCGCGATGAAACAGTGAAACTCCACGCGGGGGATGCAGAGAACAATCGATTGTGGAACGAGTTTCTGCCCGAGTGTCTTGCAGCACTGAACAGGATCTATCAGCGGCTGGGGATCGAGTTTGAACTGGCATTGGGTGAAAGCTATTACAATCCGATGCTGGCCGATGTGGTGTCGAGCCTGAAAGCGAACAGTCTGGCCCGTGAGAGCGAAGGCGCAATCTGCGTCTTTATCGACGGTAATGCCGCTCCATTTATCGTGCAGAAAACCGACGGCGCGTTCACGTATGCGACAACGGACCTTGCAACGATCCAGTATCGCCGCGATACGCTCAAAGCCGACGAAATACTGTACGTTGTCGATAAACGTCAGTCGGAACATTTTCAGCAGTTGTTCGCCACGGCCACGTTATGGGGTATCACCGACGCCAGGTTCCAGCATGTGGCTTTCGGTACGGTGATGGGGAAAGACGGCAAGCCATATAAGACGCGATCGGGAGACACGGTCGGCCTTGAAAGTCTGATTGACGAGGCAATCACACGAGCCCGCCGCATCGTCGATGAAAATGACGACCGACGCGAAACACCAATGCTGTCATCCGACGAACGTGCAACTGTCGCTGAAATCGTCGGCATCGGCGGTATTAAGTATGCTGATCTGCATCACAGCCGTGACAGCGATTACATCTTTGACTGGGACAAAATGCTGGCGACAACCGGCGATACAGCGACCTACATGCAGTATGCATACGCGCGCATCTGCGGCATCTTCCGGAAGCTGGATGTCGATCGCAGTAGTCTGGCATCACATGGTTCATCGATCCTGTTGACCACTCCTGAAGAGCGACGTCTTGCACTGCAATTGCTGATGTTTGGGACTGCGATTGACGGTGTGCTGCACGACTACCGCCCGCATGTGCTGACTGGTTGGCTGTTCGACACGGCCGACGCTTTCAGCAAGTTCTATGATCGGTGTTCGGTGCAGGATGCAGAGTCGAAGGAACTGCGTCACAGCCGCCTGATTCTGTGCGACCTCATGGCCCGAGCGCTACGCACTGGGTTGTCGCTGTTGGGAATTCAGGTGGCGGAGGTGATGTAGCGACGCTGTAGGCCGGATGTGGAGCACGTTTTTAACGTGCTCGGCACGATGGAATCGTGCCCCACTTTTTTCTGTCGCAGTTCTCAACTCACCACTGCGTCGCCGCTCAGGCAGCTGACGCCGCGGCGGCTTTTGACGATGCCGGATTGCATGACGGCGATAAGTCGCTTGCGGTCCTGCAGAATCGAGATATCGGCCAGCACATCGCCATCGACGATCAGCACATCGCCCAGTTTTCCAACGGCGAGCGTTCCCAGTTCGTGATCGCGGCCAAGGATCTCCGCGCCGGTTTGAGTCGCACACTTGATGACGTCGAGTGGTTTCAGGCCGACGTAGTTCACGAAGAACGATAACTCTTTCGCATAATCTCCGTGCGGATTCCATGCGAATCCGTAATCGCCCCCCATTCCCAGTCGCCCGCCTGCCGCCAGAATCCGTCGCGCACTTTCGGCACCGCCGTCCAGAGTTTCCTGATGTCCGTCGATGACTGCCTGCGACATCCCGAACTCAGGCCCGCGTTGCACGCTCATCAGTTCGAAATACAACGCAGGCACGACCGGCACATCTCGCTTCAGCAGCAATTCGAGCGTTTCTTCATCCATAAACGTCCCGTGTTCTATCGCGTCGTAGCCCGCCAGCAGGGCGTTCTTGATTCCGGCTGTGGCACGGCAATGCCCCGTGACTTTCATTCCATGATTGTGTGCGGTCTGAACCACGGCGTGCATTTCTTCAAACGTCATGCACAGTGTGTGATGGTCGTTATGGTCGGCTGCGGCTGCGTCGCCGGTGGGATACGTCTTGACCCATTCGACACCGTCTTTTACAAGTTTTCGCACGGCCTTGCGCGCTTCGTCGGCACCGTTGACGAGCAGAATCAGTCCCTCCATCCCGATCTTGCGGAATTCCGGATTCCAGTCCATCAGCCCGCCAGCACCGCAAATCTCACGTCCGCTTGTCGCCAGGCGAGGCCCGATCACGAGGTCATTTTCGATGGCTTTCTTCAACCACACATCGATATTGAACAGACTTCCGCCGCTCCGGGCCGACGTATACCCGCATTCCAGCACCAGCCTTGCGTTGCAGGCCGCCAGAAGTGTGACGTATTCCACCGGGTATTTGATATCCAGATCTTCCAATGCAGCAACATTAAAGTAGGTCGCGTGGAAATGGGCTTCCACCAGCCCTGGCATAATCGTCCCGCCGTTCGCATCCAGTCGCACTGCCGTTCCCGGAACCGGCGGCGCATCCCGCAGTGTCCCGACGTAACGAATCACCCCGGATTCGATCAGCACGCAGGCGTCGGGGATGGCTTGTGCCCCGGTTCCATCAATGACCTGCCCGTTAAAAATGAATGTTGTGTCCGTGGCGCTTCTCATGGAGGGAGACTTCGTAGTCAGGATTTCTCAGCGGGGAATGAAAACTTCACGTTGGAAGTATGACATTCCAACACAAACAGGGAAGGAAGAATACCGAATACCATTCGTGGCTCCGGCAATACGTGAGCAGGCTGGTGACTCCTGAATCATTGTCGTGAGCCCCGGTATTTTTGAAAACAACAATCTTCTTGAGGCTTGCCCCAAACACGATGGGGCTCATCCTGGGCTGTTAAAAAACTGGGGGTGTAGCCCAGTTTACATGATGCAGGATTTGAACGGCTCATGTTGCCAGCGGGGATTGAAATACGGAACGGCGGCTTTCCACCTTGGCTCGCCCAGGTGGAAGCCAAATTTGTCAACCAGATCGCGGCACCATTCCAGTCACGCCGCTTTCCACACTGGCTCGCCCAGGTGGGAGCGAATCTGGTTGCCGGGCACATTGCTGAACCAAACGAAGCTACCACCGAGGCGAGCTCGGTGGCGTGCAGCAAATTGGAATAGCGTCGCGATCTGGTGGCCAGACAGGGCCTCCATCCACGCAAGGTGGACGGCGTGCCGGGGAATACGAAACAGTCGTACCCGACACTTCGCAGCGATGAACAAAAATGGCACAACTGAAAAGGGAAGGATAACCTCGTCAATACCAAGTTTTTAACAGCCAGCAGCAGGGCCTCCAGTCGTGGCCTGTATTTTTCTGCCGGACCTGACTTCTGCAGACAGACGGCTGAAAATCTCTGCGGGAGAGCAGGAAATCAACTGTGAGCAGTACAAATTGGCCAGCTGTGATTTTGGTGTAATGCGACGATGGTTCGATTATGATACCTGGCGCGGACAAGTACACGACTTCTCAAAGCGTAGTTTAAGGGGCTCTATTCATGTTATCCAGACTTCTGATGATCGTTGCCGCGCTGCTTTGGTGTGGCGTCGGGGTTGGCCAGGAAACTGTGCAGCCCGATCCAGCGCAGCTCAGGGAAGTGATTGAGCAGGCTCGCATCAATTGGAACGTGCCAGGGCTTTCGGTCGCGATCGTGAAAGACGGGCAAGTGTGGCTCGCCGACGGATTCGGTGTGCGTGAGCTAGGACAGCCCGACTCCGTGGATGCCGATACCGTCTTTGCCATCGCATCCAACACCAAAGCCTTCACAGCCGCCGCAATCGCGATGCTGGAAGAAGAAGGCAAACTTCGCTGGGACGATCCCGTGCAGCAGTATCTTCCGTGGCTGCAGTTGTACGATCCGTATGTATCCGCCGAGATTCGGATTGATGATTTGCTGTGCCATCGCAGCGGGCTGGGAACGTTCAGTGGTGATCTCCTCTGGTGGGGGACACCATATACGCCTGAGGAAGTCTTGCGACGCGCACGACATCTCCCGGCCAAAGGGCGTTTTCGATCCACGTATGGTTATTCGAATCTGATGTTTCTTGCGGCCGGTGAAGTGATCCGGCAAACGGGTGGAAAGTCCTGGCCTGAATTCGTTCAGGAACGAATCCTGATTCCGGTCGGAATGACCAGAACAGTCACGTCCGTTAAGTCCCTGGATGCGTTGAGCAACGTGGCGCGTCCTCACAAGCCGACCATGGAAAGCGTCAGTCCGATTCCGTGGTACAACTGGGACACCATGGCTGCGGCCGGTGGAATCATTTCCAGTGCAAACGATATGGCAAAATGGTTGCGTGTCCTGTTGGATCATGGAAGAATTGACAACGATCATCGCCTGTTTTCCGATGCATCCTCACATAAAATGTGGACTCTGCACACAGTTCTGCCGTTTAGTGAATCGGCTCAGAAGCGATCGCCGACTACGCATTTCAAAGCCTACGGACTCGGCTGGAGTCTGTCCGATTACAAGGGTCACATGACGGTTTCGCATGGCGGTGGTTACGACGGGATGTATTCACACGTGCTGCTGGTGCCGGAAGAAAATCTCGGAATTGTGGTCCTGACGAACAGCATGACCGGAATTTCACCAGCTCTGGCGAACACGCTGGTGGACGAATTCCTTGGCGGCGAAAAAACCGACTGGCTGACTCAGGGAGTGGAACGTGATCGCAAGGACCGAGCGGCTTTCTACCAGCGCGTCAAGGATGCCACCACGCCGAAAGCGGAGGGAACTCAGCCGAGCCGTGACAAACAGACGTGTGTTGGCACGTATCGCTGTCCGCTCTATGGCGATGCAACAGTGGGTCTGGAAGACGACAAACTGGTCCTGCGACTTCAGCCCAACTCTGAGCTGGTCGCTGATCTGACGCATCTGCATTATGACACATGGGTCATTCACTGGCGCCAGGAATTTGCCTGGTTCGCTGAGGGCACGATTCAGTTTGTGCCTGATGCCCAGGGGATCTTTCAGGAACTGCGGCTGGATGTGCCCAATGACGATCTGTGGTTCGATGAACTCAAATTGATGCGCATTCCGTGAGCGCTACCGGGCTAAGGACTGAGACAGAAATAAGTGGGGCACGATTCCATCGTGCCGGGTGGGGCACGATTCCATCGTGCCGGGCACGTTATAAACGTGCCCCACGTCCAAAAGACGACAGCCAAATGCCGGAACTGCGACCGCCAGTCCAATGTAAGTCCTGCCGACACTGTGTCACAACGTGAAGCTCGGGTTTGCGCTGTTCCGGCACACGCGGCGGCCTTGGTCCGGCCTACTATCACTTTCGACCCAAAGGAGTAGACCCCGGTAGGCTGGAGGCACTATCCCGGACCAGAAGCCGCGCACTCCCGATGTTATCGCACCGGTGCCTTGCCAAGCAGGCGACGCAGCAGGCCGATCTGACCGGCGTGCAGCATTTCGTGGTGCGAACAAAACAACAGTCCGCCGAACTTTGAGGGGATCGCGGCGTACGGCATGTCGACAACTTCGTCGAGCAGCGAATCACTGAATGTCGGAAGCTCAAGCATGGTCTGTTGGTAAACACGATCAAACACGCTGCGAATATCCTCCGGCGACGGGTGCTTTGTCGGATCAGGATCCGGCGTTGTTCCTTTGCTGAACTTTTTGCGAAAAGCGGACGACATCAGGTCCTGATCCACATCGGCTCGGCCCCGCATCCGGAACAGACACAGACCGTACTGCGCCATCGCCAGATGACCAAGCTGCCAAGCCAGATGTGATACGCCTTCCGTCGGCTGTCGAAACCAGTCGGACGG
>CAMAVB010000394.1 GCA_945861465.1 Candidatus Kuenenia stuttgartensis
ATTTCGGGAACGCTGCTTGCCATGCTTGTTCTTTCCGGGGTTGCGTCGGCTCAGGGAGAGTTGACTGACGCCGATAAGCAATTGATTACAGCGATTCAGGCTGCCGGCGGGCAAGCCATGCCGCTGGCAAAAAACGATGCTCGACTGTCCGTCGCGTTTCATCTTTCAGACAAAGAGATTACGGATGAAACTCTCGCGGTTGTCAAAGATGCTGCCAACGTTTATTCGCTCAACCTGCGCGGCACAAAAATTACCGATGCCGGACTGGTACAACTCACAGGACTCAAGGGGCTTGCAAAACTTCATCTCGAAAAGACAGCCGTCACCGACGCTGGCCTGGCCCACTTGTCGGCTCTTCCGCTCCTGGAATATCTCAATGTGTATGAGACCAAGATCACCGATGCCGGACTGGCGCATCTGAATAATCTGAAAACCCTTCGAAAACTGTATGTCTGGCAGACGACTGTTTCAGAAGCTGGCGAAGAAACGCTCAAGGCCGCGATCCCTGAAATTGAAATCGTGCCGGACTTCAGAAAGGACCGTGAACGAGTCGTCGTGGAAGCCGTGCGAGCGGCAGAGGATGAAGCGAAGCATGTTGAAGAACTCGCCGCGATGATTGTGGCACAAGGCACAACCATTACAGAAACAACCGCAGCATCTGAAGCCGCTGCGAAAGTTCAGGCTGATGCGCAGGCCGCACTGGATGCTTCCACAAAAGTGCTTGAATCTGCGAATGCTTCGAAAGCCGCTGCAGACAAAGCTGTGGTCGATCTGAAAGCCGATCCGAATTCTCCCAAAGACGCCGTTACTGCGGCCGAAACGGCTGCTGCGGCATCTCAAACAACGGTCGAAGCAGCAACAGTGGCAGTCGAGCCATTGAAGAAGCCTGCGGAAGAAGCCAAAACGAAAGCCGACGAAGCGAAGAAAAAAGCCGACGAAGCCACGGCGAAACTGACTGAACTGAAGACGAAGTCAGACGCCGCCATCACGAAGGCAGCGGAACTTAAGACGAAGGCCGACGAACTGACAAAGAAATAGCACGCCGCCGTCAATGCCTGATAGGCCAGATATTATGGTAGGCCGGACCAAGCGCAGCGCAGTTCCGGCGTGGTGGCCCGCCATGTGTGACGCATGTCGGCAATGAAATCGCCGCAAGAGAACGCAAAGATCGCAAAAGAGGTCTATCGGCTCCGCAACTGCAGGGCAGTGCTACAATGACGTGAACTTACGGGATTTCCAACGGCGAGCGGGGGACGTCAGTCCCCTGATTTGCTTTGGTTCGCAACGGAATCAGGGGATTAACATGCCCCGCTCGCCTGAAGTCCACGCCATTGGAAGCTACGCTATCTCGCCGCTTTTCTACCCTGCGTCTGCTGAGTTGGCAGCAACATCCGGCATTATTGGCGAATCGTTACGGGTGGCGATCTCCTGTTGTTTGCGTCCCGGTCGCCCAACGGTTTGTGCCGCAAACAGACCGCCAGCGACAGCGCCCAGCAGATGACCTTCCCACGACACATGTTCGGCGGCAATTGGCAACAACCCCCAGAACAGTGTCCCACCATAGAGCACACCAACCAGGACAGCCGTGATCGCCGAAACGACTTTCCGTTCATAGATCCCGGTCGCCATCAGATACGCCGCGAGCGCATAAATCAAACCGCTGGCGCCGACATGTGTTTTATGACGGCCAAGCACCCACAACATGGTCCCCGACATCACTGTCAGGCAAATGATGACACGCTTTGGATTTGGACGCGTAAATGCCAGCATGAGCAAGAGCACAACAAGCGGCACGGTATTCCCCAGTACATGGTTCAGTCCGTCATGCAGAAACGGCATCGTGAAGATTCCGATCAACCCGTGCAGCGTACGGGGCTCCAATCCGAATCTGTTCAGATCAAACTCAGCAAGTCCCAAGGGCACATTGATCAGATACACAGCCCAGATAAAACCGACGAACGCCAGAACACTGATCAGGTTTTTCTTGACTTGAAGATTCATAAGAACACTCCATCGACCACGTTTGTAAGGTCATCGTCAGCCCTCATCGAGCGTCATTGTTGACTAACCGGATCAGGTGTAAATTCTGACCTGTGCCGCGAAGTATAGCAAGACATGAGTCGAGCCTTTCGACGACGCAGAAGTCAGCGTGAGGCTGTCCGTTAACGACAGCGATCACGCGGTTTCGGCGAGTGACGCTGAAAAGTGTGAAAACGAACGAACGGTTAAAGGGTGAACACGAACCACCGAAACACGGAGTGCATCGCTTCGTTCGCCGCAGTCCTTGACGCTGAACCGCAAACATTTCAATGGAGTGCATTACGAATCAAATGATCACCTGCAGACATGTCTACTGTCCTTGAATATTCTCAAAATCTTCGCAGAAAAACGATGCTGACGTTTCAGGTTCTGATCCAAAGCTCGCAAAAGTGTCATTTTTGACCGGGCGGGGGATCACAATCCAGCCCGTAACTTGCATGACATCTGCGACATTTTGGAAAATGCACCGCATTGCACGAAATTTCTGGCAACACTATGTGATTCTATTCCGCTTGGCGATACAGTCGAGATTCAGCAGGCCATCGGAGTGTGATGCTTGACGCAGGTGCTTCGCCCGCAGCTCAATCAGGCGCAGCGCGCTAGCCCCGGTTTGTGGAGCAGGAACCGGGACTGGTGCCCTGCGGCTGAAGGGCGGTAATTTTCTCATGAAAACTAGATTTCCAACGTTTGCTGAACAGATTCTTGATCAATTGAGTTCTGAGAACAGGACGATTTACATGACTTATCCAGGCTTTCAGATTATGCGACGGCTGACGTATTTCATTCCTGCGGCATTGCTTGTGTTGCTCGCCAGCGGTTGTCAGCCTGCCGCGAGCAGCTCAAACGAGATTGTCATCGGTCATTTTGGTTCCATGACAGGTTCGGAAGCGACGTTTGGGCAATCGACTGATAACGGAATCAAGCTGGCTGTTGACGAGATCAATGAGGCCGGCGGAATTGATGGCAAGAAGGTTCGGCTGATCACCTACGACGACAAGGGTGACGCTCGCGAAGCGGGGACTGCTGTGACACGATTGACTACCAAGGACGGCGTGGCTGCGGTTCTTGGGGAAGTGGCGTCGGGACTGTCATTGGCAGGTGCCCCGGTCTGTCAGGAATCAGGAATTCCCATGATAAGTCCGTCTTCAACCAATCCCAAAGTGACCGAAATCGGCGACATGATCTTTCGAGTCTGCTTTATCGATCCGTTTCAGGGTTCGGTCTGTGCAAAGTTTGCGAGGGAGCATGAAGGACTTAAGGCCGGCAAAGCGGCGATTCTTACGGATCAGGCGTCGCCCTATTCTGTCGGGCTCCAGGAAGAATTTGAAAAGGCTTTCGAGAAACTCGGCGGCAAAGTTGTCAGTAAGCAGACATATCAGGGTGGAGATCAGGACTTCTCCGCTCAGCTGACGGCGATTCGCAGCAGTGAGCCGGACATTATTTTTGTCCCGGGGTATTACACCGACGTCGGCAACGTGGCCCTGCAGGCGCGGAAACTGGGGCTGGCAACTCCCATGTTGGGCGGTGACGGTTGGGATTCGTCAAAACTGGGAGAGATTGCCGGCGGTGCCATCGACGGCTGCTTCTATTCCAATCACTATTCACACGAAGACCCGAATCCCCGTGTTCAGGAGTTCATCAAAAAGTACTCTGAGCGTCATCAACAGACACCGGATGGCCTGGCTGCGCTGGGCTACGACGCCGCTCGAATTCTTTTCGAAGCGATCAGGCGTGCGAAATCAACCGAAGGCAAAACGCTGGCCGCCGAACTGGCGAAGACAAAGGACTTCGACGGCGTCACGGGGAAAATATCCATCGATGGCGACCGCAACGCCATCAAGTCAGCCGTGATTCTGGAAATGAAGGACGGCAAGCCGAAGTATGTAACGACGATTCAGCCGGGCGCGTGAGTCGAAAGGGGTGCATTCAGCCTCATTGGTTTTAGCCCCGGTTTCAAGACCACTTTGCGAACAACTGAGAACGTTGCGTGAACTCCTCGAGACCCGTTTTCTGATGTCTGACTTCGTTCAAACCCTTATCACTGCTTTGGCCATCGGAAGCCTGTACGCGCTCATTGCGCTGGGCTATACGATGGTCTATGGCATCCTGAAGTTCATCAATTTTGCCCACAGCGACATTGTCGTCCTTGGCGCTTGGAGCAGCTACACGCTGGCCATTCGAATTTTGCCGTGGCTGGGTCTGGATCCGCACAATCCGGCGACAGTGCCTCCGTTCTGGGTAGCGGCGGTTGTGATGCTGGCGGCAATGGTGTTCTGCGGATTTGTCGGGTTTGCCATCGAACGCCTGGCCTACCGCCGACTCAGACGCGCTCCGCGACTCAACGTCCTGATCACAGCCATCGGCGTTTCACTGCTGTTGCAGAACGTCGGTCAGTTGAATTTCGTGTTCGGGGCGAGTCCGCAGAAAATGCCTGCGTTGCTGCCAAGCTGGGAACTGGCTTCAATCGCGTTCGGCGAAGGCGAATCGGCACGGCGCGTCGTAATAGGACTGATCGATGTTGTCATTTTTTCCCTTGCCACATCGTTAATGCTGATGATGCAATACTTGGTATTTCACACGAAGCTGGGTGTGGCGATGCGTGCTGTTTCATTCAATACCGACAATGCCGCTCTGATGGGAATTCCAGTGGATCGCGTCGTCTCGTTCACATTTGTGCTGGGATCGGTGCTGGCTGCTGCTGCGGGATTTCTGTACGTGACGAAATATCCCAGTATGAATCAGCCAGCACATGCCGTCTGGGTTTTGCTGGGATTGAAGGCCTTTGTCGCGGCAGTCATCGGCGGAATTGGCAATGTTCGCGGGGCAGTCCTGGGAGGATTCGTAATTGCCTTTGTGGAACAGTTCGGAGCATTCTATATCTCCTCCAACTACCGCGATGTGTACGTGTTTGCGTTGCTGATAGTGATTCTGCTCGTCAAGCCCAGCGGATTGCTGGGTTCTCCTGTGCGGGAGAAAGTGTAGTCATGACGAGGACACCAGATTCCCGCCGGAGCAACGGTTCTGCCTCGCACGCGGCAGTGACTGTGTCAGCATCGGATTCTCAAAGCGGATTTGCCAGCAATACACTGATGGGGCTGATGCCGTTTGCTGTCGGGATCGTGCTGGCAACACTCCTGCATTTCGTACTTCCCATGGTCGTTCCCGGAAGAGCAGGCCCGTATTACTCACGCATCGTGACGGATATCGGGATCGCGATCATCATGGCCGTGTCACTTAACATTGTGAATGGCATGACCGGACAGTTTTCAATTGGCCACGCGGGCTTCATGACGCTTGGCGGCTACATGGCTGCGTTTATTTCCTACTATGGATCGATGTGTCTTTGGGGCAACACTGAGACACACGGCGGATTTCTAGGTACCGGCGAATGGCTGTTTGTGGTGTCCTGCATCGTCGGCGGCTTTCTGGCAGCGGGGGCCGGTTACGTTGTCGGACTGCCGTCACTGCGACTGCGTGGTGACTATCTGGCCATTGTGACGCTGGGCTTTGGTGAGATCATTCGCGTCGTCCTGCAACAGACGGGAAAAGTGATCGATAGTGCGGAAGCCTTGAAGGCTGGCGGACTGTCAAAAATGAT
>CAMAVB010000395.1 GCA_945861465.1 Candidatus Kuenenia stuttgartensis
CCGTACGGTCCCTGCAACTGCGTCTTGACATCGGTGAGGATCGTGTCCTCAAGGGCTCGATCTCGCAGGATGTTGAGCGGGTAAATCAGAAACAGCAACGCCGCATCATAACGGCGATTCTGCAGGGGGTCAGACTGGATACATTCTGCGGGAAGAATATCGTGAAGGGCCTTGCGACACTTTGCCAGCAGGTCATCGACGTCTTTCATTGTGATGGGATGACTTACGTTCGCCAGATGTTCGGCAACGGCAGTCTGCTGCATCAGTTCCCGCAGCAGCGACAGTCCGGCCACCACGCAGCCAATGCTGGAAGCCGCAACTTTGCGTACTTCTTCCCAGTGGCCACTGTCTTCATCCTGCCAGACCTCGCCGACCTGCCAGAATCGCACCAACTGAGCGAGCAAAGCCCAGTCCACAGTGTCGATCGCCAGATCCCTGCGCATGATCAACTGACATGAAAGCCACAGGAAATATCCCAGCGCGTCGTTCTGAGCGTGTGACCATTTTTCAGTGTTCTCGGTCAGATGCGTGCCGTCGAATCGGATATGAGGCCGATTCATCGGATCTGAAGGATCAGTTTTTCCGTCAATGATGTTCGTGAATCGATGCCGGTATTTGCCAAAGAACGCAGTCAATGACTGAACACACCCACGCGGAATTGAAGCATCGTTCAGCACTGCCAGATGAGCCCATGCGATCTGAATGTTGTCGCGGACCCAAACATTGTGGTATCCCGACAACTCAAAATCGCCACCCTCGCCTGCGGCGGCGGAGAAGAGTCCGTTCGGGAGCGTCGGAAATAGAAATGTACCCTGGTGTTCAAGGAACTGCGTCAGCTCCCGCACGTCTTTTGCGGTCGTTGATTTCTGAATCCAGTCCACCGGTGCTGTGTTTGCCCAGTCCATTGTCACCTGCTTCCTTCGTTTGTCGTTCGCATCGTGCCTTGAGAGTCAAAATGACTAATTGGACTGTTTGACTTTCTCATCGAAGTCCCCATCCGGCATGGGGACTGTCGTTTTAGTCTCCTGGGTCGGCATTTTCGTTTAACGGCGAGCCGCAGGCGCAGGCGAAACCTGGCACCGACGCCTGCGGCTTGCCGTTAAACGAAGCGGCATTCTGATCAATTCCGGAATTTCCTGCACGTCCGAATCTGACACTCTCACGAAAGTGGAATTGGCCAGTTCCAACCGGATGAGAATCCTCCGTCCACGTAGAGTGTCTGGCCTGTCATGAATGCCGACGCTTTTGCTGCCAGAAAAATGGCCGTGCCAACCATGTCCTCGGGCTGGCCAAGTCGTCCAAGTGGCGCGTTGGTTTCGTTCCATGCCTGCATGGTCGGGTCTGACCAGAGTTTCCGGGTAAGATCCGTCAGCACAAAACCCGGTGCAAGGCTGTTGACGCGAATACCGTGGCGGCCCCATTCCAGTGCGAGTCCGCGCGTCATGCCCTGCATTCCGAACTTGCTCATGGCGTAGGGCAGCACACCCTTGAGTGGCATCCATGTGTTCAGTGATTCGACGTTGATCTGTATCCCGGATTGGCGGTCGATCATGTGCCGTCCGACTTCCAGCGACATCAGAAAGGCACCGCGCAGATTCGTGTCGAGCACAAAGTCGTAGTCTGCGGCCGTGAACGTTTCCGCTCGCTGACGGCGATTGACGCCGGCAACGTTAATCAACGTATCGATGTGTTCCAGCTGGTCAATCGCTGCCACGACTGTGGATTTGATCTGTTCCGGATCACTGACGTCACAAGTCAGGCCGGTCACAGTCATCCCCGCCTGATTCATTTCCTTCACGGCTGCATCGACGGATTCCTGACTGCGGCTGCAGATCATAACCTTCGCTCCGCGACTCGCAAATCCCTCTGCAATCGCGCGCCCAATGCCGCGACTGCCGCCGGTGATCAGAACATGCTGTCCCGAGACTGAAAAGAGTTGATCTGACACAATGTGATTCCTTGTCTGGTATTCGACACACGTCGCGTGAAAAATGATTGCCACTCTGCGAAGATGGAGATTGGCAGGGGACCTGGAAAAGGGGTCAGGAACCAATAGTGCGGAGCACCCTTCGGGCCATTTGGCTATTGGTTCCTGACCCCTTTTCCAGGACGTAACAGCAGTATTCTGAACATTCCGGGGCTCTGATTCAAAGCACTTTTTTCATGCATCAGTACATCGCGGCGTTTGGTTACTTCGTCATGATTTTCCTGGCATGGCTGATGAGTTCGCACAGGCGGCGTTTTCCGTGGCGCGTCGTGCTGGGAGGAACCATGCTGCAGGTTGTGTTCGCGTGGCTCACAATCAACACGGAACCAGGACGTCGGTTTTTCGAAGGGGCCGGTGCGTGCTTCAATACACTGATGGATTTCGTGGATGAGGGGAACGTCAGAGTCTTTGGCGAGAGCTTTCGAGACCATTACTTCGCCTTCAAAGTTCTGCCCACAATCATCTTTTTCTCAGCCCTGATGTCGGTGTTGTACCACCTGGGCGTGATGCAGTTTATCGTCCGCATCCTGGGCTATGTGATGCAGGTGACACTCGGAACATCAGGCGCAGAAAGCCTCTCGGCATCTGCCAATATCTTTGTCGGGCAGACAGAAGCACCGCTGGTGGTAAGACCCTACGTCGCCCGAATGACACGTTCCGAACTCATGGCCGTCATGGTCGGAGGCTTCGCAACAGTGGCAGGCGGAGTGATGGCTCTGTATGTCGGCTGGGGCATTGATGCCGGACATCTGATGACGGCGTCCGTGATTTCCGCTCCCGCCGGACTGTTGATCGCGAAAGTTCTGCAACCGGAAGTGGACACGCCGGAAACGCTGGGTATTTCCAGACACTCTATGCCGCGTGAAACGTCTAACCTGATTGAAGCGGCGACTACCGGAGCTGCCGACGGTCTTAAACTGGCTCTGAATGTCGGTGCAATGCTGCTGGCATTCTTTGGACTCATTGCAATGCTGGATTACGGCCTGACTCACGGATCAACCTGGGTGTTTGGCTTGCTGGGACATCAGGACTGGCAACCGCTGACAATGGCGAGAATTCTGGGAGTCATGTTTTCGCCCATCGCGTGGCTCATGGGAGTTGAATGGAAAGAGTGTTCGTCCGTCGGGCAGCTGCTGGGCGTCAAGATGGTGGCCACAGAACTGGTCGCCTATGCACAACTCGATGTGATGATGGGCAATGTCGAGACCGGCATCGCGCCAGTATTGTCAAACCGAGCCATCATCATTTCGACATACGCTCTGTGCGGATTCTCCAACTTTGCGTCGATCGGCATTCAGATTGGGGGCATCGGAGCCATCGCTCCGGAGCGCCGCACGGATTTGACGCAGCTGGGAATGCGAGCCATGCTGGGCGGAACTCTCGCGTGCTGCATGACAGCGTGTATTGCCGGGATTCTGATCGGGTGAGGTGACAGCTGAGATGCAATCACGTGTGAGCGGCACTGCGCGAGCCCAATGGCACCCGGCGTGCAGCCACCCGGATGACGTCTTCAGCAGCGTCTGAATCTCTTAGGCTGAAAAGGAGAGTTTCCCGCCACGCTCAGCCTGCCGTTGCTGCTGGTCGTGTCTCTTGGCTGGCAGCGACGGCCTCTTGAAATCCGGCACGAAGTTCGGCAAAATGGGAATCAATTCTGACTCGGAACCCCACTTGAAGACCGATCGGATCCTTTGAATTTCATTCCCGGTCTTCGTTGGACCCCATGTCGCAGGAAAAACCGCCCTCAGATTCTTGAAATCCACAGTTCTGAGTGACGCCGCCCGCATAAACTTGCCGAAGTGATCCACGACCAGTCGGCACGATTTGAGACAATCGCTGAAATGTCTGCGAGTCAGAATACCTGCATCCACACGGGATTGCTGGCTTTCAAGAAATAGATTACACAAATCGGAAACCGACACCGTGTCAGAATACACTTTAGCTGCACCCGACCGACGCGGATCTCTGCCCGCATGAATCTCATGAATTTCTTCCGTGTACTTTTTGAGAGCCGCATCAGGATCATCCCAAATTCCGAAGTACCACATCTTTCCTTTGATTTTCTTAGCCCATTGCCCCGAAGCGTGTGGAAACATTGGAAATTCCGGATATGGTTTCCTTGGCTTGTGCCCTTCGTCGTCAGCCATGTGTTTTCATCCGTCAGGTGTAGTTGAAACGAAAATTGCTAAACAAATTCAACAATCGCAGCATATTTATTGATAGGGGCCGTAGCTCAATCGGTTAGAGCAGCGGACTCATAATCCGTTGGTTCAGGGTTCAAGTCCCTGCGGCCCCAATTCCTAAAGCTTTGAGACCAAAGACTTTAGAACTTCAAGCTCCGCGGCATTCAGCTGCGGAGCTTTTTTAATTCCCCCCCACTAATCCCCCCACAAATGCGCTGTTCTGGGTGGAAGACAGCTTCGTAGCGATCTCGGCCGCTGCTTTCTGGGCGGAACGAATTGCACCGTAGGGGAATAAACCAGCGGGGACACAGAATGTTTATATCGAACGGCACGAAGAATGCGGGGTTCTTGTTGACGGCGACGCGGAAAGAGCCGCGCATGAATTCAGTGCTTCGGCACGGGCAGCACGGTATTTTCCTGTGCCGCGGTGACCGCTGCGCTTCGATCGACATAGCCGCAGCAGAGAAGGCCATGCGACAGCGCAGCAGCGAACCGTACTCACTGACCCCTGAACAACGGAGTACACTCGGCTCGTTGGGCTACTGTCAGTTCCGGCCAGGAAGTGACAGGAAGTGACAGGCTAAACCGTCGCCAGCAACTCAAGGGTTTCCTGGCGAGTCCGGTAGCGGCGCGAACTGCCTTTCGGACGATGTTCGTCGATTCGCTGAGGCTGACCAGCCACTACGCTGAACAGTCTGCCGAAATCCTTCACAAGCCGACACCAGATCTCCGCCGAGATTCCCAGGCGATCGAACAACGGAGCAAACTGTTTCGGCGTCGAACCGCGCTTGCCCGATCGAGTCTGCCGAGCCGTCCAGTCAAGCAAGGTCAAGTACTCCGCAGTCGAGATCGGCAAAAAGCCTTTGTTACTGCAACGAGCGCCTTGCTTATTCAGACATGGACCGATCGTACTCGCACCTCCCCGCAATTCCACCGGAGCCAGATGACGAGCACCATTGTTCCCCGTGTTTCCGACGCGGGACTCGACGCGGTCGCCTGAGTTTTCTGAACACGGAACACTGAACACTGGCAACTGAACACTGGCGGCGAAGCCATGCCGCCCGCTTCTGAGCCGACGTAAAATCACTCTTTTCGATTGTCTCGGCCAATGCCGCTCGAATCGGATTCAGATCCACATACGCCGCACACGCAAGAATCGCCGTTTCGTCCAGAAGTCTGACCGCGCGATATCGCGCCTGCCAGAATTTTCCGATCTCGCCGTCTTCCTTATTGGCGCGTTGAGCAATGTGCTGACTCAACAACCGCATCCACCATGAAATATCGCTCAGCCGACTGCGGATCACTTTCAGCTTCGCCTTGTCCTTGCGGATGTGGTTCAGTTCGAATTCCGACGGTTCTTCAGGCTTGCCGTGTTTGTCGCGGCGTTCAGGACAAAGCATCAACCACCGTCGGGCGACTTCAGAATCATCCCACTCCGCCAC
>CAMAVB010000396.1 GCA_945861465.1 Candidatus Kuenenia stuttgartensis
CTTTCAGCTCGGATCTGTCATCGACCGAACTGCAAACCTGGGCCTTGCTAACTGCGTCTGTAGTCTCGACCGCGTGTGAAACATCGTCCGTCTTGCCTGCTCCGGTCCGACACACCGGAGCAGCCAACAATTTGATTTGAGAGGGCTCGCCTCGCCGTCAAATGGCGCAGTCGAAATGAACACAGTTGCCCTTTGCGGAAGCTGCAAAGTCATCGCAACCGCAGCGTGCCACGGCTCCAGCCCAAACAACTCAGGTGGGGGTGTCTTGAGTAAGCAACGGAAATTCACATTGGCGCTCCATTCGACAGCACATAACGCACGCAAGAGGTCGCGATTCACTACTCTTGGGCCGCCCCACCGATGCCGGCCAGATACAAACGATCAGACGCCCAGTATCAGCGCCCGCGCGAACAATTTGACGTCCCCAGAAATTGCCTGAAGGAGCCCAGCCCGGTTTGCAGAACTCCGTCGGACAATGCCTCGAAATTCGACGCACTACCGCCAAGTCAGTGATCGCGTTTTCATTACGTGTAATCAGCGTTCGATCATTGAAGCCTGAATCTCTGCTGCTCGCTGCAGTGCAATCTCTTCCCAGTTGCGTTCACTGGCATTGAAAAACCCAACCGCCGATTGGTAGGTGCCGTCGAATCCTTCGGGCACGATCTTGTCAATCAGGCTATATGCCGCCACTTTGCGATAAATGTCGGGAGCATCGATCATCAGAAAGTAGCCTTCAGCCGTCGGTGGATGTCTCAAAAAACTGCATACGGTCCCCTTGCCGCTTGATGGGTTAAAAACGGCCATCCAGTTTGCGTTCTGAACAACCTGGCTGACGGTCTTTCCTTCCGAAAGAAACTTGCCGCGATGCAGAATGCCGCTCTTGTCACCGAAGACATATGCTGTCGCTTTTGGCGTCAATGCATACATCCATGGATACGCACTTCGCAGGTCGATTGGCCCTGTCGCGTGAAAATGCACCGTCTCGATCAGCACTTCGTTTTCAATGAGGATGGAAGTCTCCAGATTCATTGCCCGGATTTTGGATCTCCTCTCCATGCGAAACGACTTACCGCTCAGTTTCATTGTCGGAGTCAGATCGCTGACCGGCATTTCGTCCACAAAGAATTGCAGACTTTCCACCTGCTCTTTTTCTACTTGGCCCGGCTTGCCCGGCACATCCAGAAAATGAGCCGTGCCCAAGTGCCCGACATTGCGAATGGTCAGCACCGAACCGTAGGCGCTGTCCTCAGTTGCCATGACCGTATCCTGAAAGTCAATCCCGCTCAGCGTCCACATCTTCGATCCGTCGATCCTCGTGCGAAGATCGCCCACGGTGACGACGACTTTCTGAGGCCAATTTCCTGCGACCGAAGGTTGCGCGGCCGGCCCTTCGGCGAGACTCCTGTCGCCGAGGATCTCCGCGAGGAACGTGGCAATAACGAGTAATCGGCGAATGCGGACGAATCGCATCGATCTCTCCATCTCGAATTGAAATCATGAGGCCAAGTCGTGTTGAGTCTCATGCTGGCTGAGAAAACCAGACTGAGTGATTCAAAAGTGATATTATCGTGAGTTCAAAGATATGCCCAGTTGATCGCACCGTGTTAAGCAGCGAAAGAGGCAATCTGCATGAGGGTTCCCTCAAGCGCAGTGAATGGCCGCGGCAAATATCGCACATCCACTTAACAATCTCGATCGAGTGGTCCGAATAATGAGGTCCAGTTCATTCGCCTCCCCCTGTGTACGGCTTGAAGCGATAATACTTGGGACGATCGTCGAGCCGCACATGCAGCCACGATACACCGGCCCCAGCAGTATTGAGCCAAACGGGTTTGAATCCAACGCGAAGCGCCATGGCCTTTCCGACTGCCTGCCAGAGAGCGTGACGCTGTGACTCCGGGGCAAGCCGCACAAACGCGGCCAAGTGCCCGTAGACAGACGGTTGGGCGACCGGGTTCGGCACGATCAGGATCGCATCCCCACCCAAATTGGGAAAGACAGCGACATTCGCCTCGGCTTGGTTGAAGTGTTCGGAAAACGATTCAGGATCCGGACGACGCGCCAAGCCAGGGCTGTCAAGAAGCACGAATTCGAAAGGTTTGAACATTGTGGCAGTCGTGACCGACGGAGTCTCCCATCGAAACGCGGTGAACGGGGCGTCGGATAGCAGTGAGCTGAAAAGCGAACGAAAGTCACCATCGTTCTGCCACCCACGGAACACATCCGCGAATGTAGCGGGGCGCGAGTCTTGATCGATTGCGAACCGCAAACCTTGCACATCGGTCAGTTTCTCGCTTCGGCTTGTCCACATCAGCTACACCTCATCGCCGAACAGGGGCAACAGTTGCCACCACTCCACTGCGCCATGAAATCACAGAAATCAATGCAGTGACGGCCGTCGTCTGCAGCATTATCTCCGAACCCGGGCCTCCAGCAGTCGAGCCGCCTCCTCTTGTCCAGTGCGTCTTGCTGTGTCTGCTGGCCGCTCGTTGCGATAGTTGACCAACCCGCAGTCCGCTCCGTGATCCAGAAGCACCTGGATCGCATCAATGTGCCCTGCAAATGCCGCGCTGTGCAGTGGAGCGTATCCCTGTGGGTCAGTCTGCACGTTGACTCCCGCACCGGCAGCCAGTAACAACTCACACGCCGCCGCGTGGCCTTGCATTGAAGCCGAATGCAACGGAGTAAAGTTGTTGTTCCGGGCAGCCCGTGGGTTGGCTCCCACTTGTGGGGCCAGCAGGAATCTCACCGCCTCGACGTTGCCGGACGCTGCCGCCCAGTGAAGAGCCGTCAATTCAGCTGGGTCAGCGTCCAAACGAACTTTCGTCCCGCCATGTGCATCAATTAGCTTCTTGAGTGCCGCAACGTCGCCAGCCATGGCCGCCTTTTTCACGGCTTCGGCGATCCCGCTGGGTTCTGCAGTTTCGAGTTTCCCTCGGCGACCAAAGAAACGATCAAGCCATCCCATGCTGGAACCTCGTGCTGCGAGCGAATTGCGATCTATGCGGCGGGCGATTAGCCGACGCATCGATCGTGCGTTGAACTTTTCCGCCTCGTGGATTGGGTGTAAGTCTGCGGAATCAATCGAGGTCACTCAGCGGGACGACTGAGTCTACAAGATGACGAAGGGCTTGTCACCTCGATTTGCCTGCCGTCTGCGATTCCGTTCGCGGCGATGGCTGCAGTTGTGCTTCACAACGAAGTGCGGCGTGGGGGTAAAATGTTGGAATCTGGGAAAGACAAAAGGCCATTCCAAAGTGGTGGCTGCAGAAGCAATTTGACCGCCTGCCGCCGATGCAACATTCGTTCTCACCGGCACAGGCCCACTCCGCTCGACCCTGAACGCTACTCCGGGATCTCCATCCGCACTCGCGAAGTCAAAGCCCTATCTGTTCGGCCGTTTTTTTCCTGACGATCGGCGGGATTGCTTCGCCCACCGGAGTTGATTGTGCGACGAAGGACGCACGCATCAACTGCCATGAAGAATGCGAACACGAAACCCCAAAATGACGTGGCGCCATGTTCATGATCGGTTATCGATGCGAAGATAGCGACAACAGATACGAAAACCAAAATCGTTGACAACGCCATGATCGCCCGACATGCCCAGGCTCTGTTTGCGTTAATGCCAAGTGCGGATGCAAGAAAGGCGCTTCCAAACAGGATGTGGGCAACCGCTGCAAACAAAACATGTTGTCCCACGAACATGCCTACAAGTATCATGAATGCGCCAAATCCAACACCGTAACAACCAATTACGCCACACAGAACCATGAGTCCCGACAGGCGAGGGGGCACTCGTTGCAGAGCTTCTCCATGATTTGGCGAAGAATCATGAATTGGCGAAGAATATGGATTCGAGTGCATGATCCTGTCAGCCCTTCAACGCCGAACTCTGAATTACACGTGCCGCAGATATCACGGTATCAACATGCCTGAGGGGGTATCGCATTCCCGAAACAGAGTCGCATTGGAACTTTGCCAATTCGCCTGAGTTGCAGACCAAACATCCGTTGTGTCCTGATTCCAGGTTTTACTTTCTTAAGCAGACTCAACACCGTAGAATAATGCGAGCAGAACTCATTGCCTGCAAATATCCTACCTTTCCTCGGCATCCATCCCACCGCACCGAGAAATACTTACTCATGCTTACCATTCCTGCATTCCGAATCGCACGCGCTGGACTGTGCCTGTTGATCTCGCCCGCGTTCTGTACGTTTTCGAATGCTCAGGTGGATTTCAATCGCCAGGTGCGTCCTATTCTGGCGGAATATTGTTTTCAGTGTCATGGTCCGGATGCGGAAAAACGCAGTGCGGATTTGCGTTTGGATGTCGAGGTGGAAGCGAAGAAATCGGCAATCGTTGCCATGGCGGAGGACAGTGAACTCATTCTTCGCATTCAGTCGACCGATTCAGAAACTGTGATGCCCCCGACTTCGACAGGAAAAACGCTGTCGGTGGTTCAAAAGGAAATTCTGCGACAATGGGTTCAGGAAGGCGCGAAGTACTCAAGCCACTGGGCCTTTCAATCGATTGCGGATTCCGAATCGCTGCTGAATTCGCTGCCGGCACCGGAAGCCGCAGCAACTCCGATCGATCGCTTTCTGTTGCACAAGCTGCAGGAGGCGGGCCTGCATTATTCGAAGCCCGTGAGTCGAGCCCGGTTCATTCGGCGCGCGACATTTGATCTGACAGGACTGCCGCCGACATGGGCCGAAGTGGAAGCCTTTGAAAGCGACGTCGCAAAAGGAAGCGACGAGCGACTCATCGATCGTCTGATGGAATCACCTCGATACGGCGAGCGCTGGGGACGCCACTGGCTGGACATCGCTCGCTACGCGGACACACATGGCGGCGCGGCGATTGGTTTTACGACGTTCCCGTTTTCGTTCACGTATCGCGACTATGTCATCAACGCGTTTAACCACGACCTGCCGGTCGACCGTTTTCTGCTGGAACAGATCGCGGCCGACCAGCTTGAACTTCCGGAGAACGATCCATCACTGGCGGCGCTTGGTTTCCTGACGGTCGGGATGCAGTTTCGAAATTCCAATGACACAATCGATGATCAAATCGACGTGATCACTCGCGGGCTCATGGGACTGACCGTCACCTGTGCCCGATGTCATGATCACAAGTTTGATCCGATCCCGACGGCAGACTACTACGCTCTTTATGCGTCGATTGCTCCCAGCAAAGCTCCTTCGCAGCTGCCAGCGATCGGAGCGGTGTCCGACGAGAACGCTCACATGCAATACGAGCGAGAATTCAGCGAGTTGAAGCTGAAGTATCAGCAGTTTGCTCTTGAACAAAACGAAGTTTTACGGAATCGCCTGCGAATGCAGGTTGGACTTTACCTGGCGGAAATTGCAAAAGGAGTCGGTGAGCAGGACCTGTCGACTCAGTTTCTTTCCTATCGCACCGACGATGTTCGTCCGCTCGTTTTTAATCGATGGCGAACCGTAACCGTTCACGGGTCGAGCAGGATGCACGGAGCCGATTTGCCTTTCAGGCTGGCATCCACGGCATCGCAGAGCCACTGGTAGATGGGGCGTTTCTGGAGGCGGCAGGTTTCTGAGATGGTCAACATCCGTTCGATGAAGCGACT
>CAMAVB010000397.1 GCA_945861465.1 Candidatus Kuenenia stuttgartensis
ATCATCTCTTTCGCCGCCGAACGCCGCAGTCAGGAACAGAACAGGCAAGTTGCCATCGCGCGCCTGAGATTGCTGCTGGCCGTTCGAGTGCGCTCAGTCGGAACGGCTGAGGTTGTGCCATCCGCGTTGTGGCAATCTCGTTGTCGAAATCAGAAGATCGCCTGCAGCGAACACCACGATGATTTCCCGGTGATGCTCGCCGAATCGCTGGATGCCATCGACGCCAAAGATTTCGACGTGAAAAAAGCGGCCGCCGCTCTCGGTTGCTCGACATCGCAACTCGTTCGTTTCATTGCCAGCGTTCCGGAAGCACTGGCGATCGTCAATACACAGCGATCCGCACGCAGCCTCCACAGGTTACTTCCATAGAGGTATCAGATTGACTGAAGGTCAGCTCCCAGCAGGCCAATCTTGATTCCGTTCAGTTTTGACAGATTCACAAACTGGCCAGCCGTGACAACAGATTATCCAAGATTCGGTTTCCAATCGTAGGGTGGCACAAGCGACAGCGCCGGCCCACCATTTTTTCCGATGTGGTGGGCCAATCCACGGTCGGTTTCGATGTTGGACTTGCAAGGCACGAACTGTAAAAAGCAACTGCAATCTCTGATCATCCCAGCAGGTCCGCGATTCCGGCAGTCATGGCCTCAATGATCGCCTCAAGGCTCCCGCGATCGAACGGGGTTTGCCAGACGGGATAAATCTCTGTGTCATACAGATCCTCCGGCGGCAGATAGCCGATGGAGCCATTGATGAGGTTCATACACAGGATCGTGTGTTCTGGAAACCGGCGGCGAAGTTCCTGTTGCAGAACCGAATATGGTTCACAACAACTCCCGACAAGGATCACATCGCCGATGCGCCAGGTGTAAATCGGCAAACGGTATGTTGATCCGTCGCCGACGCTGCTGCGAATGTCACGCTTGCGGCGAAGACGTTCTTCCAAAGCCCGATCCGTACAGGCCAATCGCTGTTGTTCCAGTTCCTCAGCGGAAGGCCAGTTCTTCAAGGGCAATTCGACGGTCGTCTGTATCGCACGCAATTCCTGAGACACCTCGCAGGGTTGATGCTTCCAGACGGCAAGCGGCGCGCCGGATTCCACTGTTTCGGCATAAGCCAGGCAAGTGCCCGGTGGCTCCATGCCGTGCAATGTTGCCAGCGCCGCGAAGCCCAGCTGCCGTCCGTGACGGTCGGCGATTTCCGGGTCGCCCACGTACTGAAAACGCGGTGCCAGCTCGCCACACGCTCCGAGCATGAACATCGCGGGGGCATCGGTGGACTGTTGCATGGTTGCACGCATCGCTCCGACATAATCCGGAGAGATCGCGGTATTGTCCCATGCCAGCGTCGTCGGATGACAGGCATAGTTGACCAGGGTCGCACGAATTCGTCCGGTCGTATCCGTAACGCGACCAACCAGCAGAGTGTCATCGGGCCTTCCATCCGGATTGTAGCCGCAGACTGTCCGATTCTTCGTGGGGTCAGGATCCGGCAGATCGCGAACAGTCGCCAGGCCACATCGGCCCTGATGCCAGTCCAGTGTCGCCTCGAACTGCGACTCCAACGCTTCGCGGATCGCATGCACCGTCGCTTCGAACAGATGTTCCATCCACGTCCGAAGCAGCGCGCTGCCGGGTAGTGAATCGTCGGCCTCCATCAACGGCGGTCCGGCATGAGTGTGGCTGAGTGCAAAAATCAGATTCGCAGATGCCAGCGACAGCGATTCAAGCAACCGTTTCTGGAATTTGTGAAACGTCTGCGGCGTCTTCCACCAGCCGAGATCCGCGTCGATGAGAATCAGCGTCGCTCCACCCGCCAACGGCGTCAACGTCAGGGCGGTAAGTGTCAACGACCGGTGAATCGATTCGGCCACATCGTGTTTCGCCGCACCCCAGTTTCGCGAATAAATGCCGACCGGCGGCGTCACGTCGGTGCGCGCGATCCCGATGCGACCATGGAAGGCAGGATGGCGAAAATTCATTCGGGATATTGACTGCATCGTTGACATTCGTTTGAAAAACTGTTGTTCAGCGTAAGTCGTGGAATCGCGAAACTCCAGCACACTTGTTCGCACTCGGCTCGAACCTGAGCAATACTATACTTCGCGCGGTCGGAATTGATGTATTTCTTTGGCGAGCGGGGGATGTCAATCCCCTGATTGACCGCGTGGACACTGCAAAAATCAGGGGACTCACGTCCCCCGCTCGCCGAACGCAACCTCAGTCCATCCCGCGTCTGAATACGAACGGTTCGCCTGTGACTTCGTAGCCTTGCCGCATTGCGATGTTCATCACAAGGCCGATGCCGACATATGTGGAAATCAAACTGCTGCCTCCGTAACTGCACAGCGGCAGGGTGGTGCCGGTGATCGGTAAGAGCCCGACTGTCATTCCCGTACTCGCCAGTGTCTGCACCGCGATGAGCGTCAGCACGCCCACACAGACAAGTCTTCCAAACGGCTCTCGCGTGCGCCGCGCGACCCGCAGGCCCTTCCAGACCAAAATGCAGTACAGCAACATCAGAACGGCACAGGCGGGAAAGCCAAAACGCTCCCCGATCATTACGAAGATAAAGTCCGTACGTGATGCCGGAAGTTGCCATGCCGCCGGATCATCGATCGGCGGTTCTGCCTGATTTCTGCTGCCCCAGTAGCCTCCGAGAGCCAGGATCTGCTTGGACTGATGCAGATGAAAACCATCCCCTGCGGGTGCGGAGCCTCCGTCACGTTGGGTAAACACTGATACGATTCGTGACTGCTGCTCGGGGCTGATTTGTGTCCACAGCAACGGCAGACAGACGAGACCGGGGACTGCAGCGGCGGCGAGATGTTTCGTGCGGGCACCGGCGGCAAACAGCATGGCGTACAAAATCGGCAGAAACAGCAATGCTGTGTCCAGATCGGGTTCTCGCACGATCAGCAGCATCGGGAAAAATGCCATCAGCAACGGCGGCAACAGCCCCGCAAAGTTCCTCTGACTTGAGCGATACATCAAATACGCAGCCAATGCCATGATATAAGCCAGCCGCGCGGGTTCGCTGGCCTGAAAGTCAAACAGCCCCAGCGGAATCCACCGTCGCGATCCGTTAATGGGCGGCATGAACAGCGTCACGGCCAGCAATAACAATGTTGCCAGAAAGAACCAGGGACTCAGCTGACTTAACCACCGATACGGCACCAGCAAGACCGCAATCATGGACAGGATGGCGAGAAACAACCAGACCATTTGCCGTTCGACAAGTTGCGTTCGACCATACAGTTCATCTGCGCGAACGAGTCCGCACAGCCCCAGAACGGTGATCGCAAGGCAGGCGATGAAGATCGTCCACGGAAATCGTCGAAGCCAGGACGCCACGCTGTGTCGTACTCCATTACGTGTTGCGGGACGAGGTTTCAGGGCTGCAGAATGTGCTTGCCGTCTTCAAACTGCTTGTGACAGGCGTTGCAGTTGTTGAGCATCGCCTTGTACGCCGATGTTGCTGCTTCAAAATTCTTCTCTTTTGCGGCCTTGTACAATTCCGCACCATGGGTCTTTGAAGCCATGGCATGACTGGTCCAGTCCTCTCCGTGCTCATCAGGCTTGCGGGCGAAGAGCAGATTGCAGCTTTCGGCAAGGATAAGAGCATCGGATTTGACCGCTTTCCAGCCTTTGTTGTCAGCTGGAGCAGCTGCCATGCTGGCTTTAAGTCGCAGGTAGGTCGGCTGAAAAACATACTCCATGAATTCATGCATACTCTCTTCAACCGGCGCGGCATCGTCTGTCGAAGCGACTGGTGAATAACCGGCCAGAGCCTCGTTGGGCGTTGAGTACACAGAGAGCACGACAACGACTGCGGTCATTACAACGAATAGTGAACCGACGAATTTCATATTTCAGATCCTTTTTATGTGATGGTAAGAACGTCGCAGGTCTTCACATTTTACACGAACCGATGTTCGTTCCACAAACATATAAATCTTGTGAGTTTTTGTCGCCACTACCCGAAATTGGAATGGCAATGCAGTTTTCTGACCGCGGATTTCGCGGATGGTACGGATGAGTCACCGTGTGTTTATCTGTGAAATCCGCGAAATCCGCGGTTAAAATCTCGTTCACTCTCTTCCTTGGGTTGCGGGAAAAGCTCGCGCTGGGCTTTTGGTGGTTAAACTCTCCGTCAATCAACTCACCAGCATAGTGCAGACCAGCATGACTGCAATCCTTGCTGCGCAAAACGCCAGCACAAAGCAACTTCCGCAACTCGCCGTATAAAATCTTCGCGGCAAAACAAGAAATCAACTGCTGGTGGTACAAGATCCTTACGCAGCAGCAGTTTCTCGGCGCTTTCTCCGTGCGTCTGGCGGAGTTTTCCAGCGGCGATGAACCCAGAAATATTGTTCGGGTGCTATTCGAATGAGTGCCTCCAGCGAGGATGTGAACCGCTGCGTCAGTTCGTTGATGCCGTTGGCACCCTGAAAATCCGCCGAATCGATGATGTCCTGCGTCGCCAGATTGAAACGAATCCAGCGACAGTCGTGTTGCGAAGATTCCGGGAGTCGAAACGCACCACCGACCACGATCAATGCATTATACTGCAGCGCCAGCAAAGCAATCGACTTAAACGTTGAAGCCGGTCGATCGAAGAAATCGACGAACACACCTGAACGTCCCGCATCCTGATCACACAACAACGAAGCCATGCCACGCCGTTCCATAATGCAGGAGAGTTCTTCGCCCGCTCCCTGTTTCAGGATCAGAGAATTCCCCGTGGACTCACGAAAGGCTTTGAACCACTTTTGCAGATAAGGATTGTCCAGGTGCCGCGCGACCACTCCCATCGGAAACCCAAAGTGCCCGAAGGTGTTGACGCTGATTTCCCAGTTTCCGAAATGGCCTCCAAGGAACAACACTGGCCGATCGGAACAGAGAGCCCTGACACAGTCGTTGCGACGTTCGAAGTCAAGGACATCCGCACAATTAGCGAGGCGGAAGCGGCGCGGAAGCTGAATGATTTCGCACACCATGCGAAACAGATGCACCCACATCCCATAAATGATTCGATCCGCCTGAGCATCCGACATCGATTCGCCAAACGCCAGTTCGAGATTTTCCCTGGCCACGTCGGAGCGACTTAACTTCTCAGGTACGACGCGCACCATCATCCACGCCAGACTCTTTGCCAGCATGACGCTCGCGCGGACCGGAAGACTCTTCACGACGAAGAGTAACGTCTGAAAGACGGTGTATTCGAGCAGCTGTCGGAGTTTAAGCAGGAGCATTCGAGTTTCATAAGCTTGACAGAATCAGAAATCCTGGACCGGCTGGTCTTCGTCGGGGTGAATCATAGTGGGACATTTGAATTGGTTGAACGGCAAACTGTCGGCGACGGCAATTCGCTGGAAATCAGCAGATGTTTAGAACCCCTAAAAAAACCTCCGTGGCCGCGTTGCGACGCGAGTGGTCGAGATGCAAGGAAGAGCGACGAGACGACAAATGTCGTCGAGGAGCGATGACGCCGCAGATCGGCCACTATCGACGCAACCCTCCGGGACGCTTGTGTTTGCGTCTCAGGCTGCGTCGTTCGTCATCGGCGGGGTGTCCCGCCTCTTCCTCTCTTCTT
>CAMAVB010000398.1 GCA_945861465.1 Candidatus Kuenenia stuttgartensis
GCCATGACCAGGAACGGTTCCGGCAGCAAAAACGTTTCCGACCCGATGGTCACCTGTCGTTCCTGCATTGCTTCCAGAAGCGCACTCTGCACTTTTGCCGGAGCACGGTTGATTTCATCGGCCAGAATCAAGTTCGAAAAGATCGGACCCTTCTGAACCACAAACGTCTGGTCCTGCGGACGATAAACCAAAGTACCAATGAGGTCGGCGGGCAACAGATCAGGAGTAAACTGGAGACGCTGGAAGCCTGTGTGAATCGCCTTCGCCAGGCAGGCCACTGCCGTCGTCTTAGCCAGACCGGGAACGCCCTCAATCAGCAAGTGGCCATTCGCCAGTAAGCCGATCAGCATCCGATGGACCAGTTTTTCCTGACCAACCAGCACCTGATTCACCTGGCTCACAATGCGCTGAAAGGGTTCATTGTGGCCTTTGATTTCCTCGGTCAACTGATTGATTCTGTCACGAGTCATTGTTTGAACGGACATTGGATTTCCTTCTGGGATGAGAGACGACACATTCGTTTGACCGCGTGGGCAACGCCCCGCGCTTCGTATTTCGTATTTCGTATTTCGTATTTCGTATTTCGTATTTCGTATTTCGTATCTCAAATCTCAAATAGAACAAGCACGGCCCGCCGGGCACGCGGTTAAACGAGCCAATGCCGGCGGCGTGCGGTGTTGAGTCGCAATTCCCGTGCCAACTGTCAAAAGAGCAGAGGTTCCGGGGAAAAACGGCCCCTTCCGATGGATCAGCAGCGCTGGGGCGTTTTGCCCCGCAGAGGAACAGTGCCCCAATGGCATGGCTGGTCGATTCGTGGATTCGTATTGTGGGACCAGCGAAGCACAGGCCCACCAGATCGAATGAATGATGGGCCGGCGAAGCGCAGGCCCACCCTACTTACAGTTTTATTCCCACGAACATCGACATCTTGTTTCTGAACCGGCAGGACCCGGCGAAGTGCGGCTCCCTTAGCCTGTTCTGTGAGCAGTTGACGGAAGCCATAAGGTCTGAGACAGAAGTAAGTGGGGCACGATTCCATCGTGCCGAGCACGTTAAAAGCGTGCTCCACGTCCGGAACATTGATCTCGTCGAATTCAGTCGATTTCTTGACGACGCCAACACGCAATTCGGGCTAGCCAATCGCAAGCTGCTCATCGCACTCGATGAGTTCGAGTCCCTTGACATCAAGCTGGGGCAGCGCGATGAGGCGGGGCGGCCTGTCATTCCTGAAGACCTGCTTGCGATGTTCCGGACGTCAATCCAGTCGCATCGCAACCTGATCTGGCTTTTCTCCGGCAGTCACCGCATCGCCAAATTGAAACATGCCGAGTGGCCGTCGTATCTCATCAGTGTCCGGACGGTCGAACTGGATCGCTTCACGCTGGAGGAGACGAGCCAACTGCTGACCGATCCCCTGGCACATTCGCAACTCTTCAAGGGAACGCCGAACCGACCAAAGTTTCCGCCCGAGTTCTGGGGGACCGACGGCCTGCGGCGGTTGCATGAAGCCGCCGATGGCTGGCCACATCTGGTCGTGCTGCTGGCCGAGACCTGCGTCAACCTGGTCAATCTGAAGAACGTTGCCGCCGTCACAGACGAGCTGTTCCTCGACGTGCGGAGGAAAGCCATCGTCAGCGGCGACAACGTCATGATCCAATTGCTGAAGAACGAATCCGAGATCCCCGGCGAATGGGATTTTCTGCTTGGCTTCCGCAACCACGACGCGCTCCTGGCACCGGAGAACATCGGAATTAGAAAATCCCTGCTACGCCGCTCACTCGTGACGCTTGAAGACAATCAGGTCCGCCTGCGAGTTCCCCTGATGCACCAATGGATCCGGGAACGCTCGGAACTGCTCGACTGAATGTTGCACACAGTCGATCCTAGTGAGTTCAGGTGGTGTTTCAGCCACAGAGCGGCGACAGGAAGTAGCCACGGGCGCGAGCTCGTGGATTGTTTTTGACAAGATAATCCAGATGAGTCCAGTCTTGAATTTCCGTGACCCCATCCGGCTTTACGCCGGTGGAATCGAGGTTTGGAAACTAGAACGTTTCCATCCCGCGCACTCGTCCCCGCCGGCTTCATGCCGGTTTGACGACTATCACCATGGGCATTGATTCGTCGCAGTAAGTTTTCAAACCTGCAGTCCACTGGCACGAGGCCAGTGGGGTTGTAACAGCACATCGTGGGTTCACTTAGTTTCCAAACCTTCGGACCACTGGCACGAGGCCAGTGGGGCCGATCGACTGCGGTTTGTTCCTTGGTCACAGTGAATACCCCAGATCACCCTCCAGCGGTTTCTCGTTCACGATCTCCCCGCCATCATCCACTGTGTTGTGACCAACACTGTAGATCAACACGCGGCCGTTGTCTGACTTGAATCGCAGCGACTGGCCATCAAAGGGATCGATCAGCCTCGACGATTTCTCGAATTCATCACCGGGGATCAGATCCCTGAGGTCTGTCACTGACATTGGCAGCCTGCCGTGCTGAAGTCGATAGCGATAGGCGGCGATGATAACGATGGCGCAATTCTGTCGGGCTTCCGCTCTGGTGCCCGAACTCACTGCCTGCTGGAGTGCCGGTAACATCAGCATCACGCTCATGTACTTCATACGCGAAAGCGTGCTGGTGGACATGGTCTTGAGTTCAGCATCGACTTTTTGGTGTCGCTTCGTCGCCTCCAGCCACGATGTCGCCAATCCTTCTGTCGACTCTCCAATGAATTCGATCGCCTTCAACTTATTTCCATCACGAAACAGGATCAGAGGAGACGCATCGATGGCAGTGAGGCACTGCGCGCGTTCACCGTGGAATGCTTTCAGCATTTCCCGGCGAAAATCTGCACGCCCGATCGCAACTTGCAGACTTTCAAGTTCCTCATCGGTCCACTTGCAGTGAGGCAGCATGTCGGCCGTCAGATCGCAGCCAATGGCGTGAGTCGCAATTCTGACTAGCTCAGAAATCAGAATGGGCTCGCCGCAGACGGAATCCGAAACAGCAAAGATTCCGCTCACATCCTTCAGCACTTCGGAATCCTGTCCAGCATGTGCATGAACATGGGAGCTGAGCGTGAGCAGTCTCGTGAGCACCCGAACTTCCTGTTGCGCAGTCAGAACTGCATCTAAGCCTGCAGTGAAGTCGATCGGATATCGCACCATTCCTCCGGCGTCCGCAGCACGCCTGATGAGTTGCAGCTCACTGTCCAGTTCTTCAAGAAAGGTTCTGGAGATTTCCAGCTCCGCCCACGCTTGACCCGGTTCCGGAATCGGTGTCGGCCCCAATCCCACGATCGGTATCTTTACCGCGCGCTGACTGATCCCGGCATTTTTTACCGCCGTCGTTGCCGCAACCCACAGCTCAGTCGTGTCAGTGACATCCGGCGGCACGGAATAATAAGAGTTCAATTCAACTGCATTTGTCGGTAACCCCTGCGACCGAAGATCAGCAATTCTCTGATTCAGCCGCGACGCACTGTACATGGCGAACAACGCCAGCACGACAAGGGAAATCAGCACGACGGCGGCGAAGCCGACAATCAAGAGTCGATTGCGAGACTTTGCGGTTGTGAGGTTCTCATTCATAGTGTGCATTCCGGCGAGGCATCGCGGCTTCGCCGCTCGCCTCAGAACAATGGATTGTATTTGAATCGCAGAAGCGCATGGGACATCGTGTCGAATCGCAGTCGCGGCGTCCTGCCGGGAAAGTTTATCTCATCATGGCCAAATCCCGAGTGTGGATTTGTGAGAACGAGGTAGAAACCGACCATCGATCCGCCCCTCTGGCCCTGTGCCAGTGGACCGAGGGTTTGGAAACTATGTGAATTCGCAGTGTACTGTCACAGCCCCACTGGCCTCGTGCCAGTGGACTGCGGGTTTGACAACTCACTGCGACGTATCAAAGGTTCATGGTTGTAGTTTTCAAACCTGCGTTCCACCGGCATGAAGCCGGATGGGGACGAAGCGGTGAAATGGTATCGTTGTTAGTTTTCAAACCTCGATCCCACCGGCGTAAAGCCGGTTGGGGGTCGCCGAGATTCAAAACTTGACTTCCTTGCAACATGTTTTGAAAAGTAAGCGTAGCTACTCGCGGCTGATGAGTTGAGGAAACATACGGACACTCAATGCGTGGCGTCCTACGAATGCATCACGCAGCCGCCGTCCACGTTCATCGTCTGCCCCGTCACTTCTCCCGCTCGGGCACTGCACAGAAAGATGATCATTGCCGCGATATCGTCAGGCTGTTGCCAGCGTCGAAGAGGAATCACCTGATGAATCTTGTCCGCTGCCCAGTCTTCATATGACCTGCGTTTCTCCGCAGGTTGCTGGTCGTGCCACGATCTCCAGACCGATTCATTCAGCGGCGTTTTGACCATTCCCGGACAAACGGAATTGACTCGCACTCCGGATGCCGCGAGATCCTTCGCCATGCATTGAGAAAAATTGATATTCGCCGCTTTGCTGGCACTGTATGGAGGATCTGTCTGCGATCCCATTTGACCGGCAACGCTCGAAAGGAAAACGATCGCTCCCTGTCCACGAGATCGCCACTTTTCCGGCAATGCCAAGGTCCAAATTCAATCTCCTTCAGATTTAAGGTTTAGCGACAAATTCAGTGCGCGGTGGCGGAACGATGTTTAAACCGCGAATGGACGCGAATTCGCGCGATATATACTCCGCGCGGCCAGGACTGAGGGACGTGTTGTTCCGTGAGCCGCAAGGCGCTAGCCGCGGGTTGTGCATTCGGTCAGCACCGGCGGCTAGCGCCTTGCCGCTCACAAAACCTCAAATCTGACCGCGCGAATAGATGCAGTGATCCAGTGTGGCGGCGATACCAATCCGTTGCTATTTACCAATCGCGTACAGAAATTTGTCGGATCGCAACAGCAGGCGTGTTCCATCGACGGCGAGACTGCCGTTGAAGACGCTGCCATCGTTGAGATCATTCGTGGCGAGCACTTCAAACTCCGGCTTCGCTGCCACGACGAATGTGCGGCCTTCGCGCGTGAGATAATAGACTCGACCGTCAGCAAGCAGGGCCGAGGCATAGACCTGTCCGGAGCGATCCATGCGTTTTTCATGGACAATCTCGCCAGTGTCGGCCTTTGCACAGAATGCAATCCCAAGATTGTCGTTCATCCAGTAGAGATGTCCGTCATGAAAGACCGGTGACGTAACATTGGAACCCTTGACGCCGGTCCACAATCGGTGCGACTTCGTCACGTCGCCCGAACCCCCGGTTTTGACCGCCAACGCCGCAACGCCCGAACGACCTCCAAGGCAATACACTATTCCATCGTGCGCAATCACGCTCGGAACCATATACCAGGCGATATCTGTGGCGCATGTCCAGAGTTGTTTGCCGGACGTCGGTTCAAACGCCTGAACGCTACCCTTTGTCGCCACGATCAGTTCGGGCTTGCCGTTCACGTTGGTCAC
>CAMAVB010000399.1 GCA_945861465.1 Candidatus Kuenenia stuttgartensis
CTGCTTCGGATCATGGAACCTCAATCGAGAATTCATTTTCGAATGCTGATCCAGAATCGCGATGAAAATAAACTTGCCATGTGAATCGCTCCGTCGTAACCTGACACCTTCAGTGCGCTTCACCCAGCAATGTTTGATCGACAGAATCGCAGAGCTGCAGAAACGCAAAAACGAACAATCCGTTGCAGGGGAGCACTCGTCCTGCCGTCTTGCTTCGGATATCGTCTTCTCCTCGTGCCCCCTGAACGGGGTCGTTCGGCGACCAATCATCTGAAAATTTCCACTAGCCTATTCTGCGGAGTTGCCAATAATCATGCTCGGCGAACGAAAAGCCAGATAAGTCATTTCGGCAACGCGAATTGCAACTCCGTCTATAATTTGAGAGATTGAAAATGAGCGATGAAGAACAAATGGCGACCGAGAAGCGCCTCGGTAGCACTTCCGGAAACGGGATTGGAGTCGGTGTTGCTCTTGGCGCTGCCTTTGGGGCCGCTTACGGAGCGTCATCGGGGAACATGGGTCAAAGCCTGGCCCTGTGCGTCGCATTAGGCACGGCAATCGGAGCGATCTTCGATTTCAATCAACGCGGAAAATCGAAACCGAAGAATGATGGTGCGTGACCGTTGGCACCGGATAACAAACCGTTGCGCGCGGAGTCGCGGGCCTCGCGGTTTCTGAAATCAATGTCCCCCGCCGGGGCCTGGTGAACGGTGCCATTCAGCGACAAACGAGTTCAACATGAACGACTCACAATCCCCAGTACCACCGCCCACTGAGTCGGCATTACGATCCGATCGAGGCGCGTTCAATTTTTGGCGATGGTTCTGGCTTTCGTTCCTCGTTGTCTCTCTCGCCTACGCTTGGTACTGCTTCTACGTCCCTTCCAACAGCATCGCATGGGCTGACAATTACACATCAGCTCAAGAAAAAGCTGCACAGTCTGACAAGCCCATCATCCTTTTCTTCACGGGTGAGTGGTGCGTACCCTGCCGAATCATGAAGCGTAATGTCTGGGCAGATAAGCAGGTGGCAGCTTCGGTCAATGCAGGGTTCGTCGCCGTGACGATTGACGTGGATGACCCTAGTGTCGCCGAAACGTTGAGTCGTTACCGCGTCGGCAGCACGCCAAGCACGATCATCACTGATCCGCAAGGGAAGGTTCTACAACAGAAAGACGGAGGCATGGGCAAAGCAGACTTCCTCGAATTGCTCGGGGAAGTGAAAATATCCGGCATTCCGATCTCGCCCTAACTGCCCCGATGTGCGCAACTGATTCGCCGAACAAAGATCGGGATAGGGAATCGCAAAAGTTGGCAGGAACCGATTTACCCCACGACGAACGCCTTCACAGCTGGCGTCATCTCAGCTAACAGTTCCAGTGGCATGTCAGACATTCGTGTCATGCACGTGATGTCTCGGATTCTCAATTTCCTGCACAGACCAATCCCGGCCCGTGAACGGTTACAAACTGAGTAACTCAGGCAAGGTTGAGCCGCACGAGATCGCCAGCAAGACGCAGATGTTCACCGAACGTTATATGGTGGACTGGCTGCTTCAGAACAGTCTGGGACCGATGTGGCTCGCGATGTGCCGCAAGCACGGCTGGACACCGGACTGTGAAGCCGATGGCACGCTCGACGCACTGGAACAACGCCGAGTCGAATGGCGAGCCCAACGTGACGAACGACAGGCAGCTCTCAGTAGGTCCTTTCTGCCGGAAAGGACTGTGCCTGGTAGGTCCTTTCTGCCGGAAAGGACTGTGCCTGGTAGGTCCTTTCTGCCGGAAAGGACTTCGCAACCTGTTGCGACCTGCGACCAAAACGAGTTGACAGAAGAGCAGAGCGGCGACGTTGAATCGACGCCCGACCCGGGGCAGTTCGAGCTTCGCTCGAAAGTCCTCCCCGGCAGGGAGGACCTACCGAACGAAGACGATCTACCTGGCGTATCGCTCACAGCCCTGATGCCGTTGCACACCGATGCCGAACGACGCTGGGCGTATTATGTGCCCCAGCCGATTCCGGAAGATGCAATCGAACACGCACCCAACAGCGTGCGAGACCTCAAGATCCTGGACCCCGCCGTCGGCAGCGGCCATTTTCTGGTTGTCGCGTTTGATTTGTTGTTTGCGTTGTACAAGGAAGAAGCCCGGCACAGAGCAGCCGCGTCCACCACGTCCCTTCTCCCCCACATTGGGGGAGAAGGTGCCCGCAGGGCGGATGAGGGGGCTTTCGCAGCAGTCCGCGTTGTAGAAAATCCCCCTCACCCTGCCCTCTCCCCCGCTGGCGAGATTGAGCACATGGCAGGTCGCACGCGGGGGAGAGGGGACAGAACAGTATTCAACCCCGACGACTACACCGACGTGGCCATCGTCGAACGCATTCTCGAACACAATCTTCACGGCATCGACCTTGATCCGCGAGCTGTTCAGATTGCGGCGGCGGCGTTGTGGTTGAAGGCTCAAACGGTGTGTCCGGCGGCACAGCCGAAGAATCTGAATTTGGTCGCCAGCAATCTGGGCATCACAGCTCTGGCCGACGACGATCCGGCTCTGGTGGAGCTGCGGCGAGTCGTGGAAGACGAAACCGGCGTCCCGGCCGCACTCACCAACCAGATCATCGAAGCCCTTCGTGGAGCTGATCATCTGGGAAGCCTGTTGAAGGTCGATGTTGCCATTGAAACGGCCATTGCGGCTTATGAAGAGCAAATTGGCTGGAAGAACAAAGTTGTGCAGTTGACATTTGATGAGGATGGAAAAACGGTTCGAACACCGCGACCGATCTCCCGCGAGTGGGCAACCACCGGAATTCTGTCGGCCCTCGAAAACTTCCTCAGCCGCCACACGAGTGCTCAGGAATTGGGCCTGCGACTGGCCGGAGAACAACTGGCGGCCGGAGTGCGATTTGTGCGGATGGTGAGAGAAGGTACGTACGATCTGGTTGTTGCCAATCCGCCGTATCAGGGCACGTCAAAGATGGCAGACGCTGCGTATGTGGCTGAGCACTATGCATTCGGCAAAGCGGATTTGTTCGCAGCATTCCTGTTGCGGGGACTGCAATTGGTTCGCGAGCACGGCGTGTCCGGCATGCTGACCATGCGGAATTGGATGTTCATTAAGCAGTATTCGGATTTACGGCAGCACCTTCTGGAGACATTCGACCTGCGAGCGTTGGGGGATTTTGCCGTTGGCGCATTCGACGAAGTCCCGAACGATGTGCTTTCAGTAGTCGTCAGCGTCTTTCATCGCACACCGCCCCGAAAGACCAACAGCGTCGCCCAGCAGCCAACACCTCCCGGTGACACGTCGTACGATCGCCAGCGCACGAAACGAAAGCAAGCGGCAACGCTCTGCCACATCGGCCACCACACCTTCGACCCCGCCGCCCTCAAAGTCGTCCCCGAATGGCCACTGGTCTATTGGTGGGACAACAACAAGCGTGCCGAGTACAGCACGGCAATCAAGATTGGCGCTGCATTTCCCGTGAAAGTCGGGCTGCAGACTTCAGACGATGTGCGGTTCTTGCGATTCCCGTGGGAGCCAAATCACGGAGACGTATTTCTGAAGCAAGGCGGCGAGCCTCGCACCGAGGACGTTCCATGGGTGCCCTTTGTGAAAGGCGGTAAAGGGCGTGCATGGATCGAGCCCGTGTCCTTTGTGGTAAGGTGGCTTGATGCCGGCCTAGAAGTCCAGTCCTTCGAATCGAGCTATCCTCGTAATCCTGAGTTTTATTTTCGACGCGGGATTGCATTTACGACCATGGGTACCGAATTCAAGGCACGGTCTCATCGCTTTTTAAGCATCTTCGGAGACAAGGGACGATCTGTATTTCCTGACCTTGTCGAAGCGCTGCTTTGCTGGATGAACAGCTCTGACGCTCGAGAAATAATGGCTGCGTTGAATCCGACGCAAGACTTCCAAGTAGGTGACGTCGAACGGTTGCACGTCAAAGTCGTTGCGAATGCGGACGTGATCATTTCAAGTATTGATCACCGTTTTGGAATTCACGAATCCCACCGCGAGCCCTCCGTCGAATTCAAACACCCCGGCCCAACGTCATGGCGGCATGCTCAGGAATGGGCTCAAGTGGCGGTGGATCGACCGGAGGGGGCTCCGTTGCCGGAGTACGAACCGCAGCTCGATCCCGAGCCGCCGACAGATCACCTCAGCTTCGCCCTCGGCGTGGCGCTTGGGCGGTTCGGGGCGAACGGGGAAGGGATTTTGGATGGGGATTTGACTTGGCGAGCGGGGGGTGTTAACCCTCCGAGGAATCGCGGCCAGGGCGACCAACGCGACCAACGTGACGAAAACACACTCGGAGGGTTGACACCCTCCGCTCGCCGGGAGCAGGGAATTCTTCCTGCCGGTATCCTCTTCCTCGACGGAACACTTGGGCCGAACGAACTCACCGATGGACTCGGACATCCCGCTGCGAAACCGCTGCTGGACGCATGGACCACACACGGCACGAACATCGCCCCAAAATCCAATCTCCGCGATTACCTCCGCGAGAAATTCTTCGGCGACGTTCACCGCCAGATGTACGAAAACCGCCCAATTCACTGGCCTCTGACATCGGCAAGGAAAACATTTGTTGCATGGATCAATATCCATCGCTGGAATGCTCGCACGCTGACGCATCTACTGGCCACACTGCAAAACACGTTTCGTCGCATCGAAGGCGAGCTGAACGACATGCGAAAGGCTGCCGACGGCAAAGATGCCACGGCAGCTCGCAGTGCCCGAGACCATATCGACGATACACGAGCATGGAAGGATGAACTGGAGACGTTCATCGCTCTGGTGCAGCAGTGTGCCGACAAAGGCCCGCTGTCGCCCGAGGTCGCTCCAGGCAAGGAACAGTGTCCGGCTCGCGAAGTCGATGCCCCGTATGATCCCAACCTTGACGACGGCGTCATGATCAACAGTGCGGCTCTCTGGCCGCTGCTGGATCCCGTGTGGAAGGATCCCAAGAAGTGGTGGGACGAACTCTGCCGAGCCAATCCGCAGGGCAACAAGGACTACGACTGGTCGCACCTGGCCATGAAATATTGGCCGACGCGAGTCGACAAGAAGTGCCAGACCGATCCGTCACTGGCAGTGGCTCACGGCTGCTTCTGGAAATATCACCCCGCCAAAGCATGGAAATGGGAACTCCGCCTGCAGGACGAAATCGGCCCGGACTTCCGCATCGAAGAAGCCCCCTACGTTCCCTTCTCCCCATCGGGGGAGAAGGTGGCCGAAGGCCGGATGAGGGGGCTCGTCGCTGAATCGCAAACCCCTCACCCTAGCCCTGGCCTGATGCAATGGCCGGAATTTAGGAGGATTGGGTTTGCGGGGAAAATGAAAATCTGTTGCGCTCCCCCGTATCAGTCCTGAGTACACACTCAAAGCGAAGGAGCGCAACAGTGGGTTTATCATCGTTCATTCGGGTCCGTGA
>CAMAVB010000400.1 GCA_945861465.1 Candidatus Kuenenia stuttgartensis
AACGATGTGAGTGCTCGTGACTGGCAAAAAGAAGGCGGCGGTGGTCAATGGTGTCGCGGGAAGACGTTTGCCACATTCTGCCCGCTCGGCCCGTGTCTCGTCACTGCCGACGAGATCCCAAATCCCAATGCCTTGCAGATTCGCACCATCCTGAATGGCAATACCATGCAGGACTGGAACACCAACGACATGATCTTTGACGTTCCAACCCTGATTGAGTTCCTCAGTGCCAGCACAATTCTGGCACCCGGCACAGTCATCCTGACGGGCACTCCGCACGGCGTCGGTGCGGCTCGGACACCGCCCGTATTCCTGCAGCCAGGCGATGAAGTAACGATTGATATCGAAGGGATCGGGAGACTGACGAATCCGGTGGTCGAAGAAGTTGTTTAACGACTCAGGCAATACGAACCGATTATGATTACGAGCGAGTCCCTGAGGCGGGAGTATGGATTCTTAATCTTAATCCTACTCTTAATCCTACTCTTAATCTTAATCCCTTATTGCGATGTGAGTAACTGAAGTACAGGAACTGCAAACCGATTATGATTAAGAGTAAGATTATGATTAAGAGAGAGTCCGTCAGAACGGTGAATGATTCTCAGTAGCATTCACTTCGGCGGTGCAGTCTGGCGATCCGACGGACATGAATGTCCGTCCTACGCTCGCGGCGAGTCACGAGTCGAAACTCAACTCAATCGCCACACCCGACGCATGATCCATTCAAACGCCAGCAGGCCGACCATCAGAAACATCAGCCAGCGTCGATCCCACAGCGTTCGCAGTTGTTCATCGACAACGACCGGCTGGCTTTGGTCGGGGAGCAGATTGGGCAAAGTCGCAAGTTCTGACACCGCGAGATAACGCCCCTGGGTGTCGCGTGTCAGATTTGTCAACAGTTCTTTGTCGAGAGTCGGATTCTGAGATTCCAGATTCGGAAGGACAACATCAATCGAGGCCTGAAGCACATCGGACGATTCCGGCACCGGCACGGAGATACGATAGGTCCCCGGTGCCGAAGGTCGGAAACTTGCAACATACTGCCCTGCCCTGCGACTTTCGCCGTGCAAACGATCAGGCAAAGTCAGCGTCCGGTTTTCACCATCCTTGATTGTCAGCGGAACAGATTCTGTCATCAGTGGCTGCAGTCTGGCATCATATAACAAAGCACGCACGTTTACCGGTTGCCCCGGTGCGACTTCAGTCCGGTCCAGCAATAACTGTCCGCGTGCGTTGCCACGACTACGACGCCCCTGTCCGACTTCGCGAATCAGGCTGGTCCAGAATCTCTGATGGCCCTGAGGCGAAATTTCCCGTAATCGCCATGTCTCAGCAGAGCCGATAAAGATCGTGCGCCCGGTCCCATAGAACTGCGACGCAATAAACGGCGGTTGCCCCAGTTCTGTGCGTGCCCTCGGGTTACCATATTCCAGCAGCACTACAGTTCCGTCACGCACGGCCCGAACGGGATACGATCGGTAAATTCCCTTAAACGTCTGCCACAGATCCACGCTGGCATTGCCAGTCTCATCCGCGATCTTCAGGAACTCTGTGGCACGGCCTTCCGGTGTCAGCGTAATCGGCCACGGCTCATCCGCGCGCTGACTCAACTGAAGCTCCGGCACCATACGATTGAGCAGAACCGGATACAACACGCTGATCTCGCGAAACGTTTCAGGCTCCTGGGCCAGTCTTGGAGTAAAAATCTCGCCCGCGACCAAAATCAGCCCACCGGCATGTTCTGAGACCCAACGATTCAGAAATGTCTGTTGCTCCGCCGAAAGTCGGCTCCAGTCCGGATCGAACGCCACGACCACGTCGTATTCAAACAATTCGGCTTCAGTCGCAGGAAACTTTGTCAGCAGCTGCTTTGCTTCCTGAGACACAAAGCCGATATTCTCATCCGTCACCGACTGCAGCCAGACATCGGATTCGACACCGCTGTGACGAAACAGTGTGTTGCGGACAAACTGATAATCACGCATCGGCCCACTGGAGATGACCAGCACCTTCATGCGTCGATCGGTCACTTCGATCGTTCGCCGCCGCTCATTGTCATCGAGCGTCATTTCGGAACTGCCCGTCGGGGATTCAATCCGAGCCGTAAAGTCATACTTGCCCGGCACAGTCAGTTGCTGACTGAATCGAAGAGATGCGGGAATTGCATCGTCACCAAGTTCAATTGTTTTCTCAGCGATCTGCCGCCGATCTTTACCATCCCCGTCCGACGACTGTTCGAACAATCGCACGGTTGCCTGCTGACCAGTCGAAGCCGTTCCCTGGAGCATGACAGTAATGTCAAACGGATCTCCCTGATGCACATCGGTGGGACTCTGCATTCCGGCAACCCACAGATTCATCTGCGGCTTTTGACTGCCGACTCCAACCGTAATCAGTCTCGTTCCTGATCGTTCGGCTCTGACACGCGCGGGTTCCACATCCAGTCCGGTATTGGATCGGCCATCGGAAATCACCACGACGCCGCTCAGCGTTCTCCCGGAAATCTGACCGATCAGTTGGTATAGCGATTCGCCAATGCGCGTTTCCGCGCCGCGCGGCTGAATGATCGAATCCCATTGCGCCAATGCCGCAGGATCTGTAATCATGCCTGCCACGGCCTGCGTCTGTTGATCCAGCGACACGGTTGTGGCTGGAAGAGGGGTCTGACCCCGTTGCGTTTCAGGGTCTGCCCCCTTTTCATGCCCTGCGGAATCCACAAACCGCACTGCATCCTCAGTTACGATGGCCCATGGTCCGGCCAGGGATGAATCAAACGTGTAGACTGACACGGCGTGTTTCTTGCTGAGTTCCGATAAGACGCCGGATGCTATCAAGGATTTCACCGCAGCGGCGGCGCGCGTCGGTGCGGCGGCGGTGAGCGCCGTGCCGCTCACAACAGGATCTCCAGCAGGCCAGGCCATTGACAGCGAAGTATCGAGCAGGATACCGACTCGTGATTTTTCGATGCGGCTCAACTGCGTACGCCGCTGAGGATTCAGCACAATCAACAGTACCAGAGCCAACACCAGAATGCGGGGAATCAACAGAATGGCTCGATCACGCGCCTTCAGAAATCGTGAGTCCCGCAACGCCGTGCGAACCGTCAAAAGGGCAAGAATGCCAATGCTTGCCAGGAGCAACAGAATGCCAGCCGTCGATACCGGCAAGTCCAACTCCGTCGTTTGAAACAACTGTGATTCGACTTCCATCCCTGTGCTTGCATCCAATGATGATGCGATGGCTGAATCTGAGTCCCCCGATTCTGTCCCGGCAACCTGCACTCCGAGACTCAACTCATGAAACCTGAATACTGAAAACTGAACACTCATTTTGCCACCTCCGGATGGTAGCTCAGACGCAACGCCAGCAGCTGTTCGGCAATCAGTACCGCGATCAACAATCCCAGCAGCAGCCAGCGTAGTTCGCGACCGGCGGCGGAGCCACCCAGTGAGTTGGCCGAATCTGCTTCCAGAATTCGAACATGGTCCAGCTCGACCTGACTCGTGAGCTGTTCCTGATCGGCAATCGCCAATGCGCTTTCAGACGTTGGGACGTTCAATGCAATCACGGTATCATTAACGCTGCCTTCGGGATCAAAACGACGTACGCGGTAAATCCCAGGTCGCTCCGCCTGCGTGATCGTAAGTTCCAGGTCCTGCTCGGCGGGTCGATTTCCGGAAGGTGATTTTTCATCCTGACTTACAGCTTTTGGCGCTGTTCCGGTCGCAGCGTTCTCAGTCTTCTTCAACAAAATTGCCTGAAGCCGCACAAATGTCTCGGCCACAGGCTCATCACCGGGGCCCGCTTCCGGCAGGTACACTTCCACATTTTCAGTGAACTGTGTGATCGGCCATTGCAGACGCAGCGGTTCCGACAATTCCCGCAATTCGACGCCTTCAATCGGTCGTTGCAGGTACTGATGGATCAGCAGATGCATCACCACATATCCCGGCGCGGCGGGTGCGACGGGCCAGTTGCTCCATCGACGTCCGGCACCTGTGAGAAAAGTCAGCACCCTGCCCTTCCCGACGGCATGCTCAAATGCCACAGGCTGACCTGTCTTCAGACGCATCAATGTTCGCACACCATCGGCACGTTCCACATCGTCGGCCTTCCAGTTGTCCGTCACCTGCAGCCAGCGTGCGATCTGGACCGTGTCCGGAAACGGGCTGTCGGGCGAATTGTAAACCATGAAAATCGGATGCTCTTCAAATATCGGTGTAACAAACGGGCTCACAACGGCCTTCGCCGGATCGCTCTGATCGATCTCGTGAACCGTTCCGATTGGAACCGGAAACAGTTTCAACGAGGATTCCCGCAGCGTTTCGGAATACCACCGCATATTCGCCTGATCGCCCGGATACCACACGATTCCGCCGCCGCTGCGAACGTATTCGGCGAGCAGCAGAGTCACATCCGCCGGCAGATCACGGACGTTGAGAAGATAGATGCAGTCATAGTTCTTCAGGTTTGTCGAAGTCAACGTCTGCGATGCGCGAATCTCACTGGCCAGTCCCGTCAGCGACGGATCAGCACTTAACGCGGCTGCCACAAACGATGCATCGTCCTGCTGACCTTCGTCGTCGATGATCAGAATCATCCGGCGTTCTGTCACTTCGACCGCAAGGAACCGACGATTATCCTCCCGCAGCGCGTCGTCTTCCAGTCGCACTTCAATCTGATGACGGCCCTGAGAGTCAAACGTCACGTCATGTGAAATCTGGAGCTCCGCCCCTGGTTCGATCTCGGGAATCAGGATTCTGGCTGGCAGCGATGCGCCGTCCAGAAACACCGTTCCACGTAATCCTGCCGCTTTTCCAGCTGCATGATTCTTCAGTGTCAGCGTCATCCGCCACGGCACACCCTGCGCCACGGCCAGCGTGTCAGCCGTTAACTGCTGAATCGCCACGTTCGGATGCGTATCTTTGACAATCTTGACCAGGTCCACCGATGCCTTGATTGTCTTCAACGATGCCAGTGCCGCGACAACTTCCGGACGACTGTTCCAGTCCGATGCGCGCAAGTCGGTTAACACATGTACCTGTGGAGCAGCGCTGCCGTCAGCGGCGAGGATATCTTTTGCCGCATTAATGGCATCCACCGGTGAGGCCGCCCGCCAGGAACATGTCAGGTTGCGGAGCCGTGGCAGAATTTCCTGAACGAAAGCGGCGTCGAGCGTTCGATCGGAAACAATCGGTCGTCCCGGATCGGTCATCGACAGGATCGTGACGCGCGATGCACCTGGTTGCTGACTCCCTTCGGCGAGCATATTCTCAAGCGTCAGCAAAGCTTGTTGAAATATCGCCGCATCGCCTTCCCGATCGCGCATGGAAAGCGAATCGTCAAGCAACACCACATGATGCATGCTGGCTCCCCGCAGCATGAGCAATCGACTCGGATCGAGTACCAACCTGGCAATCAGCAA